>CAIXGW010000255.1 GCA_903919145.1 uncultured Myxococcales bacterium
GTACCCAAGACCGTTAATTCGATCCGGGTTGCACCCGGTTCTTGTTCACAGGTCTTGGGTCCTACTGCTGGGTCTTCTTCCGTACCCCAAACCACGTCCGTTCCGGAACCCGGAACGAACTTGGGGTTTGGGGTACTAGGGCTTGGCTGGACCAGAATCCATAGCGCGCCCGCCGGCCAACCGTGTAACATGGCAGCCGCCGGCAGCCTGTGACCAGCGCTGCGGCCAAGGGAGGACCGCCTGGCCGACCGCGACCCACAGCCGCCCGGACCTTCGCGCGTGGCGCTGCAGCCGCTGCCGCCGCGGCGCTTGCTGACCTTGCGAGAAGAACTGCAGGCGCAGGGCCTCAAGCTAGAGGCGGCCCAGCAGCGGCCCGGCGAAGTGCTGTTGACCTTGGGGGCGGCGGGGCCTGCCCAACCAAACCACCCACTGACATTGACTATTTCGCCACGCGACCCCAGCCGTCCGGCGCTACTGCGGACCTTGCGGTTCAACATTGGCTACCTCAGCGCCGCTGACGCAGATCGACCCTGGCCAATGGCTCAGATCCTGGCCATTGCCAAGCAGTTTTGCGCAATGGCCGATGGGCCGGCGGTGGCCAGGCACCTGCTGGCGGCGATGCGCGCCGAGGCCAGCGCCAGCGAGCCCGAACTGGATGGCGGCGCGGCAGCCGCGCGCGATGGGATGGCCGCGGATTCTGGCAGCTGGATCAAGGACTTTCAGCCCGCACAGTGCAGCCGCAGGCCCGAGCTGCCGCCGCGGACGGCCGGCGCTGGCGCTCTGCTGGTCGCTGCCTCGCCAGGCCATGGAGAAGGGGCTGCGCCGGCGTGGGCGTTGTTTGCGGCGGCGCAGCAGCCGGGCAGCACCGAGCTGTCGGCGCGGGCCGTGGCGGGACGCAGCTGGGCGCGCACGGCAGACGGCTTGCGGCGCCTGACCCTGCATCCCACCTGCGCGGCCTGTGCCGTGCGGACCGAGTGTGCCGGCTGCTGGCACCTGGCCGAGCTGGAGCCCCCCGCGCATCACCACCTGAACGTCGCCCTGCAGGAGGCGGGACTGCAGGAGGCCCACCAGCGGGGGACGGTGGAGCCGGTGGGCCCCGGGCTGTCCGCCCTGCTGGGGCCGCCGACCCAAGGCAGGGGCGCGCCGGTCCTGGTGATTTCTGGGGCGGATCTGAGCCGCCGCGGCCCGCGAATGGCCCTGGCCCGGCGCCTGCGCCAGCCGCCGCAGCCTCACAGCGTGCTGGTCTTGGGGCGACAGCCGGCCGTAGTGGCCGAGGCAACCGATGCACTGGTAGGGCCCGACTTGATCAACCAGCTGGAGCCTGCCGACGCGGCGCTCGTCGCCCGTTCCCTCGTCGGCGGGGCCCTGGAGGTGAGCCATGCGCGCTGGCCGGGCCGCGATGGCGCGGATCCGTGGTGGCTGCGCCTGCAGGTCCGGACAGCGGATCAGCCCATTTTCAAGAAAGTGGAGCACGTGACCCTGCTGCTCAACCGGCGCTGCGTCACCGTCTGCCGCTACTGCGACCTGCCGCTGCGGCTGCGCCAAGACATGCCGCTGCAGCAGGTGTGGGCGGTACTGGAGGAGGTGGCGGCCCAGGGCGCCACATCGCTGGAGTTTTTTGGCGGCGAGGTGACGCTGCGCCCCGATCTGCTGACGATCCTGGCGCGGGCTCAGGAGCTGGGCCTGCAGACCTTTGTCACGACGACCGGTGTGGGGCTCGACGACACCAAGCTCAGGTCCCTGGCCCGGGCGCGCATCCACGACCTGTCGATCTCCTGCGATGCCGCCGACCCGGCGATCCACGACGACCTGAAGTCGCGCCAAGGCATGCACGCGGCGGCCCTGAGTGCGGCCCGCGGGCTGCGCCTCCACGGTGCTCCGCAGGTGGGCTGGAACTCGGTCATCACGCCCTTCAACCTGGACGAACTACCTAAAGTCGTTGAGCTTGCCGGCGATCTTGGGCTAGATGGCGCAACCTTTTTCCTGTGCCAGCCGGTCGCCGAGCTGGGCAATGCCACCCCCCTGCTCAGCCGCGATCAGTACCGGCACCTGCTGCAAGACGTGTTGCCGCGCTGCCAGGAGCTGGGGCGCCAGCGCGGCGTCCACGTGGGCATCCGTCCGGCCATCGACCGCGAGCCAACGCCGCCAGCCGACCTGCTGCAGCGCCTGACCGAGGGCACCTACAACCGCATCTACGCGACTGAGACCCCGTGCAGGGTGGTCGAGCACATGGTCAGCATCCACGCCGGCGGCGATGTGCGCCTGTGCAACCAGCCGCTCATGCAGTTTGAAGACGCTGCGATCATTGGCAACCTCACACAACACAGCTTGGGGCAGCTGTTTTCCAGCCCTGCGGCCCAGGCGTTCCGCGCCAACGCCGGTCACCTCGAGGCCTGCCGCTTCTGCACCTTTGACCACGCCAGCGACGGCGCCGACCGCGGCCTGAACGCCCAGGTAGCTGGAGAGTCGGCGGTGGACACGCCCCCAAGCGCGCGAGGCGCCCGATGACGGTGGGCCCGGCGGCTGCGCTGCTGGACACGCTGGTGGCGGTCGAGCCTCTGCACTTTGCCTCCTTCTATGAGCGCACGCGCATGTACCGCGGGGCCACGCGGCCGGCGCCGCCGGAGGTGGTGCTGGACCTGACCCAGGATTGCCCGCTGACCTGCGCATTTTGCCTGGCCGGTGCGACCCGCGGCGGCGGCTTGCGCATCAGCGACGCGACGCTGGCCACCCTGCATGCCGAGCTGAGCGGCGTGCCCAAAGTGCTGGTGGTGGGCGGCGAACCGCTGACCCACCCAGAAATCGATGCGATCCTGCTGCGTTTGCGCAACCACCACGCCGAGGTCGAGGTCGTGACCGGCGGCGTCACCCTGCCCACCGACGCCGAGAAGTTTGGTGCGTGGCTGCAGCGGCACAGTCGGTCCAGCCCAGGAGGCGGCCAGCTGACGCTGACCCTTTCAGTGGACCACTGGCACCGCGAGGCTGTGGGGGCGTTGCCATTTGCCCAGCGCATTGACCGCATGCTCGAGCTGGCCGACCAGCTGCCAGAGGGCCTGGCGGTGCGCTTCCTGGTCACCGATCCCGCGTTGCCAACCGCAGGCTACCTGCAACGCCGCGACATCGAGGCCTGCCTTACGGCGCTGCACCCCGGCCTGCGCGCGCGTTTTGACCGGGCCTGGCGCGAGCACGACGTCGACACCTGGTTTCGCTTTGGCCCTGTAGTGCGCCTGGGCGAGGCTGCGCAAATGGCCGCAGAGCCGCTCGACGCCGCCGACCTTGCCTGGGCCGGCGAAGTCGTCTTGTCGCCGCGTGCCGACATTCAACCCTCATCTCATGGTCTTGCCAAAGCCCTGGGCATGCCCATCAAGCTGCTGCGCGGGCTGCCGGCGACGTGGATGGCGGCGATTCCAGAGGGCCTGGTCCACCGCCGCGCCGAGAGTGGCACCCTGGCCGAGCGGCTGCTGGACGGTGTCATCGCCGATACGCTGGCGCTGGACGACCACCCTGGGCTGCGCGAGGCTTTTCTGACGCTGCACTGCCGCCGCCTGGGCCAGCTGGAGCAAGCCAGCCTGCATCTGCGCGCGGCCCAGCTGGAGCTGGCGTGCGTCGACCGACCCAGCGCCAAGAAGCTCGCCCAAGCGCTGGACAATTCCGATCCCACGGCCCTGCCCCGCGCGATCGCCGGCCACGCTGCCCTGGCAACAGCAGAGCAGTGGCCAGCCCTGCGAGAGGCGTGGCTGCAAGCGGCGGCACAGCGGCTCGACTCGGTGTGCACCCCTGATCTGGCTTGGCAATTTGGCGTCGACCGCCCGCAGCGGCGCGTGCACCTGCCGGTAGTCCGCCGGCTGTGGCAGATCCGGGCGGAGCGCGACCCCGTCTTCGCCGACCGGCTGGCCAATGAGCTGGTTGGCGCGTGCCTGCGCCCGCTGCACGGCGGCGGCTGGCCGGTGTTTGAAGGCTATTTGCCGCGCCGGGGCCTGCTGACCGACCGCCCCGACGTGCCGCTGCCGCTGCCCCCGCTGGA
The DNA here is from genome assembly GCA_903919145.1 of uncultured Myxococcales bacterium. Taxonomy (GTDB): domain Bacteria; phylum Myxococcota_A; class UBA9042; order UBA9042; family UBA9042; genus SXRM01. The sequence goes on from CAIXGW010000255.1 coordinate 4,025, forward strand.
TCTGGGCATGGCGACTCCCTATTTTGGCGACGCCCTGGTGCATCCGCGGCTGGTCGCGCGCACCGGCTTTGAGCCTCCCCAGGGGCGCCCGGTCTTGGTGCTGGATGGCCTGGGGGCGGCACCGGCCGGTCCAGGCGAACAGGACCTGGCGCGCGACGGCTTTCGCCAGCTGGCAAAGGTGTTGGCCCAGCTGACGCCGGCGGTCCTGCGCGACCTGGTGGCGGAGCGCTGGCAGCGGGGTCTGCTGGAGCTGGCAGGGCGACAGGCCAGCTTGCACTCAGGGGATTTGGCAGAAGTGCTAAGGGCGTGCGCGACAGAAGCTCTCTGCTATCCGACAGAGCCGCTGGAGTCGGCCGCGGAATTGGCGCGCCTGGTCGATGGCGGGCGCACAGAGCGGTTGGCGGCAGGTCAAGGCCCGCCAAGGCCCGCCAAGGTCCAGGAGACCATGGGCGAAGATCGGCAACTTACCAACAACAGATAAGGACTATTGCATCAGCTGGGCTGTCTGCCCGTGTTGGCAATTGGCGCTGTCTTAGCGACCAAAGTCCTGATCGCCGATCGGCGGCTTGGCGGGCCGGGCCACCATCCACAGCCGCTCTGGACTTGACTGCTCTACCTCAAAGCCAAGGCGAGCATACAGCCGCTGGGCGGGGTTGGACCGCAGAACCCGCAGCCGGACGGGAAGGCCGCGGTCCGCAGCCTCGCTCAGGACCTCTTGAACCAGCGCCGTGCCCCAGCCGCAGCCGTGGTACTCTGGCTGCAAGTACAGCTGGGCAATGCGCACTTCGTCTTCGCCGTACACCACGGACAGGACCCCAAGTGCGGCGCCGTTCAGGCAGAGCAGCTGCCAGGTGCCCTCCTCCACAGCCGCCTCGATGGCACTGCGGGTCGCGTCGCCGTCCCAGCTTCCCAAGCTTTTCTCTATGTACCGCCGCAGGGTTCGCTCTACCAGCCGGGTCAGCGCGGGCACATCTTCCGCCGCCGCAGTCCGCCTCTCCAGCTTGGCAAGGTCCACGGCCACCACTGGCCGCAGCGGCAGGCGGTCCGGCCCAAGCTCGACCCGCAGTGTCGACCGGCCCGGCGGCTGGGCATGCAAGCTGGGCAGCCAGGCGCGGTAGGCCGGCAGGAAGCGCTTGATGTAGTCGCGCGCGGCACTGTCGGAGAGCGTCCCCTCGCCGCGTGCCCGGCGCGACCGCTCCGCATCGACCCGCCACTGCACCACCTGCTTGAGCTGGCGGGTGTGCAACAGGATCATGGCGTCCAGGCGCTGGTTCCAGGCGGCATAGCGGCCGAGCAGCGAGTTGGCTACAGCCAGCTCGGGGGTGCTCAGGGGGTCCAGGCCTGCAAGCGGCGCAAAGCCAAGCATCCACCCCTCAAACAGCACAAGATCAAAAGGTTCGTCGATGTGCCGCCAGCGCTCTTTGGGCAGCCGGTCGCCGCGGCCGCGCCAGGCCGACTTGTCATAGGCCGGCAGGTCCACCGGCCCCCCTCGGCGCAGGGCATCCAACACCTCTACCCCCAGCTCGACGTCGTGGGTACCTGGATAGCCGCGGTGCTCCAGGTAGCGGTTGCCAGCAAAGGCCTGCGCAAGGGCAAGCTGGTCGGCATGGGGAAGGTACAGGTCATCGATCGACAGAGCCAGCGCTCGGATTCCGACGCGCCCAAGGGCTTCTACCAGCGCCTCGGCAAGGGTCGACTTGCCACAGCCCTGGGGGCCGTTGATGCCAATGACCAGCGTCGGGCGGGCGTTTTCTTGGGCCGCTGCCTGCCGTCGGGCTGCAGCCACGCGGTCCAGGCACCACTCTGCGATCGGCAGATAGCCCTCTTGGACTGCCCGGCCGCCGCCGTAGCGGGCTGTCAGGGCGGCGGCGAGTTCGTTCACGGGGCCTCCCAAAGGTGCTATGCGCACCCCTTGGGCAAGTGTACCGCGACCCGAGGGCTCTTGGCTCCTGGCGATTCAGCACCGGACCAGCCCTACGGGTGACTGCGGCCAAAGTGCTGGGGCAGCGACCCTTGGACCCAGCCGCGATAGGCCGGCCACGTTCCTGCCCAAGCGACACTGCAGCGCGCGCAAGTGCGCCGGTCTCAGCGTGCCCACCAGCCGTAACCTGCGCCACCGCAGGTTGACACGCCCAACCTGGGCTCCTAGCGTGCCAGACGGGTGGAGACGCTGGAGGCTATAATGTGGCGATATCCCTTGTTGTTGATGGCCGCGAGCTGGGCTCTGTCCTGCAATGAGACGACCTCTTCCACCAGCCCTGCCGTCGATGCTGTAGATGTGGCCGAAACGGCCGGCGACAGCGTGGTCGACACCGCAGCCGATGTGCCAAGCGACGCAAGCCCAGATGCTGCGGATGTCGCGGCCGACGTCGTCCAGGATGTCGTCCCAGACGTCGCCCAGGATATTGCCCAAGACGCGACGGCCGACGGCTGGCAGCCGGGGGTCGCCTGCGGCGCCGGCGCCAACGGCAAGACCTGCCCCTCTGGGCAGATCTGCTACGTCGCGCCGTGCCCCAAGTGTGGCACCCAGCCTCCCGGCACCTGTGCACCGGCGCTGCCCGCACAGGGGTGCTACGACTACACCCATTGTGCCGTGGGCGCTTGCATCGCCGGCAAACCGCAAGAGGGAATCAGCGGATTCTGCCTGCCGCTGCCCAGCGCCGGAGCCTGCTGGCCCGATGCCAGCACCAGTCTGCCCGCCTGCTATCCGGGCTCTACCTGCGAGGGGGCCAGCCTCTGTGCGCCCAAAGACGCCTGCTCGCAGCCCAGCAAACCCGGCGCCTGCAAGCCGGATGCGGCCCACACCGGCAAGGTGATCTTGTGGGCGCGCAACGGCAGCCCGGTGGCCCCCGGCGAGATCGTCACCGTGACCTGGATCAACGGCTCGGCGGCCTCGATCTTCCTGCCTGGCTGCACCACCTATGAGATCGAGACCAGCCAGGGCAGCGGAGCGTGGAAGAACTTGGGCCCGCCGGCGGTGTGCGCGTGGGAAGGCTATGCGGTGGAGGTCAAGCCGGGCGCCTACTTCGACACCATGCCGTGGCCGACTCCAGCCAAGGTCAACGGCGCCAACTATCGCTTCACCGGCACCTACTCCACGGGCTGCCAGCCAGGCAAGCCGCTGTCGCAATCGGCGTGCACAGGCAGCGCCAGCGTGGTGTCGGAAGTTTTCTCTGTGGGCCTGGCGCCTTGATGCCCCTTGGCCCAAGCGCTTGGCGCATCGCCGGCAGAGCCGCAATTGCCGGCTGACTACGGCGCTGCGCGGAGTTTGCCGAACCTGAGTGGACTCGCCGCTGCTGACCGAAGGCGCCGCCACAGCCATGCACCGCCGCAGCCTATCGGCGGCGAGACGGTCGGGACCACTTGCGTCCTATAGCTCAGCGATCTTGCTCTGGTATTCAGCTTGACTGATTCGCCCGGCCTTGGTGTCAGCGGCCAATTGCTTGAGGCGAGCCGAGTCCATCTCCTGCTTGACCGCGATCTCCTCTTTGTGGGCCTCATAGGTCGACTTACCTTCCTGCTGCGCGGACTTATAGGCTGAGCGCAGCTGGGCGGGATCGGTGTTCGCGCCACTCTTGAAGTACTCATCAGCCACTTTGCCCAGCGCCCAGGTCGAGGCAAAGGAAGTCGCCGCTCCGACCGCGCTTCCCCAGCCGGGCACGAGCTTGGCCAGGTTGTTGACGGCCATGCGTGCGCCAGTGCCAAGACCCAGGCTGTACAGCAGCGACTTCGCCGCCGCTTGGTCGACCTTGTGGCCCCAATATTGGCCGACATCGCGCACCAGCTTGACCTGGACCGCCACCACCGCCAAGTCGGTCAAGAGCGCCAAGCCCGGTACTGGAAACGCGCCGAGCACCGCAGTCAAGATCGCGTACTTCAGCGTGTCTTCTTTGATCTCGGCCGCGCGGCGCAGCGGGTCGGCGATGGGGTGGATGGCAGAGGGCAGCAAGGTGTCGCGCGCCTCGTTGTACAGCCGGTGGACAATCGTGGCCGATTCATCTGGAATCCCAAGAGATTGTTGGGCGTAGTCCAGAACCACCTGCTCTACCGGCACGCACTCGCCGTCGGCCCAGGCCATGGCATACATGGCTTGCCAGGCATTTTCTTTGGCTTGCTGGGTGTCCAACAGCTGAAACTGCGCATCCACATCCACCGTTTCGCTCAGCAGGGCATCGACAGAGAGGCCGCCCAGCGGCAGATCGTCCAGAGCACCGGCCAGTTGTTGACGCTCGGCGGCGGCGACCTCGCCATCGGCCTTGGCCACAGCCACGATCAGGCGCAGACACGCCACAGCTTGCACATCGGTCATTGGCATCGACTACTCCATCGGTGCTCGCCATCAGCAGCGGGCCCGGCAGTTATACCCTTGCTCGACTCTGGCGCACAGGGGTTGACCAGCCGTCTTTGGGTCCTGCGGCCTCTGTCCGTTGGCGACCCAAGGTGGAATTGCGGCCTCATGTTCGGAAACGGCCCACCAGCAGCAGCTGCCACGACCTCTCAACGCGAATTAGGTGCAACCATGACCGCAGCGGCGGTTTCGCAACTAGCGGTCGAGCTGCCGGCCGCCGGCAGCCTGCAGCAGCACGGCACGTACCCGCGCCCCCATGCCCATGCTGCTATTCTTCATGCCTTTCTAGTCATCGACTCATTTGTCCCTTGCTCTTGGGCTGCCAAGCGTCTAGGGTCATGTCCATTGAACACCGAAAGGGCCAGCCCCCGTGCATGGCAGCGAGGTCAACTAGGCATGGCCAATGGTTCCTTGAGTTATCCGCAAGATACAACGCCTTTGTGGCGCGACCCTCTGCGCTGGACTCGCACCAACCGGGCCCTGGCCATGGGCTTGCTGGTCTTGGGCGCTCGCCTGGTGGCTGCCCTGGTCGCCTCCAGCATGGCCCGCCCGGGTGAGCCGGTGCGCCTTGTGCGCCCCGACCTGCTGGTCCCCGTTGAACAAGCCTTGTGGGCAGCGGTGGCGGTGTGGGCAGGCCTTTGCGCTGTGGGCGCCGGGCTGTGGCGAGCCAACAAGGAGCTGCCAGTCTATGCCACCGCGGTCATTGGCGCGTTCTGGATCACCAACGGCCTGTTCATCTACGGCAACGGCGTCACCAGTCCGGTGGGTTGGGTGCTGATGGTGACGATGGCGCTGCTGGTCAATTTGCTGTTCGATGCGCACCATGCCTATGGCGGCATGGCCCTGTCTCTGTGCATTGTGGTGGGGACCAGCTTGGCCCAGCGCCGCGGCTTGCTGCCCTACGCGCCGCTGATGAGCGCTGCGGGGCTGATGGAGGCTGGCGGCCCAAGCAACCGCATGCTGTGGGCAACCCTTGTGCCTACCACCATGGCGGCGACGCCGATGCTGCTGCTGGGCCACGTGGCTTTGCAGCGGCTGCGCGAACGCGAGCGCCAGCTGGAGTGGCTGTCGCGGGTCGATCCGCTGACCCACCTGGCCAACCGCCGCGCCTTCCTGGAGCGATTCCAAGTCGAGTTGGCCCGCTCGGTGCGCACCGGCGCCAGCGTAGCTGTGGCCATCCTCGACGTCGACCACTTCAAGCATGTCAACGACCTGTATGGCCACGCTGTGGGCGACCGGGCCCTGGAGCAGATCGCCCAGGCGCTGCGCTCCGCGGTGCGCACGGCCGACCTGGTGGCGCGGATCGGCGGCGAAGAGCTGGCGGTGCTGATGCCGGATACAGAGCTACAGGGCGCGCTGGTGGTGGCGGAGCGCTGCCGGACTACCATTGCCGGCATTGGCCTCATTGCCAAGGGCCAAGTTGTTACCCTTACGGCGACTTTTGGCGTTGCAGCCACCAGCGCCGGCCAGCCAGTGCCTGAGATGGATGCGGTACTGGCGGCTGCCGACCAAGGGCTGTACGCGGGCAAGCAGGCTGGACGCAACCGCGTCGAGGCCGGTCACCTGAGCAGCGCGGACCACCGCAGCAGCACGCTGGGCTAGGAGTGGTGCGGAGAACTGCCGCGACCCACACTCAACAGCATGAAACTATTACATCGCACCCAGCCATCGGCCCAACCCCAGGTCTCGCAAACCGCCACACTGGAGCACCTTCTTGGCGCCCAGGCGGGTGAGAGACAGTCGGGCTCCGCGGCTACTGGGCGCGCGCCTTGACCATGGTGCCGATGCCGCGGTCGGTAAACAATTCCTCAATGAGCGCGGCGTGTACCTGACCATTAATGACGTGCAGGGTGCCCCCCCCAGCCAAGAACGCCTGCACCCCAGCGCCGACATAGCGCTCGGGCAGCTCGGGCAGTCCAAGCTCAGAGGCAACGTGGCCGTCTGGAGCCAGCAAGCCGTCGGCATCGGTCAAAATCAGCAGCTTGGCGGCATGGTTGTCTCGAGCCACTGAAACAGCAGCGGCCAGGGTGCTGTCTCGCATCACAATCGGCCGGATGCCGGTCAGGCGCAGCAGGGCCAAGTCGTCATCGGTGGTCGGCGCATCGGCTTCAATGAAGATGACCATGGTCTGACGGTCGTGCTCGTGCAGATAGCGCAGGGCCTCGCGCAGCACCCCCTTCTTGAGCACCGGCGTCAGCGTCTGCAGCTCCAGCTTGGATCGCACCGGCTCAGCGCTGCCCACCGCGCCATAGGAAACCGGCGCTTCAGCGTTGATGCGCACGTAGTCATAGCTCAGATCGCAGCCCCAGGCCTGCCCCTGCCCCAGGCCAGTGCCCAGGCACAGCGCTATGTCGATGGTGTCGCTGGCTCGCATCCTCGCCCCCAGGGCAGCCTTGTCTAGCGCGTGCAGAGGCGGATACACCGGCTGCCCTTGCAGGGCGATCGACAGCAGCTCGCGGTCCAAAGGTTGCTGCTGGCGCGCCAGCGAGGCTCCGAGGGCGGCCACTGCCCGGCCCCAATTGGGATCGCAGGCAAACAACGCGCTCTTGACCAGGTCGCTGCCGGCAATATCGCGAGCCGTGGTGCGGGCAACCTGGTCGTCGGCGGCGCCGGTCACGCGCACGGTTACAAGCCGCGTGGCGCCCTCGCCGTCGCGGGCAATCGCCGTGGCCAGCGCGCCAAACACGGCCAGCAGCGCCGGCTCTGGATCGGCCACCTGCTGAGCCTTGCCTGTGGCAAAAACCAGAGCCGTGTCGTTGGTTGAGGTGTCGCGGTCCACCGTAATCGCGTTGAAGGTCTTGGCCACCACCCGTCGGGTCGCTGCGTCGAGCACGGCCGGGTCCACCGCGGCATCGGTCACGCAGACCGCGATCATCGTGGCCATGTCTGGGTGGATCATGCCCGATCCCTTGGCCACGCCCAGCCACGTCGCCCCGCCCCAGCTGACGCAAGCAACCTTGGCGACTGTGTCGGTGGTCAGCACGGCCTCAGAAAAAGCCTGCCAGCTGCTAGGTTGCTGCAGCAGCTGGGGTAGCTTGGCGACGACCCGCGCCGCGTCAAAGGGCACGCCAATGGGCCCGGTGGTCGCGGTCAGCACCGCGCCGTGTGGACCACCCAGGGCTTTGGCAAGTCCGCTCCGCAGCAGCTGATCGGCGGCAACATCGCCTTCCGCATAGCAGTTGGCGTTGCCGCTCACCGCGACAAAGGCCCGAGCCACACCGGGCAGCAGCGGACGGTTGCCCTCGACGCAGGCGGCGGCACAGCGGTTGCGGGTCAGGGCGCCGACCACCGGCACCGGCATGTCAAAGACCAGGATCGCGGTGTCCAAGCGGCTGGCCTTGATGCCACTGTGACCGCCGATCATGCGCACCCCAGCGGGAATCGCCGGCTCAATGAGCTGAGGCTGGGTGGCTACATGGCCGGAAAAATTCTCATCACTCATGGGTATTCTCGGGCACCAAGCCCGCCTCGGCTGGCCAACCACAGGCGCGGTTGAGATTGAAGATGGCGTGCGACGCCGCGCCGCGCATCAGATTGTCGATGGCGCTGACAAACAGCACGCGGCCGGCAACGGCGTCCAAAAAGTAGTGAACCTGGGCCTGCGGCCGGTGAGCCACCGCCAGCACGTCGGGCGCCTGGTCTAGCTGCTGCCACAGCGAGTCGCCCGGCAGACTCAGGGGCGGTAGCGCAATCGCCAGGGTTTGCGCTGTCTGAGCTTGCAGCCACCGTCCCACGTCAACGCTGCCACTGACCAGCATCCCGCGCTTGAGCGGCGCCACCAGCGGCACGAAAAGCAGCCTGACCTCGCAGCGCCTCTCGACTTCCACCAGGTGCTGGTGCGAGCGGCCGGTGCGATACGGCGCCAAGTTCTCTGCTACATTCATGTACATGGTGCGCTCAGTCGCCGCGCGGCCTGCCCCAGAGACGCCGCTGATTCCAGTAGCATCGACCACGGCTCCCGGCGCCACCAGCCCCGCCAGCTGCAGCGGCACCAGCGCCGACAGCAACGCGTTGGCATAGCAGCCCGGGTTGGCGATCAGGCGTGCCGCCGCCAGGTCCGCTGGGTCGGCGTCAAAGCCATAGACGGCAGCGCTCAGAGCTTGAGGATGGGGATGAGCAAAGCCGTAGGCCTCCAGATGGGCTTGAGCCTCGCCGGCGCGGTGGGCCCCGGCCAGATCCAGCACCCGCACGCCGCGCTGCACCAGCGGCCACGCCAGCTCGGCACTGGTCTCGGCCGGTGTCGCCAGGATGGCCCAGTCGGCATCCGCAGGTATCGCATCGGGCCCTTGCCGCGAAGCCGCCGTGGACACCCGCCCGACGTGGGGGTGCACGGTCAGCAGTCGCAACAGCTCCTGGCCTGCATAACCCGTGGCACCGACGATGCAAATGTGCGTACCTGCGGCCATGACAAGCAGTCCCGGCGCCTCCGCCACGGAGGTGCGGCGCGAAGGTTGCCGCGGACAGACTCAATGCGCAACCTACTGGTCAGCTTCAGGCACCGGCGCCGCCTCTGGCAAGGTCACCAGCAGTCTCACAGGCCGCCAATCAGGGCGCGCAGGCGCCGCAGGGTGCGCGGCTCCAGGCAATAGCAGATGCGCGGGCCGTCAATCTCACCGCGGATAAGGCCACAATCTTTCAGAACCTTGAGGTGCTGTGAGACGGTGGATTGCGCCAACGGCAGCTGATCGACAATCTCGCCGCAGACGCACGACACGCGGCGGGCGAGCAGTCGCACGATCTGCACGCGCGCTGGGTGGCTGAGCGCCTTGGCAAGACTGGCGAGCTCTTCATCCGCCTCGGCGCCCTCGATCGGCCGCAGATCCGACGCGCTGTCGGGAAGAGGGCAGCAACTGTTGTCCATCATGGCTCCTTATCGCCATTTAACGATAGGACTGTAGCTTGGCGCTGTCAACGGCGGCGCCAAGGCTGGGCAGCCTGGACGTTATTTGCGGAGGCCCGCAAGCGACATCGATGTTTTGAGACAACCCGCGCCGGGACCTTGGCTGCGATCGCTTCCGCGGCATTCGCCATAGCCACTGTCAGCCAGCTGTTTGACCCCGCGGTGTGTTGCCCCGCCCGTCCGCTGGCCCCCCCCAAGCATTGGCCGCGCCAATTGCCGTCTTGCCGCCGGTCTCGAATCTCCAGGCGAGCAAGGCGCACCGCCAACCGTTCTGGCCTGTCGCAACACGCACAAGGGCTCACCTCCCTACCTCTAGTGCAAACTATCATCGAGTTGCAGGGCAATGCTGCCATGGTGGTGGTCCCGGCAGGAACGGCAGTCAAGAGCACCAGCGCGTCGCTGTCACCCGCCCGGTCTGCAGCATGGCGCAGGCCCAGGCCAGGTCGGGTTGGGGGTACTTGCGAACGCAATGCCCGGTGCAACCTGGCCGCGCGACGTCAGCCGCGAACTCGCCAGACTTTGCAGCATTGGCACAGGCAATTGGCCAGAGCGGCCGCGGCACAACTACGCTCCAATCTGCGCCCCCCAAGGAGTTGCGACATGAGCGTTTCCCTGTTGCCCAGGGTGGCTTGGCGGCGCCGCAGCTGCGTTCAGCTGGCATGGTGGGCCCTCTTCTTGGCAGTCGGTTGCACGGATTCCTCCAAGCCCCAGGCTGGCGCTGAGCAGGCATCAGACAGTAGCCCCAACTCGGCCGAGCTGGACCATGCCGTCGCGGAAGCAGGCTCGGGATTCGACAGCGACCCAGACGCTACAGACAATCCCATAGGGAATGTCTGATCGTTGAAATGGAAGAGCATTCCCGGACGTGAGCGGGATTGGTCAGAGGGAGGCAGACCGGCCCACGGCGCTTCGGCAATCATTCGCTTTGGACCGATTCATGCGGCACCCCGGTCACGGCACATCGCGGCGCCCTGCCAGCTGGACCGGCTCACGGGGTACCCCCGGTCACGGCACTTCGCGGCGCCCGGCCAGCTGATCACGGGAGTCTTGGGGACTGGACAGCGACGGACAGTCCGGTAGGGAATGTCTGATCATTGAACTTGTTGCGGATTTCTGTTTCACGGCGCCGCCCCGCTGCCA
>CAIXGW010000256.1 GCA_903919145.1 uncultured Myxococcales bacterium
CATCCGGTTTAGGGATTGTCACTTGCCTGATCGGCTGCGGTCTATAGCTATCTGCCAGCAACTGCTCTCGCAGCCGCGTGCCGTGTTCCCGCAGGTAAGTGGGCAATTCCTCGACGGTCATGCCGTCTGCACCAGCGCTGCCTTTGTTCTTGACGACTTTCCTCCAAGCCGCGTTGAGGTTCTTGCGTTCGCACACAAGCGCCATCAACCCGGTTAACCGTGCGCTTTCGCTGGCTTCTTTCTCTGTTTTCGTTTCGGCGCTGCGTTCGACGCCGCCGGCTTCACCGTCGGCGCGTTGGGCGAGCTCAGATGTCTCTGAATTCTGCTTCATCAACGATTCCAAGATTAAAGGGCGGATTGCCCGTCTCCTCGTTTGGCCCTTCGCGGCGGACTATCCGGCGCTACTATGGCCTCTGCTGACTTCTCGCACCGTCGGCTGCCCGGCGTCGCCCTTTCAGGCGCAGAGCGAGATCTCCCCGGGTAAGAACGCTGACCTTCCTTGCGCAACCGTTGGATCTACATGATAAGCCTTTGGTCACAACAGCTTCGCGACCATACGCTCGCTCGCCGTGGCTTATCCTGCCTCGTATCCACTTGCTGTTCGTCGGCTCGCAAGTTCGCCACCCCGCTTCCTTCACGCTGCCCTCACGGTGCAACGCTCTGCGGTTTGCTTCGCTCGCTGTGACCAGCTCACGAGAGGACTTTCACCTCCTAGTCAGCGCCCATGCCGGGCGCACGTACGAGCAGGCCTCCGGCCTGCGACCTCCGGAAGTTCACGTCGGCCCGAACTCAGGAAGCATGGCCGGCTCGCTCCGCGAAGCTGGCCCAGGTCGCAGGCACAGGGACCGCGCGACGACCTGTACAAGCTGGTCAAGTATCTTTGCCGTCCCAGCATCGCCGGAGAGCGGGTAACTGAGCAGGAGGATGGCAGGTATCGGTTCGAGCTCAAGACTCCCTGGCGCGATGGCACGGATGCCGTCTTCTTGTCGCCGGCCGATCTGACGGCGAGGATGGCGGCGCTCATTGCGCTGCCGGGTCGGCCGACAATCAGGTCTTACGGCGCCTTTGCCCCGAACGCCAAGCTTCGCCCGCTGGTGGTCCAGGCTGGAGCGCTTGCCCCGCGGCGGCGCGACAAGCCGCAGGTACCAGGCCACGACTGTCAGGTGGCGCTGACGGATGCGGAGCTGGCCCTTCACGTGCTCAGCCAGTCCCGGCAGACCTCTGGCAGACTGGCCTGGTCGCAGGCGATGAAAATAACGTGGAAAATAGACACCTTGCAATGCCCGTGCGGAGGTAGGCGGAGCTTGGTCGCGCTGATTGACCAGCCGCCGGTGATCAAGAAGATCCTGAGACACCTGGGCTTGCCGACCGAGGCGATCATTGGCGGCGACGTCGTGTATCAAGTCCGCGGCCCGCCTGAAGACATGGTCCCGGAGGACCTGGACGAGACCGGCACCGAGATCTGGCCGGCTGACGATCGGGACCCGGGCGAGAGCGTGGATGATCTGCCCGAGGGCGATTGGGCGGCGTAGGCGGCGGGGCGATTGGCGCTGCGGGGTAGGGGTTTGCTCGCGGCGGCCGAATTCGCCTTGAACTTCATGAAAAACAGCATTGACCCGAGTCTGCCGTGGGCGTAGGCTGAGGTCTCGACGCCGAGATCGGCTCGGCGCGGCGTCGTGAGGGCGAGGTGGCTGATGCGGGACCTCATTTGGGCTTCCTATCCGTGTGCACATAGCTCGCGTAGTCGATGGTCAGGCTGAGGCAGGCCAAGGCGGCGACAACGCCCAGCACGCGCTGCCACGGCTGCGGCGCGTGTCCAGGACGGGCTTGACACCCGACGGTCACCGTAGCCAAATCTGACTGCATCCTGGCCGCTTTTGCTCGGTCCTTTTCCCAGCGACCCCGCTACCACCGGAGTACCGACGTGCAGCGTCCAAGTGAACTGGATAGCGACGAACAAGCCAAAGCGCGCAGCGCACTACTTACCGTGTGCACGGAGGGCTGGCGGTTGCTGCGGTCATTTGAACGTGCTGCGCTCAAACTCGACGTTGCCGATCAGAAGCGGATGGGCGCACAAATCGGATTCTTCGCCCGCCAGATCGCCGAGAGCTTGCGGACTTGCGGCCTGAGAATCGAGAACCTAGAGGGCCACCGTTTCGATCCGGGACTCGCGGTGACGGCGCTCAACTTGGACGAGTTTACCCCGGACGAGCACTTGGTGATCGAGACCATGCTCGAACCGCAGTTGGTTTCCGTCGACAGCGGAGTCGTGGTCAGATGGGGCAAGGTCGTCCTGAGCAAGTCGGCTGCTTTGAAGAGTGACGTGACGCCAATTGGCCCACAGAAGGACACTTCCAATGCCTGAGACACCCACGCGCGGCGGCGCCAACTTGTACGTTGGCATCGACCTCGGCACATCCAACAGCGCGATCTGTACCTACAACGGCGCGCGCGTCGATGTGCACCTTTCGCCTGAGCAACACCGCGTCACGCCATCTGCGATCTACTTGGACAAACGTGGTCGCTACCATGGCGCCCGTGCGTATCAGATGCTCGCGCATCATCCCGACCGGGTGGCCCTGCGGTTCAAGCGGATGATGGGCACGAACACTGCGATCGACCTCGCCTCGGCTGACGCAAAGCTGACGCCGGAGGAGTGTAGCGCCGAGATTCTGAGGGTTCTGTTCGGTTATCTGCCCGAGGACCTTCGCGCAGCCGGCCGCCTGGGTACAGTGATCACGGTTCCTGCTGCCTTCAATCAGATGCAGAAAGATGCCACTCTGGAGGCCGCTCGGCTTGCCGACATCGGTGCGGTGGCACTGATGCAGGAACCCGTCGCCGCCGTCATGGCTGCGATGCGCTCAGCCACCAGAGATGGCGGAGCGGCTTCTGGACACCTTGACGGGTTCTTCTTGGTCTACGACCTTGGCGGTGGCACGTTTGACGTTGCGCTCGCTGAGAGCGCGGGCGGCAGCGTCAGCATCCTCTCGCACGGTGGCATTCCCATGTGTGGCGGGGCCGATCTGGACCGGCGCATCGTCGAGAATTTGGTGTTCCCGTGGCTGGTTGAGAACTTCCAACTTCCTTCAGGGTTTTCCTCGCTGCCCGCCTATCGTCGGTTGCTCCTGCAGGCGACCGCTGCGACCGAGAAAGCCAAGATCGAGCTGTCCAGCCGCGAGGCGGTGACGATCTCCTGTTTCGACGGTGAGATCCGCTTGCAGGATCTGGATGGGCAAGACATCTACCTGGATGTGCCGTTGACTCGCGCCGACGTGGAACCACTGCTTTGGCCACTGGTCACCGAGACGGTCAATGCGACGAGAGCGACGCTGGAGGAAGCGGGACTGGAACCAACCGACATCACCCGTATTGTGTTCGTAGGGGGGCCGACTCAGTACGAGCCGCTGCGCCGCCACGTCTGCGGAGCGTTGGGGATCGAGGGTGACGCGCGCGTCGATCCGATGACGGCCGTGGCCGAAGGCGCGGCCATTTTTGCAGAATCGGTAGACTGGTCGAAAGCTTCTCGCGTGCGCAAGTCTGCCAGTGACACCGCGGGTGGTGGCGTGCTGGACATCCGCCTGGACTATCTGTCGCGGACGGCCGCAACGAGTTCGAGGGTTCGAGTTCACCTCCCGCAACCTGCACAACCGGGCTCAAGCTTGCAGATCGACAGCGTAGATATTGGCTGGTCATCAGGGCGGGTGGATCTCCTGCACGGTGCGGAGATCGAGTTGCCGCTGCAGCGTGCGGGTAGCAACCAGTTTCGGGCGTTTGTCTTTGGCCCCGACGGTGCACCCATCAAACTGGCGTCCGACCTGCTGACAGTGGCGCGCACGGCGATGACGGTCGCTGCCATTCCTGCATCGCATTCGATCGGCCTTCAAGTGCGAGACCGTGTGGGCGGGAGCGGCTATCGTCTGGATCGCTTGGTTGCCAAGGGTGATCAACTTCCAGCGGCGGGCAAGCGCACCTTCAGAGTGGAAGAGCCGATCAAGGCGGGCAGCGCGGGCAAGTTCGTCCTGAGACTCTGGGAAGGTGAGGTCGAGGACCCCATCGACGACAACACGCCCGTTGGGGAATGCGCTGTGTCGGGCGCGGATTTCGAGTTTGGGACGATTCAACGCGACGCCGACGTCGTCGTCGAATACCAAGTGGCTGATAGCGGCAAGATCAGCTTCTCCGTGACGGTCCCGTCGGTCGGGATCAGCTTCACGCGGTCAGACTTCTACGCCCGCCAAGCCGGTCAAATCGACTTTGCCAATCAGCGTGCACTCATCCAGGATGCCGCGCAAGACGCTCGAAAACGGGTTGACGAACTGGCTGGCAGTGTAGATGACGAGCGTTTGGGCTCCCTGCGCGACCAGTTGAACGATGCAGAAAAGGCCTCGACCGACGGGGATTCAGAAGACGCAAAGCGAGCGCACGAGACCGTGCTGCAAGCGAAGCGAACACTTGCTGAGGTCCGCCGTACCAATCTGGGTCCGGTTCGGAAGGCCGAACTGGATGAGGCCGTCGAGTCGTTTGCGTCGTTACGGGAGATGGCGCGCCCAAGCGAGATTGCAGAGTTCGACAGCGCCGCGCGTGCGGCGCGCCGCGATGTCCTCGACCGGACTGGGCGGTTCGAACAGTCGCTCGATGCGATGCAGACGATCCGGTTTCAAGTGCTCTCGAGGCAGGACTGGTTCCAGGTCGAAACACATCGCTACTACGCCGCGCGGCCGCACCTGTTCGCGGACCCGACCGTTTTTCGCCAACTGGTCGCCGACGGGGAGGCAGCACTTGAAGAAGGGGACATCGACCGCCTGCGGGAAGTGGTTCGCGGCTACCGGTCAAATCGGCACACGTTGACTGCGAATGACGTTTCCGACCTTGAGGTCAATTTGGTGCGGGCGTGACGATGAACATGGGCTCTGAACGACCATTGCCTTGGTTGCCAATCGGTTTTGCGATTACGCCCCGCGTTTTCACTGGCGGACTGCTGCACGCGGGGCCGCGATTTCAAATGTATGCCGCAACGGGCGACGCGCGCGTGACGTTGGTCGCTGAATCGGAACTGGCAGCGGATTGGCTGCGCGACGGGTTCTTGAAGGCTGAGGACCTCACGTCTGTAGCCTTTGGCGACATGCGGCTCTCCGCGTTGGTCGGCGACACCAAACAACTTGACGTTCTCTCGCGGATGCCACCGCCGCAGAATCGGTCGGAAGCAGAGGCCGTTGCGACCGCACTCCGTCGCACGTTGACGCTCCGACCCGACGCGCGTTTCAACTCGGCAATCTACTACGGGGCCGGGGGATTCTTCTTGCCCACGGTGACGGGCGGCCCTGCGGTAGCGCCCGATGTCGTACTCGGTCGCTATCTCTCTGGCGGCGTCGCCATCTCGGCGCTTGATCGGGTCCGCATCGGACGTCTATCGCGCTGGCTCTCCGCGGCGGACATTGACGCGGTGGTTGCGGCCGCTGGTCTGGCGCAAGGCAAATCATCACCCGCAACCGAAAAGGGCGATTTCGTGCTGGTCGGGCGTCGGGATCTGGAGCAGTTCTTCCGCGAACACGTCATCGACATCGCGATCCACCCAGAGCGGTATTCAGCCTTTGGCATCACGTTTCCAGCGGGCGTCGTGCTGGTTGGCCCGCCAGGTTGCGGCAAGACCTTCGCGGTTGAACGCTTGATTGAGTATCTCGGGTGGCCCTCGTTCAGCATCGACTCCAGCTCAGTCGGCAGCCCGTTCATCCACGGGACTGGCATGAAGATCGCTCGTGTGTTTGAGGACGCAATCGAGGCGGCACCGTCGGTCCTGGTGATGGACGAGATGGAGGCCTTTCTCGCCACTCGGGACGGCAACAGCGACCATCGGGTTGAAGAGGTTGCCGAGTTCTTGCGGCGCATTCCACAGGCAGCAGCAAAGCGCGTTTTGCTCATTGGCATGACGAATCGGCCTGACGCCATTGATCCAGCAGTGCTGCGCCGTGGGCGGTTTGACCATGTCATTGAGGTTTCGATGGCCGGCCGCGAGGAAATCGCCGACTTGCTCCAGCATCTACTGCACGACAAACCACATGACGACGACCTTGACCTGGCAAGCGCCCAGAGCGTGCTGGCCGGACGCCCCATGTCGGATGCAACGTTCCTGACGCGTGAAGCCGCGCGGTTGGCTGCGCGCGCCAACAAGCGCACGATTGATGCGGCGAGTTTCGCGCAGGCGTTGGGGTCACTGAGCAGCAGGTCGGCGCGATCGGTCGGCTAGGCCGGAACTCGGTGTTCGCCGCGATAGAGGGGGCTGTTCTTCATGAGGCTACAGGATTCTCCGTTTCGCCTCCTTGGCGTTTCACCGTTCACGTCACGCGAGGGCGTGCGCGCTGCGGCAGAGGAGAAGGTTCTCGAACTCGGTCACGAGGCTTGCACAGCTGCGCGCCTCGCGTTGACGGTTCCGAAACGACGACTCGTCGCGGAAGTAGCATGGCTCCCCGGCGTTGCCGCCGAGGACGTCGAGCGCGCCATGGCTTGTTTGGCAGCGGATCCGGACGAACTGCTCTCGTTGGTCGCCGAGTGGCCCGCGCTCGCCCGAACCAATGCGATAGCGGAGCTCATCGCGACTGGCGGCGTATCAAGCAAAGCGATGCCCGCCGTCTTCACGAACTTGCTCGACGCATTCGACAGCATCGAAACGGCCAGCCTGGCATCAGCCATCGTCGATGCACGGAACGCAGCCGGACTGACGACTCCGATAACGGATGATGAACTGAAACGCGCCGTGCATGAGCGCGGTCGGGAGATCGGATGCATCGTCGCCCCAGTCGTTCTTGCGGGTGACGTGGTCTCCGTGTCCAAGCTGCTGACGGGCGTTCAGAATGGTAGATGGCTGACGGTACTGATGGCCGACGATGCGACCGAGGTTAACGACATCCTGGATCGCGTGCTCCAAGACTACGCGACACTTCCGCAGGTTCGTGAGCGGCTGGAGCGCCACAAACAAGGCCTCAGTGACGTCGTGGCCGAGATGGATTTCGCTTGCCAGCAAGGCTACCCGCAGGCCGCACGGGCCACGCTTGTCGGCTTGCAGCGAGAAGTGGTTGCTCTCACCGAAGTTGTGCGGCCACTCGCGATGGCGGACGCGGCCCGCGGGCTCGTCAACGGAATTGTTGAGGACGCGCTCGCCGCACCACGCAACCGCTTAGTTCGGTTCGCAAATGAACACGACTGGTACCAACTCTCGGCGGAAGGAACAGCGATTCTCGCGCCCCTCTGCGCCTTGGCGCCTTCGTTGGCCGAATCGAATCAGGCGGACACAGCCGCACTGCAAAGACTGATTGCAACCCAGGCCTCCCCGGTAGTGCAGACTTCGCAGCACGACGGACCCTCCGTTGCCACGGCATCGGGGAGAGCAGTCGTCGCCAAGGGGCAGTGTCAGGGCTGTAATCGTCGCGTGCCGGTAGCGCATGTCAGCTACCTGCAGAACACCGGAATGTTCTTCTCGCGCCAGACACACACTTTGGAGGCCGATCTGTGCCGCACGTGTAGCACAGCCGCTTTCGGCCGGATGACGCTGCACACGGCGTTCCTTGGCTGGTGGGGCACAATCTCCGCGCTGGTCACGCCCTTCTACATCCTCAACAATTTCGTCTACCTGATTCGCACGTTGGGCCTCGTGGACGTGGACGCAGCGACCGGATACGAGGTCGTCACGACATCAACGAGAATTGGGCGCGGAGCGCCTTGGCTCCTCGGTGCGGGCGGATTGGTCTTGCTTGCCAGCCTGTGCGGACGGGAAGACCATGTTCGAGCAACTGCCCAAGCCACGGCCGTACCACCACCGATCGCAGCACCTTCAACGCCTCCGACTGAACCGGCCCCGCCCGCAGTTGAAGCGGTCGCTGGAAACGTGACCTATCGACTGAGTGACCGGGTTGCCGTCGATCTGGTTGCCCAGATTGACTCGATGAAGCCCAAAGCAGACGCTGCCTTCGCAGAACTCGTTGCAGCCGATGAGGCGCTTACTGCGTCCATGAAGTCCTTTTCGGCAGAGACAGATGCCGACGCGTTGGAGTTCACGGCCATCGAGGCGTCTGGCGCCGCTATCGATGCGAACGCGAAGGATGTCGAGCGAGCGTTCGCCGCCGTGCGTAAAGCAGGGGGCTCGTCCCGCAAACGTCAGCTGCTGGCCGGAGCGAAGCGCCTCGCCGCCGAGCACGACACGGCGGTCGCGGCACACAATGCGCGAGTACGGGAGCGTAACGCGAAGATGCAAGCGCGTCGCGCTCGATACCGGTCCATCGTGTCGGCGATTGAGCATCGAAATGACCTCGCGGTTCGCTACAACGGCTTGGTCGATGACTACAATGCCTTGTGGCAGAAGCTGCTGGCGCGGGGCACCGCGAGCAGTGCTGAGGCGCGCACACCGGTGCCGCATGTGGAACTGCTCGATGTGCCGACGTCGGATAGCGCGGATTAGGCTCTTGAAAGCCTGGCGGTTGCGGACACACCGCCCCAGCACCGAAACTCGTTCGCTCAGGATGGAATCATGATGGTTCAACTTCACCGGCTCGTTCCGCTCGTTCTGCTCGCGTTGGTTCTTGCCAAGGTGCCGAGCGCGTACGCGAAGCCTCATCGACCGAAACCATTGTCGAAGGCGGCGGTGAAGGCTTTGGTGATTGCTGCGGATGTCCCGACGTCCCAATAAACGGCGGATTCCCAACAACAAAATCCACCTCAGGCCACTCTGCCCTCCGCGCATTCGGATACGCGTACAGCACCCGCCGCTTCGTCTCGTCCGGAACCTCCAACCC
>CAIXGW010000257.1 GCA_903919145.1 uncultured Myxococcales bacterium
GCAGCCAGTGCGCGCCCTGGTAATCAGCCAAGTCAGCAGCGCGCGCAGCGTGCTCGACATGCTTGCTAGCTGCTACTTCTTCGACATCGTCCTGAGCGACAAACTTTACTTCCGCGCGCGCGGTGGTGCCAGCGCCATCACTTTGGCCTATGCCGATCTAGGCGTGGTGGCTGGCGGTGGCGAGATGCCCGACCCGCTGCCACTTATCCAAGCCGCTGAATTGGAGGTGCCCGCTCAGGTGGCCCTGACGTACAACAACACCGAAAGCGACTACCAGACCGACACGCAATACTCTGACCGCCTGTTGAGCGGCCAAGAAAGTACCAGCAACGTACAAGTCCCGATGGGATTTACCTCGACCGAGGCCAAGCAGATCGTAGACAAGATGCTGGCCGACCAGGCATGGCGGCTGCGCACCACCATCGCCCTGGCTTTGCAGTACACCGCGCTGGAGCCCGCCGACGTGATCACCGCCACCGGCGACAACGGCAGCACCTACCGCCTGCGCCTGCTCAAGCGCACCGAAGCCGATGGCGTGCTCACCTATGAGGCGGTGATCGACGATGCCACCGTACTCACACAGGCCGGCACCACCAGCACCGGCATCGCCGCACAAACCACCGTGTCGGCGCTGCCCAACACGACGCTGGAGTTGCTTGATATTCCGATGCTGGACGATTCGGAAGATCTGCCCGGCATCTATGTGGCCGTGACTGGCGGCACCGCCGAGTGGACGCTGGGCGCGCTGTACGAGAGTGTTGACGGCACCACCTACGTGCTCAATACCACCATCACCGATCAAGCGGCGATTGGCACCTGCACTACCACCCTGGGCGACTGGACGGGCGGCAACATCTTTGATGATGTCAACACTGTCACCGTCAGCGTTGGCACTATACAAACGCTGTCTAGCTACAGCCGCGACACCGTGTTGACAGGCGCGGCACCTGGCTACATTGTCGGCAGCGAGATTGTCTACGCGCTGAATGCAACGCTGGTAAGTGCTGGCGTCTATACCTTGTCCGGCCTGCTGCGCGGTCGGCGCGGCACCGATTGGGCCAGCACGGGGCACGTTGCATCCGAGCGATTCGCGGAGCTGTTATCCACTGGCGACGGCATCCGTTTTATCCCGCTCGATGCAGTCGACTTGGGGAGCCTGCGGTATTACAAGGGCGTCAGCGCCGGGCAGTTGCTGAGCGCCGTGACAGCCGAGACGATCACACCAGCCGGCGTCACGCTCAAACCGTTCGCCCCGGTAAATGCGCGCGTAAACCGCGACGCTGCAGACCATGTGATCACCTGGCAGCGGCGCACCCGCCTATCCACCCGCCTCACCGGATCGCTGCCGATCTACGCGCCGTTGGGCGAGGCCAGCGAGGCGTATGAGATTGACATCTTCGCCAGCTCCGGCGCGGCCACAGCCGGCACGCCCGTCCTGCGCACGATCACAGCCACAGCGCAGACATGCACCTACACCAGCGCCCAGCGCACGACGGACGGCACCGGCTCAACCGTGGTGTACATGCGCGTCTACCAAATGTCCGCATCTGTTGGGCGCGGCTATCCACTCACCACATCCAACTAAGGCCAGCTATGCAAACAGTCGCAGCCAATCAATCCAGCGCCGAGGTGGTGATCAACGAGAATTTTGTCAACGTCCTTTGGGCCGAGCTTTTCGCCCGCAACCCGCTGACGACTACCGGCCTGACTTGGGGCTATGTTGGCGGTCAGATGCAGATAAACGGCCTGATGACGGCCATCGCCGCCGGCACAGTGGCTCTCACAGCCAGCAGCACCAACTATGTAAGCCTGAGCCAGGCCGGCGCAGTCGTCAACACCATCACCACCCGCAACCCGCTGCATGTGCCGCTGTTTGCCGTCGTCACTGGCGCGGCCAGCATTACGAGCTACACCGACGAGCGCAGCCCGGACGCGATCGCCATCCTGACTCGCGGCAAAGCCAGCCAGGCGCTGACTACCGCCAACGTCACTATCACCCATGCCCAGGCCATGTGCGCCATGCTGGAGGTGACCGGAGCCCTGACGGCCCAGCGCGACCTGATCGTTCCGCTGTTGCGCCGCCAGTGGAGTGTTTTTCACAACGGCACAGCCTTTGCGCTGCGGGTCATCGGCGCGAGCGGGACCGGGGTCGTGGTGGACATCGGCCAGCGTGTCCTGGTCGAATGCGACGGGACAAACGTCTATGTCCCAGTGGCGCAGCCGTGGGTGCCGCTGCTGAGCGACAGCGCCGCGCGCTCGATCGTGCTGGAGGACGCCGGGCGCATCCTGCTGCACCCCAGCGCGGATACGACGGCCCGCACTTGGACCATACCCGCCAATGCCTCAGTTGCATTCCCGGTCGGCACCAGTCTGCA
>CAIXGW010000258.1 GCA_903919145.1 uncultured Myxococcales bacterium
ACTTCACCAGCTTGTACAGCTCGTCGCGCGCCGCCGGGCCGACAAAGGTATTGGCGTGCAGGCTAAACCCATCCATTTGCGCACAGTTTCGCCCCTGCGGCCGGGGCAGCCCGCGGAGCTGGGCCTTGTTCTGCAGGGCCAAGCTGTCATCGATGGGCCAGCCAAGCAGCGCCGCCTTCCACAGCTCGGCAAGCGCCGGCTCCGACTCTGCGAAGGGATCGTCCGTTCGGTCCTGCCAGCCCTTGCGTTTCAGCACCTTATCGATGCGGAGCACCGCGTCGTCGAGCGTCTCTTGCACGCGCATGGTATCGAGTGGGTCGGCGGGGTGGAAAGTCGCGTGGCCGTCGTGCTCGGTCCACACGCCGTCCGCCAGTAGCACATGCCAGTGGAGATTCAGCTGGAGATTGCTCGACATTCTCTGCGCCACGCTGATCGCCGCGCCTTGCACCTGGCCGTCAAGCCCTTGGGACCGGGCATCGCGGAGGTAGTGCTTTTCAATCGCCCGCATGAGCGCCTGGTGAACGGCGTTGCGGAGGTCGGCATTCCAGGCGAGGACGTAGCGGAGGTTGAATGGCAGGGTAAATACCCATTGCCTATAAGGAATCTGAGGAAAGATTGCGGCGGTCATGTGCTCTGCGAGTTCAATCATACGCTTTCCATCACACGATGGGCAGAGTCCCCTAACTTTACAGCTGAAAGCGACTAGCACATCCTTGAAACACTGGCTACATCGAAAACTTGCAAAACTATTAGCTAATTGCCCGCAACCGATGTAGGCCTTCATCGCCTTGTCGACAAACTCCGGCAACGCCGCGCCCGTGCGCTCTCTCGCCAGCGCCTTGACCTGCGGCCAGCCGGTCCTCACGGCTCGATGCAGCGCACCCAGCTCGGGCTGGCGACGCTCGTAGACAAAGCACTGCGGCGCCAGGTGATTGGCGGCGGGGAGGTCGAGCAGCAGTGGCGAAGGCGATCCCATCGCCAGAGTTATCGCCAGCTGGCGGAGAAAACCGCGGGGGCCGGTAAAAAGGCTGCGGGCGGTGGGGTGTGGAGGTCCCGGTCAGACTCGGGCGCCTCAGAGGCTGTGAAAATACTCTGGATGTGAAAGAACGATCATTGACAATATTGGTTTTTTGACTCTCAAAGGCCTGAAACCGACGTTCTTTCAAATCCTCTCAGCGCGTCTCCGAAGTATCCCGCGAACGAAGCCCGCTCTGGATCTGTCAGTGCGCGTCCAACCATTGCACAGTCTGATCATCGCAGCCGACCGGCCCTCATCTGAGCGCCTAACCCGCGAGGCTAACTTGCCCAATAGCCCAGGCTGCAGGCTTTTTGAGTGTATAGACGTCTATACACTCAAAAAGCCTGCAGCCCCTCGACCCCTTGGCGCCGGCAATCGCATACGTCTGTGCTGTTACGTCAATTTCTGCCGTTCCGACGGCCGAGCCCACCGCAAGCGCCGCGCGAAGGATGAAGGCCCGCTAGGGGGGCGTCCGACGCCTGGAACTCGAGATCCCAGGCTAATCGGAGGCTGAATTGGCCAGCAGGTTTCGCGTGGAGCTCAAGACAGGGCGGCGTAGGCTACTCGAGCGAGTACCTGCCGGAGAAGCACCGCGGCGCCGCCACCCATTCTGGCGGCGAGTCCCTGCCCGGCCCCCCCCCCCGCCCCCCCCCGCTACTTCGCCAAAAACCTCAACACCCCGCCCTGGGTCACCAGGGCATGCGGCAGCCAGCGCCCCAGCTGCCCGACCTGCGGCGGCGGCGACGTCAGCGGTTGCCCCTGCCACGTCGCCGTTGCCTGGCGCGCCTGCCCCCCATGAACCCCCGGCGCCTCGATGACCACGCTCTTGCCGCCGAGCTGCAGGGTCACCCGGTCAAACCGCGGCGCGCGCGCGACGAGCTGTACAAGCTGGTCAAGTATCTGTGCCGTCCAAGCATCGCTGGAAAGCGCGTGACTGAGCAGGAGGACGGCAGGTATCGGGTCGAGCTCAAGACCGCTTGGCGCGATGGCACGACCGCAGTCTTCCTCTCTCCGGCGAATCTGACAGCGCGGATGGCGGCGCTGATTCCCCTGCCGGGCAAGCCGACTATTCGCCACTGGCTGGGTAGTGCACCTTTGGTGCAACTTGGCGCTTTTGCCCCGAACGCCAAGCTACGCCCGCTGGTGGTCCAGGCCGGAGCGCTGGCTCCTCGCCGGCGGGACAAGC
>CAIXGW010000259.1 GCA_903919145.1 uncultured Myxococcales bacterium
CGCACCCGCTGCAGCCCGGTGGAGTCGAGCCGCACCAGGGGAATGGTGAACCGGCACCAGAATTCCTTCTGGAACTGGGTCAGCATGCTCTTTAGCGTGATGACCAAGATCCGTTGCCCGCGCCCGCGCTGAATGAGTTCAGTCGCCAGGATCCCCGCTTCAAGCGTCTTGCCCAGACCCACGGCATCCGCAATCAAGATGCGCTGCCTGGGCTGCTTGAGCGCTTGGAGCGCCGGGTCGAGCTGGTACGGCACGACGTTCATCACCGCCCGATGGCCAAGGTGGATATGTGCGTCGTTCGGCGTGCTGCGCCGCAGCTGCGCCTCTAGGTACAGCAACGCGCTGTTGAAGTGCGATGAGGTGTCGGCTACGAGCTCGGTCTTGGCGGGATCCAGTACCTGGACGTCGCCCTCAAGGGCCGTCAAGAACTGCGACGACCGGCCGCGCACCAGGTCTGACACGCCCTCGCAGGTCAGCAGCTCGCCGCCGTCACTGGACGGGTCGACGCGGCGCACAAGCCATTCTTCATCACGGACAATCACGCGGGCGCCGGGTGCATAGAGCAGCATGCTGGGGTCATCTCCAGGTGGGAACCACGGTCCATGAACTAACGGCCCTGATGGCCCTAAGCGCTGGGTTGCCTGTGGCCCACTGGCGGCCTTGACGTGCCAGACGCGAAGCAGTCGAGGCGCGACGATAGTCGAGGCGGCGCAAAGGAGCAATCGGCGGCGGCAGTGGCATCAGATTTGATCGATAGTCGGCGGGCACAAACCCGCCCGCCCCTCTCGCGTGCGCCGCGCTGGCGCGGCCAGCAATAGCCTAGTCTTCGGCCGTGGAATTGCCGATCCGGTCGAGCTTGGGCGATTGCTGGCACTGGTCCGCCGAGGTTCTCGGCATTTAGGGTTCTTTGTTGGGGTGTTATGCCGTCGGCGAGCTGTCAGGAAGTCGAAAGCTGTCGCTGTGCCCAGTCGCTGCTGGCGTCGCGCGTGCCAATCCGGCTCCAGGCGACGGCCAGAGGTCCAAGCCGTTTGTAGAGGTCCCGCAGGGCGTCGCGGATCCGTTCGGCAAGGTCTGCCCACGGCCGAGGACTGGCTTTGCCGGTTGTGCTGATCACCTGGACGTGAGATTTTCGCATGTGTTGCAGCATGTTGTAGGCAATCATTCGCAGCACGCCCAGCACCAGGATCGACTTGTTCTGTGTGGTCCAGGCACGGTCGTCTTCGCCGAACTGGACGTCAAAGGTCCAGTTGCAGTCGTTCTCTATGGCCCAGTGCCGTCGCACCAAGAGCAAGAGGTGCTCGGGGTGAAGCATTCCGGTCGTCGCATTGGTTACAAAGTAGCGGAGTTCCGTTTCCGTCTTCCCAGCCGGGTTGCCCTCGTCGTCGGTCTCGCTCCAGGTCTGTTCGACCACCACCACTTGGCGCAGATTTCTCCAGCCGTTCCAACCGTCCAGCGCCTGTGAGCGCCAAAGTTGGCGGCGAAGAACTCCTCCCTTGTGCGCCTCCCAGGGCGTCTCCGCCAGCGGTCGCGAGCGCCGCCGCTCGATGTTGAGCACGCGCACGACCTCATCGTGCAAGTCGGGCTTGTTGCTCTTGAGCCCGGCAAATACGCCAATGCCCTGATCATCCAGTTCCAAGTACACCTCTTTGGACCAGAGCCCGGCGTCGAGCGTGACGTTCGCCAGCAGGTCGCCGTACTGAGACCGCAGCGACGCTATAAACGGTCTCAGATTGGTGGTCTCGCCGGTATGCTTCAGTTTCTCCTGATTGGTCTCGGTGGTTTCGCGCGGGCCCATCGCCCACTGCCCCAGTGCCGGTCGGCCAGCTGCCGACACAAGTGACGCCCGCAAGTAACCTACCTTCCAGTGAACCCCGCTGTCCTCGACCACCTTTTGGCCCAATCCTCCGCAATGATGGTCTAATGTGGTGTACTTGCCGTCGATCGCAGCCCAGTGCTGGTTGAGCCCGCACGGTTTGAACTGGCCGCGCCGGATGGCATCTTTGTTCGAGCGGACAAGGAGTTCGTCGAAGACGTGCTCGTCGCATAGCTTGAGCATATGTCCGAGCGCGCCATCGCTGATCCCGGTACCGTCCCGGCCAAGGCCTAGCTCGGCAGACAGCGTCTCCACACGGCGCAAGCTGGTGCGCAGGCACAATAGACCTGCGAGTAGGGCCAGGGCGTCGTCGCCGAAATCGTGGCGCAAACCCTGCCGCTTTCGCGGATCCTGGACCGTCCCAACCACCAGCGCCTTGAGGCGCGGCAGGCGCTTGGCCACAATTTTCTCGACACGTTTGGCGACCTGATGCACGTTTTCCATGGAGCGCTGTCCTCTGGTCCGATTGGGACCCCGCGGACGGTCCGCGGGGTGGTGTTGCAACCACCATGATGCCCGCAGGACAGCGCTCTTCAATTTTCTTTCACTTTCCGGGCTTCTTGGACTTTGGGGCAGGTCTGGGCGCGATGGCACGACCGCGGTCTTCCTCTCTCCGGCGAATCTGACAGCGCGGATGGCGGCGCTAGTTCCCCTGCCGGGCAAGCCGACTATTCGCCACTGGCTGGGTAGTGCACCTTTGGTGCAACTTGGCGCTTTTGCCCCGAACGCCAAGCTACGCCCGCTGGTGGTCCAGGCCGGAGCGCTGGCTCCTCGCCGGCGGGACAAGC
>CAIXGW010000260.1 GCA_903919145.1 uncultured Myxococcales bacterium
GATGTCATTGCTCTGGTCGCGGCCGATGCGCACTTCGCCCAGGTCCAAGCGGAAGCGATGGACAAGTCCCTCGTCTTCCACAAACAAGTAGGCGCCTTCTGCTTCGTGCTTGGCTGAGGTGAGTTGAATGGCGCCCTCCTAAGAGCCTGGCGGCGAAATGCGGATGCCCTCTGTGAGTGGCGTGCACCGATGGGGAGGTCTCACCCCGGCCCACGGGCTGCCAGCGCGCTGGTCTGGCCAGAGCCCCGGCGGGCGAAATGTGCGAACTCAATTGCGATATTGGCTGCCCTGCCCAAGAAACGCGATTTGCCAGGGGCCTGTCAGTCAAGAATCCAACAAGCCCACAGCGAGCTAGCAGTCTGCCCGAGCAGAAAGGGCGAGTCCAGCCCCAGATCAACCCGCCGCAGGGGTCAGGCCCAGGCGCTTGGCCGTGCGGTAGAGGTTGCCGCGATCGACGCCTAGGCGCCGCGCCGCCGCCGCGTAGCTGCCGCCACCTTGGCTCAACGCCTGGGCAATCAGGCTCCGCTCGTACTGATCGACCATGGCCCGCAGGTCCTGGGGTTCTGCCGTCGCCCCCAGGGCATCGGCTGGCTGGGGCGGCACCAGGGTTGCCGGTAGATCGAGCTCAGGCCAGTCCAGGACCACTGCCGCACCGCGGGCGCCGCGCGCCGACCTCACGGCCGCCCGCAGCAGCACATGCTCCAGCTCTCGCACATTGCCGGGCCAGTCATAGGCCTGCAGCGCCTGCCTGGCGGCCAGCGTCAGCCGCACCGGTCCCAGGCCCAAACGCACCCGCACCCGGTCGGCGAACCAGCCGGTCAGCACATCGACATCGGCGCGGCGCTGGCGCAGGGGCGGAATCTCAAGCGGAAACACGGCCAAGCGGTGGTACAGGTCCGCCCGGAACCGCCCGGCCTGCACCTCGCTGGCCAGGTTGCGGTTGGTAGCTGCCAGCACCCGCACGTCAACGCGGGTCGGCCGATCGGCGCCCAGCCGCTGGATTTCGCCAAACTGCAGCACGCGCAAGAGCTTGGCCTGCACGGCCAGAGGCAGCTCGCCCACTTCGTCCAGCAGCAGCGTGCCGCCGTCGGCGACCTCAAAGCGCCCCGGGCGGGCGTCACTGGCCCCGGTAAAGGCGCCGCGGGTGTGGCCAAACAGCTCGGACTCCGCCACCTGGTCGGGCAGGGCGGCGCAATTGACCACCAGCAGCGGCTGATCGCGGCGGGCGGACTGCTGGTGGACCGCCCGCGCCGCCACCTCCTTGCCCACGCCGGTCTCGCCGCTGATCAGCACCGGCAGGTCGCTGCCGGCTACCAGGGCGATCTCATCGCGGACCTTGAGCGCTGCGGCCGAAGTGCCAAGAAACTCAGCGCCCGCTCGCTCCTGGGCGTCGCGGCTCATGGCCTGGGTCACCTGGCCGCGCTTGGCATAGCTGCGCTCCAATTCGCCGATCAGCTGGCCGGTGTGCATCGCCGCCGCGGCCACCGCCGCCAGCAAAGAAAGCCGTGCATCGTCCAGCGCATCAAAGGCGCGGGGCTGCAAGGCGTCAATGGTCAAGGCTCCCACCACCCGGCCTCCGACCTTCAGGGCTACCCCCATGCAGGCGTGGACGCGCTGCAAGGCCCCCGGGTCGCTGGCCAGCAGGCCGTCAAAGGGGTCGGCCAGGCTGTGGTCGCGCACCCGCACCGGACCGTCTCCCGCCACGATCAGCGCCAGGCGCGGCTGGTCGGTCAGGGCAAAGCGCCGGCCAAAAACGTCGGCACCCAGGCCACTGGCCGCCACCGGCACCAGCGCGTCGCCATCCAAGCGCAGCAGCGCCGCCGCATCGCAGGGCACCAGCTGGCGCACCGCCGCCACCACCCGGTCAAAGCGGTCCGACTCGGCCAGGTGGGCACAGAGATCGGTCGCCACCGCCAGCAGCTGCTCAGAGGACAGGGCTACATACGGGGCGGGCGACGGCAAAGGCAGCATAGGGTTGTCTCCATGACATCGCGTTGTGATTATCACATCGACCAGCTGATGTCCAATCCACAACGCAAGCCGGTAGATCTCTGCTCCGCCAACGGTTTTTGCATCTGGCACGGGCCGTGCAAGCTGCAGGGGCAGCCGCGCGCTTTGCGGCCCTGGGATTTCGCCATGCACCACCACGTCCACACCCCTTCGCAGGCCCAGCCGGGCACCGTTGCCGATCTGGCCGCCACCCGCCCCCATTCCGTTGCCGTTCTGCAGCGCTATGGCATCGATTTCTGCTGCGGCGGCGGTCGCCCCTTGGACCAGGCCTGCGCCGTCGCCGCGGTGAGCGTGGCCCAGCTGCTGGCCGAAGTGGCCGAGCGCGAAGCCTTTGGCAAGGACGAGCGCCGCTGGGACCAGGCGCCGCTGCCGGAGCTGGTGGCCTACATCGTCGATCACCACCACCAGCCGCTGGCCGACGAGCTGACCCGCTTGCAGGCGATGGCCGCCCGCGTCCTCAAAGTGCACGGCCCCAAGGACCCAGAGCGCCTGGCTGAGCTGTATGAGACGGTGCTGGCCCTGGAAACCGACCTGATCCCGCACCTGCGCAAAGAGGAAGACGTGCTGTTTCCCTTGATTATCGCCGGTCGGCCCCTGGACGCCGGCGAGGCGGTCCAGGCCCTGCGCTTGGAGCACGACGGCGTGGCCACCTTGCTGACCCGCGCCCGCGAGCTGACCGACCACTACGTCCCGCCGGATCACGCGTGCATGACCTGGCGGGCTTTGTTCAATGGCCTTTCCGAGTTGGAGGCCGACTTGAAGCGCCACATCCACCTGGAGAATAACATTCTGTTCCCGCGTGCACTGATGGCCTAAGGCATGGCCGTGCGCCGGACCGCGCCACTGGCCGAGATTGTTGACTCGACCCGGCCTGCGTCCGCCCCTTGCTCACCGGCCTTGGCTACTCTTGCCAGCGCCTTTTTGGTACCCCCAACCCCGGTCCGTTTGGAACCTACCGCGGAGCTGCGGTTCGCTGTACCAGGAGCCCGCCCGATGCAGCCCACCGTCTCGTCGCATCTGCCCTGGTGGCGCTTGACCTTGCCGCGCGAGCACGGGGCGTGGGTGCAGTTGGCGGTGGCCCTGCTGGCGGGGCTGCGGGTGGCCCGGCGGCCCGGACCGGCTTGCGGGATCGCTGTGGCGGTGGTGCTGCTGTTCTTGGCTCGCGAGCCGCTGGCGGTGGCGCTGGGTCACCGCAGCCGGCGGCGGCAGCTGGCAGAGGGGCCGCTGCGGCGCTGGCAGGCGGCCGGCTTGGCGGCCACTGCCGGCGTGATCGGCATTGCGGTGTTGGTGCTGCAGGGGGCTGCCCTCTTTGAGCCCCATGTCATCCAACAGCTTGTTGTGGCAGGGTTGATCGGCGGAGCTTCGGTGTGGACGGTGTGGACCAACCGCGACCGGACGCCAAGCGGCGAGGTGGTTGCGGCCTGTGCGGTGGCTTCGCTGGGGGCCGTGGTGGCGGTGGTGGGGGGCGCCGCACCGCTGGTGGCGCAGATGCTGCTGTTTGCCTGGAGTGGCGCCTTCGCCCTGGACACCTTGGCAGTCCACGCGGCCAAGATCCGCATGTTGTCGGCGGCGCCGCCGCTGTGGGCCCGCCATGCGTGGCTGCCCTTGCTGGTGGTGACTGGCGTGAGCGGGCTTGGCCTGTTGGGCCAGGGAGGCCCTGCGCCGGCCGCTACGCTGTGGCTGGTCGGCGGCGCTGGCGCCCTTGGGGCTGCTGTAGTGCGGCGGCCCAGGCATCTGCTGGCCGTGGGCGTGGCGCTGGCCGCAGTCTGCGTGTTGGCGCTATTCTTGTGGTAGGCGACCCCAGAGTCGCTGGAGATCGGCAATACTATGTGGCGTCATCCCGCAATTCGTCCGCTGTCGCGCGAGCACTTCACCGCCCTGTCGCTGGTCAGAGATGTCCGCTGGGCGGCGGTGTCCGGCGTTGCCTACCTGCGAGAGCGCGCCGCCCTTGAGCTGGCCCAGGCGTGGCGCGACCACCTGATCGCCCACTTCGACGCCGAAGAAAGGGCGCTGCTGCCCCACATGAACAGCCAAGAGAGTCAAGAATTGCTAAGTCAGCACAAGGATCTTCACGGCCTGATGGCGCCGCTGCTGGCTTCTTTGGCCAGTGGGCAGCCGCCGCAGCCCGGCGATGCCGAAGTCGCCGCCGAAGCCTTGGAGAGCCATGTGCGCTGGGAGGAACAGACTCTGTTTCAGGGGCTGCAAGAGCGCCTGGGAGAGAGCCCGTGGCTGTCGATCGCAGCCGAGTTGGCAGGCCCGGCGGTCAGCCCGGCGAGCTAGATCGCGGCAGCAGCAACGAGTAGAAAGCCAATTCAGGTGCGCGCAGCCGCTATCCACAGCCCCGTGTCGGCGGTCACCTGGAATTCGCCAGAGCTGGCTACTCTGGCAAGGCGGTCGGGAATGCCAAAGAAGTCAGCTGACCGTGCGGCGCAGGTGCACCACCGCCTCGGCGTGGGGCGTGTGGGGAAACATGTCGATCGCCAGCAGCTGCGCCACCTGCCAACCGCGGGCGGCAAAAGCGCCGACATCGCGCTCCAGCCCAGCCTGGCCGCAGGAAACGTAAGCGATATCGGTTAGGTGGGCTGCGTCGCTCAGCCTGTCTACCACGGCCTGACCGCAGCCGGCGCGCGGCGGATCTACCACTGCGGCGCTGAACGGGGCGCCCTGGACTAGCAGCTGATCGAGCACGGTCGCCGCGTCGCCACAGCAGATCTCCGCATGGTCGGCCTGCAGCAGCGCTGCGTTGTGGCGCGCGTCTTCCATCGCTGGACCGTCGCGCTCGGCCAGCCACACCTTGGCAAAGCGGTCGCGCAGGGCCAGACCAAAAACCCCAACGCCGCTGTAGAGATCCAGCAGGCCCTGGCCTTGCTTGGGCAGCATGGCGGCCACGGCTTCTACCAGGGACTCGGCGGCGTCGTGGCGGGTCTGCACAAAGGCCGTGGCCCCCAGCTCCAGGGTCAGCTCGGGCAGATCGCTTTGGCGAAAGCGCCAGGTCAGCGCGGCCCGCGGCTCGCCGGCCAGCAGCACCGCGGCATCGCCCACAGCCGGACCGCCTTTGCGGGCTACCGGTGCCGCAAAAACCCCGACCACGCCTGGAATTTCTGCCAGCCGCTGCGCCGCCGGGGCAATCAGCTGCGGATCGCTGCACAGCACGGTCAGCAGGCCCTGTTCGCTGCGAGGGTCGCTGCGCCAGATGAGGCCGGTCGCCGTCGGGCCCGAGCCTTCTTCGGCCACGGCGATGCCGGCGCGGTCCAGCTCGTCGGCGGCGCGGTTGATGACCTGATCGACGCTGCGCAGGTGCACCGGGCACAGGTCCACCGCTACCAGCTCCTGGCTGCCGGGCGCCCAAAAGCCCCAAACAATTCGCCCGCGCTTGCGCCCCAGCACCACTTGCGCCCGGCTGCGGTAGCCCACGGTCATCGGCAGCAGGGTGGCCCAGCTGGCCTGCCGCGCCACTGGCTCGCTTAGCCATTTGGCCAGGCTGACCTTCAGCCGCTGGAGCCGCGTCTCGCGCTGCAGCTCTACGTCGACCATCTGCCAAGGGCAGCCGCCACAGCGCGCCACGGCCGAGCACTCGGCGGCGCGGCGGTAGAGAGAGGGCTCGTCGATGTGCAGCCAGCGGGTCCAGGCGCCGTGCTGACCGCTGTGAAGGACCCGCACGCTGCCGCGATCGCCCGGGACGCCGTTAGCGACGCGGATCGGCAAGGTGATGCCATCGGCCGTGGCCAGCGCGCCGTCACTGCCCCCTAGACTGACAACGGTACAAGACAGAGCCGTGCCTTCAAGGGCGCGCTTGGGATGCATCAGGTTGTTGCTCCGGGGATTCTCTAGAATTTATGCGGCAATTCGCCGGTAGGGCGCTGCAGCGACGGCTCGGGCAGAAAGATGCCAGAGTTGCGCTGGGCAGGCGCAGGAGGCGGCGGCATCGGCTGGGACTCGCGCAGCGGCTGACCCTGCATTCCCTGACCCTGCATTCCTTGACCCTGCATTCCTTGACCCTGCATGGCCTGGGCCTGCAGAGACTGCGGCTGCAGCGCCGGCGCCGCGGTCGGGCGGTTGGCGGGCAGAGCCGGCGGCCGCTGGCCCTGCGCGGACTGCTTGCTGGTCATCTGGCAGGATCCGTCAAAGAACACGCCCTTGTCGATGTGCAGCGCCGGCGAGGTGATGTTGCCGCGCAGGCTGGCGGGGGCGTGCAGCTCCACCGCATCAGCGGCGGTGATGTTGCCGGTGACGTTGCCATAGACGGCGACGGAACCGACGCGGATTTCCGCTTGGACTTCTGCGCCTTCGCCGATGATCAGCGTGCCTTCACTGAAGATCTCGCCGGTGAAGCGCCCGTCGATGTGGACGGTGCCTTCAAAAGTCAGCTTACCTTCAAAATCGCTGCCCTTGCCGAGCAATGCGTTGGGAGTGGAGCTCATGGTCGGTCCTGAGGGCGGGCAGCGCGGCCCGGCCGGGCGATGGGTGCCAGAATCGCTGACTGGCTCAAGGGTTGGGTCAAGGGGCAGCGGTGAAAGACGACTGCGCCGGCTGGGCAGGCCGCAAGACGCGCCGGGCCGACAGCAGCCCCAGAGTGTAGCCGTCCCGCGCCCGGGTGGCCAGGGTCAATCGGCGGATTGGCACCGACAACGACCCAGCGATAGGAGCCACTGCCTGCCCACAAATCCCCTGGGCAACCCAGAGCGCCTGGGCGGATCTGGCTACCAGGGCAGGGCGCCGCCCCAATTGCCGCCCCAATTGCCGTCCCAATTGCTGCGCCAATTGCCGCTCAGTCGCAGGGGTACGCCGCCGCGGTTCCAGGGGTCGCTGGCACTGGCGGCCGCCTGGTCTGCAGGCGTCAGCGGGGCCGCGCTGCGCTCAGTTTGGCCTTGGCTAGGCGCAATTTCCAAACATTGACCACGGCTTCGCGCACGATCGATCCAGACATCTTGGACTGGCCGCGGGTGCGATCGGGAAAGTGGATGGGCACTTCGCCGATCGTGAAGCCCTGCAGCACCGCCCGCCAGGTCATCTCGATCTGAAACACGTAGCCGTTGGAGACGATCTCATCCAGCGGCAGGGTCTCTAGGACCTTGCGGTGGAAGCACTTGAAACCGCCGGTCAAGTCCTTGTACGGCAGCCCCAAGATCGCCTGGGCATAGGTGTTGCCGCCGCGCGAGATCAGCCGGCGCTTCCAGTCCCAGTCTTCGGTCGCCCCGCCGGGGATGTAGCGCGAGCCCAGGACCACATCGAACTGCTTGGCCTGGCGCAGGAATTCCGGCAAGAACCGCACCGGATGCGAGAAGTCGCAGTCCATCTCAAAGATGAGCTCATAGTCGCGCGCCAGGGCCCAGTGGAAACCAGCGACATAGGCGCGGCCAAGCCCTTGCTTGTTCTGGCGATGCAGCACGTGGACCCGCGGATTGGCGGCCGCCAGCTCGTCGGCGATCGCTCCGGTGCCATCGGGAGAATTGTCATCAATGATGAGGATATGTAGGTCAGGAACTTCGTCATGAATGGCGTGGACCATCAGCGGCAGATTCTCCCGCTCGTTGTAGGTCGGCAGGCAGATGACGGTCTTGGGGTGGGAGCCAGCGGCGGAAGTCACATGAACCTCTGTAGGTTGCCAGCCGCGGTGCAGCGGCGGAGGGAAGGGCGGCCAGGGCGGCGCCGCGTGGTGCTCGGCTCAGAGGTGATCAGCTCAGTAGTGCTCAGAGTAGAAGGAGTCGAGCAAGCCTTGGTAATGACGGGTGATGTCTTTGCGGCGCAGCTTGAGAGAAGGGGTCAGCTCCCCTGCCTCCACGCTGAATTCCCGGTCAAGAATTGCAAACTTCTTGATGGTCTCGTAGCTGGCCAGCGCGCGGTTCTTCTCGTCCAGCTCTTGCTGAACAAGCTTCCAGACCTCTGGCTTTTGCGTCAGCTCGGCGTGGGAGGTGTGCACCACGCCCTTGTCTTTGGCCCAGGACGCCAACGCTTCTTCGTCCAGCGTAATCAAGGCAGACAGGAACTTGCGCCGGTCGCCGCACACCATGCAGTTGGAGATCCAGCGCGAATTTTTGAGGTGGGTCTCCAGGTTCTGCGGCGCCACGTTCTTGCCGCCGGCGGTGATGATCAGGTCTTTTTTGCGGTCGGTGATGCTCAGAAAGCCGTCGCCATCAATGGAGCCGATGTCGCCTGTGTGCAGCCAGCCGTCGCCGTCCAGCGCCTCGGCCGTGGCCGCCGGGTTGTTCCAGTAGCCGGTCATCAGGTTGCCGCCGCGGATCAGGACCTCTCCGTCGGCGGCAATCGCCAGCTCCACGCCGGGAATCGGCTTGCCGACCGTGCCAAACTTGAAGTCTTCTGGGCGGTTGACTGTGGCCGCTGCGGTGTTTTCTGTCATGCCGTAGCCCTCGAGCACCAGCATGCCGCACGCGTGAAAGAACTCGCTGATTTCCTTGGAGAGGGGCGCCCCGCCAGAGATGAAGCCGCGGATCCGCCCGCCCATCAGGCCGTGGATCCGCGCGAACACCGCTCGGTGGGCCAGCTCATGCTGCAGCTTGAGCCATCCGGCCGGTTCGCGGCCCCGCTGCCTCTCTGTGCTGACGCGCTTGCCGACCGCCAGCGCCGCCCGAAAGGCCTGTTTTCGAGCCGTTCCAGCCGTTTCTACCCCAGCCAGGATCTTGGCGTGGACCTTCTCAAAGACGCGCGGCACTGCCGGCATGACCGTGGGCCGCGCTTCGGCCAGGTCGCGCATCAGCGTGGCCATGCTCTCTGGCAAGATCATCTCGCAGCCCACGCCCACGCACACCACCGCCACCATCTTGGCAAAGCTATGAGCCAGCGGCAGAAACAAGAACAGCGCGTCGTCGTGGCGCACATCCAAGGCGCCAGCACAGGCTTGGGTCTCAAACACAAAGGCGCGGTGGCTCAGCACGACGCCCTTGGGCTGCCCGGTGGTCCCCGAAGTGTAGATAATAGCGCACGCTGCCTCAGGGTCTGTGGCCTCGTTGCGTTGGTGCAGCTCTGTCTCGGCCACCGGAATCCCAAGCTCCGCCAGCACGGCCAGGGGCTTGACCCAATCGTCGCTGGCGGCCAGCACTTCGGTCATGCGAATGCCAGTGCGTCCGCGCGAGTCCGGGCGCGCCAACGCGGCAAAAGCATCCATGACCAGCAATTGCCCCAGCTCGGGCAACCGCGAGCGCGCTGCGGCGAGCTTCTCTACCTGGGCAGGGTTCTCGCAGATGGCCAAGCGCGCCCCCGAATCGCGGGCCACCCACTCAGCTTCTTCCGCCGTAGCAGAGGGGTAGACGGGCACGGTGACCGCGCCGGCCAGCAGGATCGCGGCATCGGCCAACAGCCACTCGCGGCGGGTCTGCGAGGCCAGCAGCACCCGGTCGCCCGGCTGAACACCTAGCGTAATCAAACCTTTGGCCCACTGACGCGCCGTCAGCCACCACTGGGCCGATGTGGTCGTGTGCCACTGGCCGTCGATCTTGCAGCGCAGCATGACCTTGTCTGGCTCGGCGCGAAAACGGCCCTCCAGAAGGTCTACTACGGTGCGATGGTGCGTGCGGCTGCTGCCCATTCTAGGCCTCCCAAGACCTCTAGTGTCTTGCGTAGCCGGCGCCCCTGCAAGCCCCAAGGGGTAGGTCGGCGGGCGAGTTGTCCAACCGGTCGCCATTCTGTACTATCCGCGGTTAGGTCACTCTCTTGGAGCCCCATGCCGACCGTCCTGCACGATTGCCGCTCAGTTGCCGCCGCGAATTTGGCCGCCGCCACTGCCGGGGCTGCCGCCCCTGCCAGAGGCGCTGCCGCCCGGGCCGCCGCCGCTGCCTGGGCTGGTGCAAGCGCTGTGGCCGCTTGGTTGGCTGTCGGCGGCATGGCCTTGTCGGCAACCGCCTGTTCAGGCAACGGCGACGTGGTCGATCGCTTGGGCGGCCTGGACTCCGAGATCGCCGATAAGGTCAACATCTACACCACCCAGCAGATGCAGCTGGGCTACCAGATCGTGTCGACCGCCAGCATGGACAACAGCCTGGAGTTCTGCTTCCAGATGTGCAATCAGTCCTTTGAGAGTTGCGCTCTGGCCGGAAAAGTTTGCGACATCTCAACGGAGTACCCGGCCAACGGCCCCCTTGCCGCCCGCTGCGAAGTCACCCGCGAGCGCTGCCGCACCCACCGCACCAAGGTGCCGCGCCAGTGCGTTTGCGACGCCGCGGCCGCCACACCGGGTGGCTAGCTTTTGGCCCTCGCTCAGATTGGCTCGATGCTGCTGCCGTCAAAACCTTCGATCATCAGCTGCATAGTTGGATGGTTCGCCGTGGCCGTGGCCCTAAGCCTCAGCGGCTGTTGGGGCATGGGCGACATTGGCGACGGCTGCGATCGCCATTTTGACTGCCGGCCCGAGCTCACCTGCCACGAAGGCCTGTGCAGCCATCCAGAAGGCTGCCGCCGCACCCCCGGCTGTGCCAAGGAAGGCCTCTGCACGGCCCACGGCCGCGACTGCGTGGTCGACCGCGACCGCGACTGCCAGTTCAGCGACCTGTGCGCCGTCCAAGGCAAGTGCCGGGTTCACAATGGCCGCTGCCAAGCCATCAAAGAAGACGACTGCAACCAGAGCCAGATCTGCCGCAGCGAGGGCCGCTGCCTGGTCTCCAATGGCGTGTGCGTCAAGGGCGGCCACGCTCGCGAGCGCTGCGGCGACCTGTGCGACGTGTTTGGCCAGTGCGCCATCGATGCGGCCGGCAGCTGCGTAGTGGGCAGCAGCGCCGACTGTCGCCGCTCTTTTCGCTGCCAGCAGAACGGGGCGTGCAGCAAGGTGGTGGGCCTGCCCAGCGACCCCACCGCCGTCGTCTGCGCCGCTGCCGATGACGCAGACTGCCAGATCTCGCGGGCTTGCCAGGCCTCCGGGGCCTGCCGGTCTCACCGCGGCTACTGCACGCCAGACAGCGACGCCCTGTGTGCGGCCTCGGCCAATTGCCGTAGCCAGGGCGCCTGCACCCTGCTTGACGGGCTGTGCCAGGCGGCCGGCGGCGACTGCCGGGCCCTGGACGCCTGCCGCGATCGCGGCTTGTGCTCGGCCATCGGCGGCCGCTGCGTGGCCGGCTCGGCGGCGGACTGCGAGCCCAGCCGCCAGTGCCGCGAAATGGGCCACTGCAGCGCTATTAGCGGCAGCTGCGTCATCCTGCGCGATGAAGACTGCCTTGGGCACCGCGGCTGTGGCGACGCAGGCCTGTGCAGCGCGGTCGACGGCCGCTGCGTTGCGGCATCGCGGCAGGACTGCAAGCGCGGCGGCCTGTGCCGCACCTTGGGCCGCTGCACGGCCGAGCACGGCGTTTGCACGGTCGCCACCGCAGAGGACTGCCGCTCCTCTGATGTGTGCTTAGCCCAGGCAAAATGCCGCCCTGTCGAAGCGCGCTTTGAGCCTGCCGCCCCCGCCGCAGACCTGCCAGACGGCGTCACCGTGCTGGTATGTGGGACGCGGTTCTCCAGCGATTGCCGGCGCTCTGACCTGTGCAGCCGCGACCGCAAGTGCCGCGCCTGGGATGGCAAGTGCGTCTCGACCAGCGACTACTTGCGCCTGAACCAAGAGCAAGAAGACAGCGAGCTCTAGGCGCCTGCAAAAGATCGCTTCGATTCTTTCGCTGTCGCTGTCCCTGGCTTCGCAGTCCCACCTTGCGGCTACGCGCAGCGGCAGCCAAAAACACAACCGGCGGCGGGTCCCCTTCAAGGAATCCGCCGCCGGCCGGTGACTT
Organism: uncultured Myxococcales bacterium; assembly: GCA_903919145.1. Taxonomy (GTDB): domain Bacteria; phylum Myxococcota_A; class UBA9042; order UBA9042; family UBA9042; genus SXRM01. The sequence goes on from CAIXGW010000260.1 coordinate 11,724, forward strand.
CAACTGCCTGATCGCTCTCAGGGATTTGAGGCTCTGGGCGATGTGCCAGACGGGCTAGGCTTAGCCGCGCTCGAGCTTCTCAACGGCCAGTTCGAGCTCTTCGACGTTGACGTCGGTGCCCTTGCCGTCGAGGGTGAAGCCCTTCCACTTGGTCGGCCAGCCTTCAAAGAAGTTGTAGCGCATGACTTCGCTGCCGTCGTCGGCGCACAGGATGACCGAGCCCGACTTGCGCTGCACCTTGCCCTCGACCACCGCCTTGCGCCACTCCCACAACTCGGTGTTGTTGATGTAGCCGCGCTTGAAGGTGATGTTGGAGTACTTGGTGCGACCCGGGCGCTTGCGCAGCACGATGTCGTCGCCGTCCTGGTACTCGATGATCTCGGTCTCGCTGTCGAGGCCTTCCACGTTGCGGAA
>CAIXGW010000261.1 GCA_903919145.1 uncultured Myxococcales bacterium
GGGGAGGGTCGAGGGGGCACAAGTGGTTGAATGCTCCACATTGCAGCCGCGGGTGATACGATAGGCGTTGGGCCAGGGCGCCGAAGTCCTGGACACGGTCGGCGGCAAGAAGGTGAGGATCGTATGGGGCAACTTCGTTTATCAGATCAGGAACTCACAGCCCTGGCTAGTGATCTGGAGTCCGACCGTGTCGAGCGCAAGGAAAGGTTGACAGGAGAGACCGCAACCAAGATTCGCGAGGCCATTTGCGCCTTTGCCAATGACTTGCCGGGCCATGGTCTGCCAGGCGTCGTGTTTGTCGGTCTTGACGACCCGGGACGGCCCGTGCGACTGCCGATTACCGACGAACTGCTGCAGCAACTCGCTGACATGCGATCCGACGGCAACATCTTGCCGATCCCCACAATCCTTGTGGAAAAGCGCCTGGTGGCCGACGTACCTGTCGCCGTCGTCACCGTGGCACCTGCCCTTGCGCCGCCGGTCAGCTTCAAAGGGCGCATCCACATTCGCGTGGGACCGCGCCGAGCTATCGCCAGCCGGCAAGACGAGATCCTGCTGAGCGAGCGCCGCCGCGCCAACGACTTGCCCTTCGACCTTAGCCCCAAGTACTCAACGGAGCTCAAGGACCTTGACGTCCGCTATTTCGCTGAGGAATACGTGCCAAGGGCCGTCGCGCCGGACATTCTGGCCGCCAACGACCGCACCGATTTGGATCGCTTGATGGTGTGCCGAATGATTCTCAGCGATGGCAGCGGCACGCCGACCATCACAGGGGTGCTGGTGTGCGGGCGCAACCCCCGCTTTCATTTACCCGGCGACTACATCCAGTTTCTACGGGTCAACGGCACGGATCTGTCCGACCCCATCGTCGATGCCGAGGCGTTTGAAGGCAGGGTCGAGCGGATGTATCTGGAGACCATGGCCAAGCTCCGCGCCTATCGCCAGGTTGCAGTGGCGATCTGGGAAGACGTGGGCGAGCAGCGCACTGAATCGGTGCCGCTTGTCGCGCTGGAGCAAATCCTGGCCAATGCCATCATGCACCGCAGCTATGAAGGCACCAACGCGCCCATCCGCGTCACCTGGTTCAACGACCGCATCGAAGTTCTGAGCCCTGGTGGCCCGTTTGGGCGAGTCACGCAGCGCAACTTTGGCAGCCCGGGCAATGCCGACTATCGCAATCCCGATCTGGCCGAAGCAATGCGCGTGCTGAGGATCGTCCAGCGGTTTGGCATGGGGATCAGATTGGCGCAAAGGGCCATGAGCGATGCCGGGTTGTCTGAAATTACGTGGGAAGTGGATGATGCGTTTGTCCGGGCGGTGATTCCTGTGCGGCGACGAGTGGGGTGATGGAGGGCGGCAAGGCGCGGTAACGGGACCTCCCAGCAGCTTCTTCCTATTTGGCCGCAACTTCCTCACCCACGGCACATTTAGCCAGGGCTGAGGCTAATTGCGCCAACCATTCACCCGCAACCCGCCATCCCCAACAGCCGCCTGCTCCTGCGGCACAATAGCGGCACAACCACTCTGTTTCACAATGTCCTACCGTTTTCGGCTGGCGCAAACCGTGCTCACGACTTGCTCGGCAGACAGGCAGACCAGAAGGCCGAGATTGCGCCCGCTGCGCCCGGTTTGCGCACCCTATGCATATGCAGATGGCGGTGCCGAGGCGAGCCGGGTCAGGCGTGATGTCAAGCGCCACACCATAGGGACCACCCCGCGCCACAATTAGGGACCACCTTGGCAGGGGTGCGAGGTCGCGCGCAGCGCGAACAAGCGACTGGACTCCGGTGCGTGGCGGGTGGCACGGCGACATGCACGCGTGGGTTGGCCCAGGGGCCAGGCATTGCACCGCTTGCCTGACGCGGCCTTGTCCGTTGTCCGGCCGGATTTTTTCCTTCTGACGGGCATGGCGGCGGCGGCTGTGGGCAGTGTGGGCAACCCCGCCGGTGGCGAGTCAAACTTCGCCAGCGATAGTACGGGGTTGTCCAAGTCCTGTGGGCAAGTCGCCGCTGACGACTTGTCGCGCTTCGGTCCGCTGTTGCGACTTGTCCATAGGACGGCACTGTCCATAGCATTGCGCGAAGTGTCCTGCGCAGCTTGGTGAACATGATGTAATTGCGCTAGTTTCGTAGTTCTAGTGCAGATGGCCGCTCGCTGCCTGCAGCTGGCTGCAAGTTCCATCATAACTACATGTGATCTGGCGAGATCTAGGCCCGATGCCCCGGCTTCTGGCGCGACCGGTAGCTTGGACCGTCGAGTTCTAGGTCATGCGCGTTATTGGCGAAGCGGTCCACGGCGCTCTGCGCCAGCATTTGCTCAGCCATCAGCCCGATCCATTCGCTAGGGTCTCGGTTAGTAGTGATAATCATAGAGCCTTTTCGATGCCGCTCCACCACGATTTCGGCGAAGTCCACGGTCGCCATCATGTCCATCGGATGCAGAGCAAAGTCGTCCAGGATCAGCATGTCGACGATCGAAAGGTGTCTGATTTGCTTGGTATAACTCTGGTCAACCCGACCCACCTTTAGCTGGGCAAACAGCTTGACCGCGCTATGGTAGGCCACCGACTTGCCGCGTGCGCTGGCGATGTGTCCGAGCCCCTGCGCCAGCATCGTCTTGCCGACTCCGACCGGCCCCATGACGCAGACGTGCTCGTGCCGGTCTAGAAATGTCAATGTCATCAAGCGGTCCAGCAGCTCGCGGTCGTAGCGCACCGCCGTTTGACGGTCCCAACCGTCCAGCACCATGTCGGGCGCCAGTCCCGCTTTGGCGGCGCGCAGAGTGGCGGCGTTTTGACTGCGCCGCTCGGCCTCATCTCCCAACAGCACGAGCAGAAAGTCCTCTGGATCCATGCCCTTTTGTCGGGCCTGCCCCAATCGTTCGGGGAGCACGGCGCTCAGTGGACCCAGTTTGAGGCGGCGGAGTACCGCGGCTAACTGGGGATCTACAGGTCGGTATTCAGATAACATGCTGTTCTCCTTGCGATAGACTTGGCGTCTTCTGCCAAGTGTGGTTGTCGCGGGCATACTTTCCGGGCGCCGCCGCAGCCGCCGGCTTTGTGACTGGCGCCGGAACCCGCGTTTCCAGGCCCAACTTGACCACACGCTCGACCTGCACCGGGTCGTCGGCGTCGACCGCCAGCAACTTTGCACAAGCTGAGTCGACTGGGGATTTTCCATATAGGTCGCAGAGTTTAAACAGATGCAGCACTTTGCGAACTTGGCTGAACCACAGACCGCGTCCGAGCAGCCGCTGCGCCACCTCCGCAACCGCCGCACCGTATTGAGCCGCCTGCGCCTGAAGCCGCTCCGGCGACCGGCTGGCGATGCTGTCCTGGGCGCAGGCTTCGCTGGAGCACGGCAGGCCGCCCGTCTGGTGCGCCTCGACACGCACAAATACATGTATGATCGAGTGCTTGTGGGCTAGGCGCACCGTCGTCCGGTCGACCCGTACGCGCAACTCCTCGCCGATCAGGCCGGCGGTGATCCGGTAGAAGGCATTGTCGACGCGAACTCGGTTATCGCGCCCGACTTTCGCTGTGGTCCATCTTGGAATATCCCATGTGCTCAGTGGCTTGGGTAGCAGCGCTTGCTGCTCGACCTCCTCGAAGTGCAGCCGTGGCTGCCGGCCCGTCGTCCCGTGCTTGCGCTGGCCTGCCTGCTCGCGACACCACAGCGCCGCCGCCTGCCGCCAATCGTCGAGATGCGTCCAGGTCTCTCCTGCAAAGAAGTCTGATTGCGTGTACTTAACGCAGTTTTCTACCCGCCCTTTGTCCTGCGGCCGTCGGACTCGCGCAGGCCCAATCAGGAAGCCCCGCGCCTGCGAGTATTCGAGAAAAACCTCATTGAAAACAGGCTGGATTGGATCAGGCTTGATCACCACGGCCTTGAGATTGTCAGGAATCACCCCGGCAAACACACCGCCGAAGAATTCCCACGTAGCTTCCAAGGCTTGTATCGTCGACTCCGTCGTCTCCTGCCAGCACGGGTACACGAAGCAGTGGCGGCTGTGCACCGCTGTGCAAACAAAGGCGTGCAAAATTCGACGAGTGCCCGAGTCTGCGTCCTCGACCAAGCCGAGCTGCTCGTAATCGACCTGCAGTTCTTCGCCTGGTGCGCAATCCGCCACATAGCAGGTCGCGCCTGGCCCTCTGGCCTTGGCGAGCTCTGTTTGCATGAAGCGCTGAAGCGTCCGCAAAGACACTGATATTCCGGTCTTGCGCTGAAGAAGCCGTACGAGCTTGGGCCCTCCGGCGCCTTCGCGCTGCCACTGGAGAAGCTGCTCATGATGCTCGATGCAGGCTGAATACCCACCGCCAACATGAACCTTTGCGCCTACTTGGACTCGCTTCGCCACCGCCTCTAGCACATCAGCGGTGAGCGCCGCCTCATCATCATCTTCGGTCAGGCCGCAGGCTAGGCCTGCCTCCAAGTACCGCCGGACGGTCTTGCGGTCTACATGGCAAGTAGCTGCAATTCCCCGCAAAGGCTGCTTGCGCAGCCAACGTCGCAGGACTTCCTTCAACGCTAACGAAAAACGGCCACGGTCTGCTTACGAAAAGCGGCCACCCTCTGTCGTCGCTGCATAGCCTATGTCCGCGAGGGCCAGGACCTGGGCCGAGCGGCGAAGCGGCAGCGCGAGTGACCTAAATCGCGAGAC
>CAIXGW010000262.1 GCA_903919145.1 uncultured Myxococcales bacterium
CGACGCCGCCACCACCGACGCCGCCCAAGACACCGCGGCCCCGGCAGCCGTGCCGCTCGATCAAATCGCCGACAAGTTCTTGGAAGCCATCTGCACCGCCATGACGTCCTGCGGCGGCAAAACCTTTGCCACCAAGCAAGGGTGCATGGCCTTCTTGAATGTGCAGATGGGCGCAGAAGGCGACGGACCCGGGGCGATGGTGGCGCTGGTCAAGGCCGGCAAGGCCACCTACGACGCCGTGGCGGCGGGCAAGTGCCTGGCCCTCTACAGCAGCTGCGCGATGATTCAGTCGAACAAGGCGCCCGGCGAATGTTCCAAGGTTTTTGTGGGGGTAGCGGCCGACGGCGCCACCTGCGGCCAGGACGAAGAGTGCAAGAGCCTGTACTGCGCCAAGTCTGACACCCAGAACTGGGACTGTCCGGGCAAGTGCACCGCCAAAGTCGCCGCCGGCGCGCCCTGCACCTCCGACGACGGCTGCCAGGGCGACCTGCTGTGCCTGGAGGACAAGTGCACGGCCAGCGGCGGAAAAGCCGGCGCCCCTTGCGTCACTGGCAGCTGTGCCGACGGCCTGTTCTGCGACAGCAGCGCTGAGAAGTCCATCTGTGCTGCCAAAGAGGACGCGGGCAAGGCCTGTAGCAGCGAAGACGGCTGCAAAGCCGGGCTGTTCTGTGGACCCAACAGCGGTGGAGACGGGGCAAGCTGTCAAGCGCCGGCCAAGGTGGGAGCCGCCTGCGCCGGCGGAGGCTCGGGCAGCGGCGGGTTTGGCAGCGACATGTTTGGCACCGCGCCCAGCCCGTGCGAAGGCGGTGGCCTCTGCGCCCCGACCGGCACCCCTGGCAAGTTTGTCTGCTTGGCTCCCGCCGCCCTGGGCGCGGCCTGCACCCATCCCCAGCAGTGTGGCGGCATGGACGTCGAGTGCGCCGGCATGACCGCCAGCGAGCCCGGCAAGTGCCAGCTCCTGCCCGGCAAGGGCCAGACCTGCACCCCGCCGGACCTGATGAAGGGCATTCTCTTCACTTGCCAATTGCCCCTGGTGTGCGACGCCAAGGCCTTGGTGTGCAGTGACCCTCCCACCGCCGGCCAGCCGTGCTTGTTCATGTGCGCCCCGAGCCTCTCTTGCAGCAACGGCGTGTGCCAAGGCAAGGCCAAAGAGGGTGAGTCGTGCGAGAACGCCGACTGCATCAAGGGCACCCAGTGCGACAACGGCAAGTGCGTCAAGGTCATTTGCCAGTAAGGGTGCCCGCAGGGACCGCTGGTGCCCCTTGCGCGAGTGGGGCCCGGCGGGCGCTCTGCGGTTGACGGTGCTGGGGCGGTGGCCCAGACTGCCCCCTCTGCAGGCGCGCAGTCGGCGCCGACCCGGGGGCCAAGTGGCGGCACAGCAGTTGACGACGGTAGTGGTGGCGCTGACCGGCACCGGGCTGGCCGTGGCCCGCGCCGTGGCCCAGGCAGGCCTTGGTCCGGTGCTGGGGATTGACGACGACCAGACGCGCCCGGGCCTGTACAGCCGCCACGTGACCTGCCATCCCAAGCTGACGCGGCGCAAGCTGGACGCGAGTCTGGTCGCTGACTTGGCCGAGTTCGCCCGCACCCACAGCCAGCCAGTAGTGCTGGTGCCCGCGGCGGACGATGCCTGCGAGTGGCTGACTGACCACGCCGATCAGCTAAGGCCCACGCTGAGGATCTCCAACGGCTACACCGCCGGGAGGGCAGGGGTCCTGCTGGACAAGTGGGCCTTTGGCGAGCGCTGCCGGGTGCTGGGCATCGATGTGCCCCAGACTTTCCTGCCAGAGACAATGGACGATGTTCGCGCTTTTGCCCTGCAGGTGGGCCTGCCGTGCATCGTCAAGCCGCGGGCCGGGCACCTGTGGCGCAACCGCCTGTCTGGGCAAAAGCTTTTGGTGCCAGAGACCTTGGAGCAGCTGCTGCGCGACATGGAGCAGATCGTCGGCGACCCCAAGGCGGTGGTCTTGCAAGAGCTGGTGCCGGGGCCAGAGAGCAACCTGGGCGTTGGGGCGGTGTGGATGGGCCAAGACGGGGCACCGCGCCACGTGTTGACCGCGCGCAAGATTCGCCAGTTTCCACGCCAGTTTGGCTCGGGATCGCGGGTGGTGACAGAGGCCCTGCCAGAGGTCGCGGCGCTGTCTACCCAGGTGCTGCAGCAGCTGGACTACCGCGGGCTGTGCGGCACGGAGTTCAAGTACGACCCGCGCAATGGCCGCTGGCGGCTTATTGAGATCAACCCGCGGCCCACGCTGTGGTACGACCTGTGCCGCGCCGCCGGCAGCAACCTCATTGCCGCCCATGTGCGCGAGCTGGCCGGGCTGGAGCCAGGTTCCGTGGCGCCGCAGCGCCAGCAAGTAGCGTGGGAGTACGGCCTGCGCGACGCGGTGGCGCTGGCTCAGGCCGGTGGCGCGCGGGCTGTGTGGAGCGCTCTGCGCAGCGAAGGCTGGCCCAGCACCGATGCAGTGATGGCCTGGGACGACCCGGGGGCCACGCTGGCGGCCGGCGCCCATTTTGTGGGTCAGGCGCTTGGCCATCTGCGGCCGGGGCGCAAGCGCAAGAAGGCCTGAATTCGCTGGCGGGCCTTGGCACAGCCGTCACAGGGCGGCTTTCCGGGCCGCTGCCCTTGTTTGGGCCATGCCCGACAGCCAAAGACCAAGCGCCCATAGCGCATGGGTGGACTATCCCGCTTGGTTCCTAGCTTGCCGCGCCATCGCCCGCGCGTCGGCCCAGCTGCCCCAGATGCCAAACACCGCTACCTGCAACGTCTGGGCAAACCACAGCCCCAGCGCAAAGGCCACGGTGCGCGGCGACTGATCGTCCACCCCGTACAGGCCTGCCGGCAACAGCAGAAACGTCCAGAAACTTCCGGCGTTGGCTGGTGCGTTGGGAATCATCATCCCCACGACCACGCACGACATCATGGCGTAGGCGGCCACCACCGGCATCTGGATGCCAAAGCCGCGGGCAAACAGCCACACGCCCAGGCCGTTGACGCCCCAGTAGACCACCGTCAGGCCGACAAATTGCACAACATGCCAAGGGCTTTTCAGCACTGCCAAGCCGTCGACAAATGCGGTCACCAGGCCAATGACTTTTTCGGCCAGTCCTGGCGAAACCGCACCGAGGATCCGCCGCGTCCACCGCAGGGTGAATTCGCGCGCCACCAGCGTGGCCACCAGCCCGCCCAGCGCTGCAGCAAACACCGCAAGGGACGCCCAAGCGCCAATCTGGACCTGCGGAAACCGCGCCAGCGTCAGCGGATGGATTTCCTGCAGCACCACAAACAGCAGCCCGGTGACCAGCAGGCCGTCGAGCACCCGCTCCAGCGCAATCGTGCCCAGGCCGGCGGCAAACCGCACAGGCTTGTGGCCGGCTCCTTGGCGCGCCAGCATCAGCGGCCGGGTCAGCTCGCCCAGGCGCAGCGGCAGCAAGAACACGGCCATAAAGCCTACCGCGCCCACCCGGTTGAGGGCCCGCAGCGGCACCGAGGCGTAGGGCTCCAGCAGCGGCTTCCAGCGCAGGACCCGTAGCCAGTGGATGATCGTCAAAAAGACCGCGTAGATCCCAATGGCCGACAGGTCGACCGCCCACACTTGGCCGCCGCGCGGATTGACCAGCTGCAGGGCAAGGTGGCCGTGAACGTCGTCACCCAGGCTAAGCGTGCCGCCAAACAACGCGTCCAGCGGCCACGACTTGGCCGACCACCAGGTAAACAGCGCGCCCACCGCCAGGCCCGCCAGCCAGCGCAACCACACCTGGCGCTGGGGCGGAGCCGTGACCGGCGGCGGACTCTGTGAGGGCAGCGCCTGGCTCACAACCCGTAGATGCGCTCGCGGTGGGTGGCGACGTTCTTGGTGGCGTTGCGGGTGTCCACGACCAGCTTGGCGCGCTCGACGATGTCCTGGAAGTCAAAGGCGCGGTGGTCGGTGGTGATGACGGCGACGTCGTAGTCGGCGAGCTTGCTCAAATCAGCAATGCTCGAGCGTACATGGCCGTCTTCGCGGAAAGACGGAACGTGCGGGTCGTAGTAGTCGACCTTGGCGCCCTTCTTCTCCATCAGGTCGATGACCAGGATCGCCGGTGACTCGCGGAAGTCATCGATATCGCGCTTGTAAGCCACGCCCAGGACCAGCACCTTGGCGCCCTTGAGAGCGCGGCTCTGGTCGTTTAGCGCGTCTTGAACCCGGCCGACCACATGGGCCGGCATCGCGGTGTTGATGGCGTCGGCCAGCTCAATGAAGCGCGCCTGGTAGTTCATCGACTTGAGCTTCCAAGACAGGTACAGCGGGTCAATGGGGATGCAGTGCCCACCCAAGCCGGGGCCCGGATAGAAGGGCATAAAGCCAAACGGCTTGGTGGCCGCGGCCTCAATGACCTCAAACACGTTCAGGCCAAGCTTTCTGCACATCATCGCCACTTCATTGACCAGGCCAATGTTGACGGCGCGGAAGGTGTTCTCTAGCAGCTTGACCATCTCAGCGGTGTCTGGGCTGGAGACGATCTTGACGTTGTCGATAAACGCCGAGTACATCGCCTGCACGGCTTTGCCGCACTCCGCGGTCAGGCCGCCCACAATCTTGGTGGTGTTCTTGACGCCATAGCGCTCGTTGCCCGGGTCGATGCGCTCAGGGCTGAAAGCGATGTGGAAGTCGACCCCGGCCTTGAGGCCCTTGGCCTTCTCCAGCAGCTCTGCCATGACTTCGCGGGTAAAGCCCGGATAGGTGGTCGACTCCAGCACAAACAGCTGGCCAGCCTTCATGTGCGGGCCGATCATGTCCAGCGCGGCAATGATGTAGCTGTTGTCGGGGTCGCGGGTCTTGGACAGCGGCGTTGGCACGCAGATGGCCACCGCGTCGGCCTCGCCGATGACATCAAAAGTGGTGTGGGCGCTCAGCATTCCGCTCTTGACCAGCGGCGCCAGCTCTTCAGAGGGCACGTCGCCGATGTCCGACTCGCCGCGGTTGATGCGGTCGACTCGGGCCTGCTGAATGTCGATGCCAAAGGTGCGCAGACCCACGCCAGCGCAGCGGGTGGCCAGGGGGAGGCCTACATAACCAAGGCCCACAACGGCGATTTTGGCAGAGCGGTCTTGAATCTTTTCCTGCAGCGACACGGCGGGACTCCTTGGCGTCCTGGCTGGTCAAGTGAGCAGGCAGGCGCGAACCCCCAAAAGGGCGCAAGAGTCTACCGAAGGATGCGGTCAGCGGTCAATGTATCGGTTAAGCCCGCGGATGGTAGCGGTCGTAGATCTCGCGCAGACGCTCGCGGTGTACATGCGTGTAAATCTGCGTGGTTCCGATGTCGGCGTGGCCCAGCAGCGCCTGCACGGCCCGCAGATCAGCGCCGCCGGCCAGCAGGTGGGTGGCAAAGCTGTGGCGGAGCTTGTGGGGCGAGATGGCCTTGTCGATGCCTGCTTGCAGGGCGTAGCGCTTGACCAGCTTCCAGAACCCCTGGCGGGTCATGGGCTTGCATTGGCTGGTCAGGAACAGCGACTGGCACGGTTGGCCGCGCTTGCTGCGTCCAGCCGGTCGCGCCAGCGCAGGTCGCGCGTGCTCCAAATAGGCCAGCAGGTGGGCGCGCGCCACTTCACCAATCGGCACCTGGCGTTCTTTGCGGCCCTTGCCCACGCAGCGCACCACGCCGCGGTCAAAGTCGATGTCCTGCAGCGTCAAGCTGACCAGCTCGGTGACCCGCAAGCCGGTGGCGTACAGCGTCTCCAGCATGGCGGTGTCGCGCAGCGGGCGCTCGCCGATGCTGCCCGGGGCTGCCAGCAAGCGCGCCACCTCGTCTTTGCTCAGCACGTCGGGCAGATCCTGGCCCTGCTTGGGCGCATCCAGCAGCGCTGCCGGGCTGTCGCTCAGCAGGCCGCGGTCCACCAAGTAGTGGCAAAAGCTGCGGATGGTCGACATGTGGCGGGCGATGCTGCGCGGCTGCAAACCGCCCTGCTGCAGGTCCATCAGGTATTCGTAGAGGGTGTCGTGGTCCAGCTCTGCCGGCAGCGTCACGCCCACCTGCTCATCCAGCCAGCGAACCATGCGCATCAGGTCGCGGCCGTAGGCAGTCACGGTATTGGCAGCCATGTTGCGCTCTAGGCGCAGCCAGCGCAGGTAGCGCTCGGTGGCTTGCAGCACCGTCAGCTCGGCGCGGATGGCATCCAGGCGCGGCGGACCGGGCAGGGCTGTCTCGGCAGCTGCGGAAGAGGGAAGGTGGGGGGGCAGGGACAGGGTGGGCTTGCTCATGCCGCGATCCTGCCGTGTGCCGCGGATTCGTCAAATTCTCTTTCTGGCCGGCGGTGTTGTGCGATTTTCTTGACAGACCGGTCAAATTGAGCCGCAGCGGGGCCCCGGGCCAATTACCTGATCAGACGCGGCTATTCGCCGGGTGAGCCGACGCGCTGCCGTCACAGGCTCCAAAGCGCCGCTGTGGCAGTGTCTTGCCAACCCTGCAGAATCGCCCATGTTATTTTGGAGGCGCCGAGGCGGCCGCCGCCACCATCGACCCAGGCGATCGGATCTGCTGACGAGGCGACGGCGGCACGGCGCCCGTGCTCACCCGCGGTCTCTGGGTCCGAGGACCGCCGGGCAGCCCCGCCGCTCCCGCTTTCACCGTGCTACGCCTGCCGAAAGAAGCAACGGCGGACAGTCAAAGCCGCAGGTCCTGCGATGGTCCTGGCCGCCCCCCGGTGGGCCATTGACCCGGCCAGACAGGGGCTTTACTCTGATTGACCAGTTTCACTGGCGGGCAGCTGCGGCGGGGGGCGTCGACAGGGTCTGCCGCGACACTGACCACGGCTTGCAGACCGGCCCGTCGCCAGGGCGCTGTCGTCCAAAGAGAGGCATCGTGAGAGCTGCATTTTCCGCATTGGCCGCAGCGGCCCTGTCCATGGGCCTTGCTCTGCCCGCCTTGGCCGTGCCCCAGGTTGCGCTGGTGGAAGGCGTACTGCTCTCGTCCAGCGGTGGGCCCGTGGCAGACGGCAACTACAACGTGACCTTTACCTATCAGGACGCTGCCGGTGGGGTGGTGTGGACTGAAGGGGCCCAGGCGCTGGCGGTCAAGGCGGGCCAGTTCACGGCCAAGCTGGGCGCCAAGTCCGCGCTGCCTGCAGCAGCTTTTGCCAAGGCGGTCCAGCTCACCGTCCAGGTTGGCAGCGACCCCGCGTTGCCGGCGGCGCAGTTGGCATCGGTGCCCCTGGCCCTGAGGGCTGGCGTCGCTGAAGACCTGGACTGCAGCGGCTGCGTCAAGGCCGGACACCTGGACCCTGCGGTGACCCAGGGCTTTGTCAAGTCTTCGGATCTGCAAGGGTATGTCAAGGTGGCCGACCTGGGCGCCTATGCCAAGACCGCCGACCTGAGCGCGTACGCCAAGACCAGCGACCTTGGCAGCTACCTCAAGGCGGCCGACATCGCCGACTACGTCAAAGCCAGCAGTCTGGCCAAGGTCGCAGGCAGCGGCAGCTACACCGATCTTGCCAACCTGCCGGTGCTGGCCAAAGTCGGAGCCAGCTGCGGCACCGGCCTTGTGATGAAAGGCATCAAGGCCGACGGTACCTATGAGTGTGTAGCCGGCGGCATTGACCCCAGCAGCCTGCCCAAAGACGGCCTTGACGAGATCAGCAACGGCCTGTTGTCCAACCAGTTTACCGAAGTCGCCGTGTCGCTCAAGGGGCCCATCGACATTGAAGACGCCTTTCCGGCTGGCATTGCCGATGAGATCGTCGTTCCTGACTTTGGAGTGGCCGAGGCGCTGCTCATCTCTTTGGACCTTGTGAACAGCGACATCAGCAAGCTCAAGGTCACCGTGTACGACCCGCAGGGCAAAGCCTACGTACTGCACGACAAGAACAGCGGCGGCACCTCCCTCAAGTCGACCTGGCCTGCCCCCACCAAGCTGATCAGCGGCGACCTGGGCCTGTGGGTGGGCCAAAACCCCAAGGGCAAGTGGTCGATCTCCGTGGCGGACTTTGCCGGCGTCAGCGGCGCCAAGGACGGCAAGCTCAACAGCTGGTCCATCCAGGTCAAGACCCTGTCCAGCAAGAAAGTGGAGGTCAAGGGCGAGCTGCAGCTGTCCGGCGCATTGCGCTTGCCGGTGCTCAGTGCTCCGCCAGTGGCTTGCTCGGCCGCGACGCTGGGCTACACCTACCTGGATGCCAGCACCGCCGCGGTCAGGGTCTGCCGCAAAGGCAAGTGGACCAGCGTGCTCTTTCAGGAGTGCGGCAATGGCGTGGTCGAGGTCGGCGAGGCCTGCGACAACGGCTCAGGCAATGCCGACCAGCCCGACGCCTGCCGGCTGACCTGCGAAAAGCCCAAGTGCGGAGATGCGATCAAAGACAGCGGCGAGTTTTGCGACGATGGCAACACTGTTGACGGCGACACCTGCTTGGCCGACTGCAGCGACCCCAATCCCAATGTCGTCTACACCGCCGTCGTCACCGGCTCTCAGACACCGACGGTGGTCACCGGTCAGATACCAGGCAAGCCGGGCAAGCAGATCGTCATCAAGAAGATCGGCATGTGTGGCGACTCCGATGCGACCTCTGGGCCCAATACCTTCTCCGTTACCGGTGCCGGGCTGAGCTTCAACTGGGCCGCTGGCCAGTCCAATCCTTCGCCCACCCACTGGCTGTCGCCGGCCCCGCCCAAAGGCGCCTCGCGCGGATTCACCTACGCCGACGTCAACTACACCGGCCAGGCGGGCCAAGCCGTCACGATCAGTTGGGATTACCATGTCGACTGGGACGGCCACCGCTGCACCGACACCGACGTGTTTGGCAACGTCTACGACGATGCCACGGCCTCCTCATTGCGGGTGTGGGTCAACTACAGCTACAAGTAGGCGGGCAGCAGCCATCTTGGCCGGGGAGAGTGGGCATGAGGGTAGCTCGAGGCGGGATCTGGCGCAGCGGCGCGGCGACGGCGGCGTTGGTCGCGATGCTCCCCACACCGGCGGCGTGGGCCGATGCCGACGCCCATTTCAAGGCCGGCGTGGCAGCGCTGGAAGAAGGGCGCCACGCGGAGGCCCTGCGCAAGGCGGACGATAGCTAGGCCGAGAAAAAAGCAGGCGCGCTTTGTGCTTCTCAAGGCCATGACCCTGGAGAAAATGGGGCGGATCCAGGAAGCTTGGCAGCTCATTCAGCTGGTGCTGCCCCGCGACTTGCCGGCGTCCCTGCACGAACAGTTTGCCGCGAGCTACGAGAGAATTGAGAAAGCCGCAGCGGCCGAGCCGGCCCAGCGCGCCCAAGCCGAACAGGCGGCCAAGGCTGCACAGGCTGCAGCGGCCGAGCAGGCAGCGCAGGAGCAGAAGCGCCGCGATGCCCACGCCAACAGGGCGAGCGTGCTGTGGATCTCTGCGGGATGTCTGGCGGGCGCGGGGGCGGCAGCCACGGGCTGGGGCTGGTACACGGCCACTGCGGCGGCGGACCTCAACCTGGTGGACCCCTCTACCCACGCCGACTACCACAACAAGATGAGCCTGGGCCGTACGCTCTACTGGTAGGGCGTCGGCGCCATCGGCGCAGGACTGCTTTTGGGCGGTTGGGCATTTTGGGAGTCCAAACAGGTGTCGCCGGCTTCGAGGGACCAAGCTGCCGGCTAGCAGTTGCTGCCGGCGCTGGGCGGCGGGCTGGTGGGCCTGCAGATGACGGGGGGATTCTGATGGCCACGCACCTGCAACCGCCGCCCTCGCGGCAATCGACCCGGCGCAGTGCAGCGCCAGCCCGTCGACATAGGCCCAAGTCTAGCTGCCCGCCAGCGCGTCGCCCATCCAGGCCAGGTCCTCTGTGGTCAGGCAACGGGCCTGCGACTGCAACAGCGAGCAAGCCAGACTGCGGTGTTCGTGCAGCCGGCTTGCCCAGCAAAATTCAGTCAGCTCCCGCAGCTCGGTGCGGTCCAGCTTGCCGCAGCGCCGCAGCGCGGCCTTGGCCTGGGCGTGGATCTGCGGCACCGTGGCCCCCAAGAACTCCAGGTCGCTCTTGAGGTAGGCCTTCTCGCGGGCGGCGCGATCGTCTGTGGCCACCGCGCGCAGATTGGCGATGGCTTCGGCCAGTAGTGTATTGATCTTGCTGCCTTTTCCTTGGCTCACCGGCCCCTGGGCCCCGGCGGCAAGCCTGCCCGCTCCGGCGCTGAACCGTCAAGGGCCCGCGGTGCCGCGCGTCCTGTGGCCCCAACCAAGCTGCAGCGGCGGCCGCTGCCCCTGGAGCACAACTCTGCAGGCAAGTAGCCCCACAATCCCAGCCTGCTACCGACCTCGCCGCGCCGTGCGTCCCAAAGTCGATCGCCGCCAGCTCGACCGGCCGGCCGCCCACCCTAGGCCTGTCGCCCACGTCAGGTGGTCCACTGCAAGCGGCCATCCCATCGCCTGGTCGCCGGCGGGGCTCTCTATCGCCGGCGCCTTGCAGACCCCCGACCCCGCCTGTGGCCCACATCTGACGCCAAAGCCGTGGGTTGTCCGGCGATGCCCCCACCGCAGCCGCAGCCTGATCACGCCTCCAGCTGTCGCCGAGCCCCGCCCGCCCCGGACTCCACCGTTGTTGCCAACTTGACACACAGCCACCGCGCCGCTAAAGTGCCGCTCACCTCGGACGTCCCGGCCTCGCGCCGGACCCCGGAAGAGGTCGGCCCCCTGGGGCTGTCACAGCTACCCGCCGC
>CAIXGW010000263.1 GCA_903919145.1 uncultured Myxococcales bacterium
CCGACAGGGTCCTAGGGCGATCGTCTTGCGAGCGCCCAGGCGGGCGAAATATTGGAATTCACTTCCAATATTTCTTGCCCGACTGAAAAAAACGCAAAATGGCACGGAGCCTGGCGGGGATTATCCCGACAGGCTCCTAGTCCAAGCAGCGCTCGCCGACATGCCTGTGGACGCCTTGGCGACATCCCTGGATGAATGCGAGAGATCTGTGGCCGCAGTCGCTGGATAGGCGACCGTCGCCCCAAGGGTAATTTTCCCCTGGCCCAGGGCATTTTCTCGCCCGGCCAGCGCCCAGCCCTGCCGCCACCGCAGCAACCCGCAAAATTTTCATGGCAGACCAGCGACTTGCCTGATGGCCTGCGCTTGGCACAGCTCTTGCTTGCTCTGTGGGTGTCCAGACGCCAGAACTTCGGTAGCGGGCGCCTGGGGGCTTGTCGACCGGGATTCAGGCCAAGCCGGTACGTCCGGAAGTCTTGAATTTTCCGACTGCAGCTGGTCGGTCCGGGGCGAGAAAGTCAGTTCCTTGTTCACAAGCGGTAGCCAGTGGTCGCGCGGCGGGTAACAGGCAATCCCGCTGCCAGGCCATCCACCGCATGGGGAGAGCGCCATGAAGAGCCCAAGAGCCATCCTGATGATCGTGTTTTCGATCGTCGTCGGGTTGGGCGCCGTTGTGCTGGCATCGCGCTGGTTGGCCGAACAAGCTCCGCTGGCAACAGCCAGGGTGGTGGTGGCGTCAACCGACATCGAGCTAGGCGGGCGGATCGCACCCAATATGGTCAAACTGGTCGACTGGCCCTCAGCCAACGTGCCCCAGGGCTCGTTCTCTGACGTCAAGTCGCTGGACGCGCGGGTCGTGAACACGATGGTGCAGCGCGGCGAACCTCTGCTGGAGAACAAGCTGGCTCCTGTGGGCAGCAAGGGCGGTCTCTCTGCGGTGATTGGCGCCGGCAAGCGGGCAATGACGGTACGGGTCAATGACGTGGTCGGCGTAGCCGGTTTCGCGCTGCCCGGCAACTTCGTTGACATCGTGGTCAACACCGAAGACGACAGCATCAAACAGGTCGATGGCCGCTACCGCAGCGTCTCCAAGATTGTGCTGGAGCACATCTTGGTCCTGGCGGTGGCCCAGGTGGCCAGCCGCGACGAGACCAAGCCCAAGGTGGTCAACGCCGTGACCCTGGAGGTCACGCCAGAGCAGGCAGAGATGCTGGACCTGGCGCGCAGCGTCGGCACCTTGTCTCTGGTGCTGCGCAATCAGGTCGACAACACCCTGCTGGCGACCACCGGGGCCACCAAGCCGTTCATGCTCGGTCGCGGTCCTGAGCTGGCCCTGGCCGACGTCAAGCCGCCGGCCCCGCAAGCCGCGCCGCTGCCGGCCATGCCCACGCCAGTGGTCGCCGAACCGGCTGCGCCGGAGGCCCCCAGGGTCGTGGTGATCAAGAAAGTCAAGTATGTGGCGCGGCCACAGGTTAAGCAGGACTCCGCGTCGGTGGCGCCGTCGGCCCCGCCGGCCAGAAAGAACAAGGTAGAGATCATCAAGGGCGTGCAGCGCTCCAATGAAGACCTCAACCAAGAGAAGTAGTCCGTCCGGCACTTGCACGTGCTCACGCACGCCCAGCCCCTCTCCTGCGCAACGCCAGGCCGGGGCGGAGGACAACATCATGAGTGGCAAATTCAACATCTCTCAGGCCGTTGGCCACGTGGTTGGCGGATTGACCTGGAGCGCCCTAGCGATAGCTGCGCCACTGGTGCTGGCCGGCCCGGCCCTGGCCGCTCCCCGCGCTGTGCCGCCAGAGCCAGCCGCCGCAGCTGCGGAAGCGCCGGCGACGGCACCTGCGGATGCGACCCAATATGTGTCGCTGGCTGCCGGCAAGTCGATGGTGCTTCACATGGGCACGGCTGTCGCCCGCCTCTCTGTGGGTAACCCTGCAATTGCCGATGTTATTTTGCTCAGCTCGACCGAGATCTACTTGGTGGCCAAGGGAATCGGCTCGACCAACGTGGTGGTCTGGGCCAAGAGCGGCGAGACCAAGGTGGTCGACGTCACCGTTGGCATCGACCCCACCGGTCTGCAGGAAAAGCTGCTGGCGGTGCTGCCAGGTGAGACCGACATGAAGGTGCAGGTCGCTGGCGAGTCGCTGGTCCTGACGGGCTCGGTCTCCAGCGCGGTGCGGCTCGACAAGGCCTTGGAGCTGGCCAACGCCTTTGCGGGCAAGAAAGTGCTGAATTTCTTGCAGGTAGGCACGCCTCAGCAGGTCATGCTGGAGGTCAAGGTCGCCGAGATCAACCGCACCATGGCAGAGAAGCTGGGCTTTGACTTCTCCGGCGCCCTCTCTAGCGCTGGCGGCGCCTGGACCCGCACCCTCTCTGGCATCGTTGGCGGCCAGAACGGGGCATTTACTCAGAATTACAACAGTACCCAGAAGGTCGCTGCCTACACGCCCACCTCCAACGAGCCGCCGCGGGCGGTGCTGCAGCCCACGGCCACCAACCTGGGCATGCAGGACTTTGGCACCTTCTTGATCAACGCCCAAAAGACTGACGGCCTGGTCAAGATCCTGGCCGAGCCCACCATCGTGGCCATCAGCGGCCAAGAAGGCGCGTTTCTGGCTGGCGGTGAGATCATGATTCCCGTGCCGCAACCCGGTGGCACTACCGTCATGCAGTCCAAGCAGTTTGGCGTGGAGCTCAAGTTCCTGCCTACGGTGCTGGACAATGGCACGGTCAATATCCGCGTCAGCTCGTCGGTGTCGGCCCTGGTCGGCTTCTCTGCCGTGGCCAACACCGCGCTGGGCGGCCAGGTGCTGGTTCCAACGCTGACGTCGCGCCACGTGGCGACCACCGTGCAGCTGCGCGAGGGCCAGTCGCTGGCGATTGGCGGCCTGCTGCAGGACAACTACCGCTCCAACATCCAACGCTTCCCAATCCTTGGCGAGATCCCGCTGCTTGGCCTGCTGTTTCGCAGCACCGACTACCAGTCCAACAAGACCGAGCTGCTGGTGGTCATTACGCCGCGGCTGTCGCGGGCCCTGGTGCGGCCGCCCAGGCTGCCCACC
>CAIXGW010000264.1 GCA_903919145.1 uncultured Myxococcales bacterium
CTTGGCGCGCCAGAGCATCGTCGCCCACATCACCTGGCAACAGCTGCCGCCGGCGGTGCGCGTGCAGCTGCGCCTGAGCCACGTGGTCGAGCTCGGCCGGGTCGGCGACTCCACCGCGCGGGCGCGCCTGGCGATGGACACTGCGCTGCAGCAGTGGAATGTCGGCCAGCTCAAGGCGGCGATTGAGCAGCACGCGGCTGGGCGGTATTACGACACGGATCCGCAGACCCCGGGGACCCAGCCGCCGCCGGCCAAGGCGCCGCCCGAGCACCGCCAGCAGACCGGCCGGCTGGTGACACAGCTGCACAAGGCGTCAGAAGGGCTGGGGCAATGGCAGGCGGCGTGGCGGTCTGGCGATGCGCGGGTGTTGCACGGCGAGCAGAGGGTGAAGCTGGCGGCGGCGCTGCAGGCGCTCAAGGCTAAGGTTGCGGAGTTGGAGGGGGAATTGGGTGAGGTTGAGGGGTAGACGCAGGGCCTTGCGGCCAGGGCGGCGCGGGCTACGATGGGAATGGTCGCGCGTCGACACGGGTTGGCCATGGCACCCCGGGCCCTTGGGTCTCGACCCGTTCGAGCGGGCCTCGCGAAATTGCCGTTGTAGTGGCTGGCTGACGCCGAGCGCAGTGGAGTTTCGCGGGTCGGCGTGGCATTGTAACTGGGGAGTCGGCGCTAGCAGCACACGACAGGAGAAACTGGGAATGGATTCGAGGTTCGACAGCGAGCGACTGCTGTACGCCGCGAAGCTCTTGTTGAGCTACGCGGGCGGCGGAATGCAGCGGACCAACCTGATCAAGTCGCTGTTCTACCTGGACCTCTTCTGGCTGCGCGACACTGGCGCGACCTTCACCGGCGCCCGCTGGGTGGCACTTCCGCAGGGGCCGGTGGTCGATGACTATCTGGAGGTCCTGATCCGCCCGCTGCTCCAGGATCCGACGATCGCAGAGGAAGAGGTCAAGCTCGGCCGAATGGTGGCCAAGCGCTTGCATGTTCATGTGGAGCCGCCGCCGCCCTCGGACGAACACCTGGAGGTCGTGGCCCATCGGGTCGCGGACTTCGTCGGCGGCAAGCGCGCGGTCGACATCTCTGAGTTCACGCACGAGAACCCGGCCTGGCAGGTCGCCATCGAGAAGGGAAACGGCACAGCGATCAACATGGTCCATGCCCTGTCGCAGGTCACTGAAGACGACCCTTGGCTCGATGAGGCCTTGACGGACGAGGAGCGGCGGCAGATCGCGGACCTGCTCGCCCAAGAGCGATATCCGCTTTGAGCGCGCCTATGTTGGACCCGTCTGACATTACTTGGGAGTTGTCTGCGGACGCCTGGCGGTTTGTCCAGGCCCAGCCGCGCCAGTTCCAGGACCACTACTCGGACATCAAGGGCGCGTTCCAAGTGGACGTCTGTCGGTACATCAACGCCGTTGGCGGCTGCGATCAGAAGGCGATCGGCATTTCGCCGCTAGGCGGAACTGTCGGTGGCGGCAAGGTGTTCAAGGTCCGTGTGGCGGTTCCTGGTGGCGGCAAGAGCGGCGGGCTGCGAGCGTTGGTTGTTGCCTACTGCGCCAGCAGGCGAGTGGTGGTGGCGAGCGTTGTCGTGCGGCGGGATGCGGGGTAGCGGTTGCCAGGCCGTTCGCTGATGGGTGGAGGACGGAGGGTATTGGAATTGGTTGGCGGTGACGCAGCTGCACAAGGCGTCAGAAGGGCTGGGGGAATGGCAGGCGGCGTGGCGGTCTGGCGATGCGCGGGTGTTGCGCGGCGAGCAGAGGGTGAGGCTGGCGGCGGCGCTGCAGGCGCTCAAGGCCAAGGTTGCGGAGTTGGACGGGGAGTTTGGCGAGGTTGAGGGGTAGGGCTTTGCTGGCGGTGGATTGAGCTTTGCGGGAATAGGTAGCTATTCACTGCTGTTCTGCGCCTTGACGTTGGATGGTGCTTGGCGCACAGTCCACGGCTGCGCTGGCGGGCAGGGCAGGACGGAGGGGATCATGGCCGAAAGAGAATTCCTGAGGCCCAGGCTGCGCGGCGCTCGGTTTAAGGGCGGCGTCATACCGCTGGAAGTGCTGCGAGACCTAGCTGTCCTAGAGGAGATGCTGATCGAAGTTGCCAAGTGGAAGTTCCTGGAGGCAAATAATGGTCGCCGTCGCGCGCCGCGGGGCTTTAGCGACAAAGTGGAGCTAAAGCTCGTTGGGATCGAAGATGGCAGTGCTATCCCTGTTCTTGCCATCGCATTTGCCGGTGCGTACCTCCCCAACATGGATCCCATGTTGCCGCACTTTGAGGCCGCTCGCGACGCTATCGTAGCTGCCATCGGCGCGGCAGAGCAGAAGGCAACTGTGGTCGGTTACCTGCCTGAGAAGGCCCTCGCCTACTTTGACCGATTCGGTCGCAGCCTGCGCGACGGCGAGTCCATGGAATTTCAAACTCCGGCTCACCCAGCGGTGGCCAGACTCACCAAGGAATCCAGGCGGCGGTTGGTGCTTGCTGCGCCTAGCGCCCAGGGGCTGACCGAAGATGTCACCCAACGCGGCCTAATTCCTGAAGCGGATCAGGAGGCGATGACCTTTCACCTGCTGCTGAGCGATGGCCGTAAGGTCAAGGCGCGCATGGAGGGGCAGGTGACGGAGGCGGTGCTTGAAGCCTTCAACGGTTTTCGAAGCGGAGTCCGTGTAGCCGTCAAGGGGGTTGGCAAGTTCGATCGCCAGAATCACTTGCAGAGCTTGGAGTCGGTCGAACATGTCACTGTGCTCGATCCTCTGGATGTCCCGGCGCGATTGGATGAATTGCGCACGCTCACGGACGGCTGGCTCAATGGCAAGGGCCTTGCGCCCAGAGCAGCGGGGCTGGATTGGCTCGCCGCCGCGTTTGAGCAGCACTATCCGGGCGACCTCGCCCTGCCCAGGCTGTTCCCGACTGCGGAAGGTGGCATTCAGGCGGAATGGTCACTGTCAACTCGGGAACTCAGCTTGGAAATCGACATTCAACGCCGCATGGCGGAGTGGCACTCCTTGGATGTTCAATCCGGCGCCGACGCTGAGAGGCCACTGAATCTCGACTGCAGCGAAGACTGGCAGTGGCTTGCCGGGGAGATTCGCCGCACGCCCGGAGGTGTGGCGTGAACGATGAAACGCTGTTGCTGCGCCAGGTTCACCCGAGCTGGATTCAGGCCGGCCGGCCCTCGTCGCAGGTGTTTCGCCCTACACCCAAAGATGAGGACCGGCTGTCGGCCTACCACGGCGACCTCATCTCGGCGCAGGACGCGTGGCAGCATTACACGGCGCAGCTTGGCCTACCTTCGGCCGGGGTTCTGGCCGCCAATGTCGCAGAATGTCAAGCGCAGCGTTTGGAGGTGGTGCCGGACGGCCAGCCATTTCCGGAACACGTGTCGATCGTCTTTTCGGGACTGACGAATTCTCAGCGCGAGAAGGTCTCTAAGCTGCTGCGCAACTTCGCTGAGGCGCGCGGCTGGCAGTTTCAGGCTAGCGAGTCCGGGCTGTAGGCCGAGTTGAGGGGCGCAGCGGGCCCTCCCACTTTGAGGCGGCGCCCCTCCAAGCGCGCCGGTTGTAGGCTCAAACCGCTGCCCAGTTCTCCGCGCCGGACCCGCAACGGTCGGGCGATCGCCGCGAGCACCGCCTCTTTGGCTACCGGCATCGCGTCCCAGGTTTGGCCGAGCAGTTGACGGCCTGCGGCCTTCTTGTTGACGCCACCCCATTGCTTGAAGAAGAACGGCACGTTTGCCCGCTGGCACTGCTGCATGATCTCGAGAACCCATGACTCCTGAAGAGGTCTGGGCGTGCGCCCGGATTCCCCGCCGACGATGACCCAATCGATTCCGTTGACGTCGAGGCGCGGGATGGGCCCGAGCAGCGGTTCGACCGACAGGAATTTCACCGCGGCGCCGGTGGTGCGCAGGTGGTCGATCCGGTTGGTGTAGTTGGCGCTTTCGACGCTGACGCCCATCCACACGTTGGCCGGCCAGGCCAGCAGCGGCGCGAGTTCGGCCAGGCGCTCGGCGCGCTTGGTCAGCACCTGGAACTCGTGCCAGTGGGCGCGCCGCATGACGTCAAAGACCTGCTGGATGTAGTCGAGCGGCACGTCGGCGTGGAACAGGTCGGACATGGAGTTGACGAAGATGACCTGGGGCTTTTTCCATTCGAGCGGCTTGGTCAGCATGTGCGGCTGCAGGGTGAGCTTGAAGCCGTTGGCGTAGTTGGCCTGGCCCATGGCGTGTAGGCGCCGGGTCATCACCTCGGCGTAGCAGAACTTGCAGCCGGGGCTGACTTTGTCGCAGCCGGTGACCGGGTTCCAGGTGGAGTCGGTCCATTCTATGGCGGATTGGGCCATGGGTTCCTTCGATTTGGCAGCGGGTTTGTGTTGGGCGCAGGGGACCGGAGGTTGCGGCGGGCATCCCGACAACGCGGCGACGCAAGTGCGCCCGGTTCCAGGCAAACGCTGGGAAGCAGTTGTCGTGGCGCGATGTCCCTCTGGCAGTGGGTAGGGACGCGACTCCGGCGCGGCCAGTTCGGGGGGCATTCGCTCGACAACCCAATGTGTTCCAGGCCAAGCCGCGCCCGAGTTCGGGTCGGGCCTCCGCGCCTGTCAGGTTCACGGCCCATGAAGCGCTCCATCCGAGCGACTGCCTACAGTACCGTTGGTCGTGGTTTCTCGCGGCTGGTCCGAGGCTGGTGTTCGGTTCGGCTGGTGCGATGCTAAGCGTCTACTTGCATTCCGCGCACGTCGATCCCGAGCACGTCGGCCCCGCGGGCGCAGACCCAGTGGCATTGCAGCAATCGTTGTACTTCTTGCATTCCGCGTCGCAGTAGCAGTGCAGCGGATCGTTGTTCGGCAGGCCGTTGCCACCACCGCACTTGGCGTCGCAGTAGTGCGAAACCGTAGAACAGTCCCCCGCACATGTCGCGGCCGTTTCGCCGGCCTCGCACTTGCCGTTGCCACAGACGGCCGCCGTACTGGCCGTGGTACAGCCCGAACAGGTCGATCCCACGCACTTGGTGCCTGCCGGCCCGGTGCCCTGCGCATTGCAGCAGTCGCCGTATTGGGCGCACTCGGCATCGCAGAAGCACTGAGCGGGGTCGCCGTTGGGCAGTCCATTGCCCGACCCGCAAGTCGAGTCGCAGAAGTGGCCGGCCGTCTGGCAATCACCGGGGCAGGTAGTCGCTGTTTCCCCAGGTTCGCACTTGCCGTTGCCGCAGTAGGCGCTCCCCCCACCGCAGTCCTGCGGGCAGTTGGTGGCCGATTCCCCCGGGTCCGTGTCACATTTCCCATTTCCGCATGCATACATGGGGGTAACGAGGACTTGAACAAATAGGATGGCCCCTTTGCCCTGATTGCTCACGTCGATCGCCATCACGTTGCCATACGCGTAGGCCTTCAGCAGGTCTCCGCCAGCGACACTGGCCTTGCCGATGGGGTCATCGAATACGGCATCCGAGTCGTACAAATCGATCGTCAGCTTCGTTGATGCGTCCACGGTCAAGCCGGACCACGAAATACTCTTCCAGAAGGGGCTAAGTGTATTGC
Organism: uncultured Myxococcales bacterium; assembly: GCA_903919145.1. Lineage (GTDB taxonomy): Bacteria > Myxococcota_A > UBA9042 > UBA9042 > UBA9042 > SXRM01. Next base: position 5,524 of record CAIXGW010000264.1, read on the forward strand.
CCTGCTTTAGCAGCGGAAGGATTGAGGTCTTTCCCTGGCTCGTCAGCGCAGCCGTGCCTAAAGGATCCGGGGGGTCAACGAAACCCGCCGCAAATGAAGCCAACTGCTTGAGGATGCCATACACCGCAACGGGGTCGCCGGTCGTGTAGGCCTTGACCGCGTCCTTTACCAGCGCGTCGTACTGCAGACGTTCGCTCTCGGGCAAAAGACCGCCGTCCCAGGACTTCTTGTCGTCAGGGTCGACGGCGCTCAGGTTGATTGCCTGAAGGGTAACCACGGCAGGAACGGGATAGCACTTGGTCCCTGGCCCTGAGTGGGCCGGCCCACACTTGCACGTCGGTTTCTGACCTGGGACGGGCGTGCACACTGCATTCGGGTCGCAAGCCCCACCGCAATCGGTGTCCTGCGCGCAGACGTAGCCGTTGCCTTTGAAGCCGACTTTGCAGGCGCATGAGAACGAGCCCTGCTGATTCGTGCAGGTCGCGTTCGGGTCGCACGGCGGGTTGGCCACCGCGCATTCGTCAATGTCGACGCAGCCCGCACCCGTCTTGGCGTAGCCGGCGTCGCAAACGCAGTCATAGCCGCCAGCAACGTTGACGCACGTTGCATTGTCGCTGCACAGCGCCTGCCCGGATTTGCACTCGTCCTTCTCAAGGCACTTCTTTCCGTTGCCGCTCCAGCCCGGTACGCAAGTGCAGACGGGCGCTTGGCCAATTTTGTTGTCGCAGAACGCATTCGGGTCGCAGCCACCATTGTTCACGGCGCATTCATCCGTGTCCTTGCACGACATTCCGTTGCCCTCGAACCTGAGCTTGCAGTGGCATTCTGGCAAGCCGTTGGCGCCGACGATGCAGTAGGCATTGTCATCGCAGGTCGCGTCCGCGCAGACTTCAGAGGCGGCCATCTGCTGGCACTTCCCGCCGGTCATGCACGCCCACCCGCCGGGACACGGTCCGCACTCGCCGCCGCAGCCGTCGTCGCCGCAGGTGTTTGCGCCGCACTTGGGCGTGCATTGCGAAGTGTCCGACTGGCCGCCGTCGACGCCAGAGACCTCGAATGACGCGTCGAATCCGGCGCCCGGGATGTATGTACCGCCACCACCGCCGCCCGCCCCAGAAGGGCTACACCCAAGGCCTATCAGCGACAGAACGAGGATGAAAATACAGGTGCTCCGCATGTCGCGGTCCTCCAGAATTGTCGTGGTACCGACGGGGAAGTGTCGTCTCGTGAGCTGCTCTTGTCAAGCCCGCGAGATCAAACCGAGGCAGCATCGTTGGTTCTCCGTCGCAGCCGTTACTCTGGTGCTCGGCGCCAGGAGGCAGAAGGCTTTGGACAACCCGTACCCACTTCAGCCTTTGCATGACCGAACTTGAGTTGGGTTGGCGGGACTGCTGAAGGTGCCGCGTTCGCAGCCTGCGTCAAAGTCACTCAGCCGGCTGCAGCTTTTCCAACTCCGCGATCGCGTTTTCGCGGGCACCAGGCAGCACCTCGATGATCCGTGTCGCCCCCTGCACACCAGCCTCGCGGTAGTGAATTCGGCCAGCTTTCAACCCATGCCGCGTAGGCTGCATCAGGTATTTCGAGAACTCGGTCGATACGACCAGGAACACACGGTCCGGCGGCCAGCTTTGACCCTCGGCCGCGACCTGTACGCCCAGGGACTTTAGATCCTTGAGTTCCTTGCCGTTGCCGTCTGCAGTTGAAGACGCAACATCAGAGATTTCAAAGCGGCAGTAATGGCCATCCACTTTTCGGAACAGGATGAGGTCGTTGTCGGCTTGGTCTTTGGCCTTTTGGCTACTTGTGGTCGGATGGCAGGTTTTCACCTCATAGTCGCCTAAGTTGCTGATCGCCCAGTCCAAGACGTCGATCAGCCGCTCCAAGGTTGCGCACTGGTTGACGACCTCTGCAAATGCATGGCGGTCTGCGGCATCAGCCATACAGGCGGGTCGCCTGTCCTTGGGCGGCAGCACAACCGGGGTCCGCTTGGCGGTGGCGCCCCAGTTGTCGTCGCCGGTGACGCCCAGACCCGGAAGCGACTCCTTTGCGGCTTTGACAAGTAGCGCATGGGCAGCTGTGACGGCGGTTAGGGTATCGTTTAGGGACGTAGGGTTAAGAATCGGTGACACCATGTGCGGCATGAGCGCGCCTCCAGGTTGGGTAATCAGCGGGAGAGCCCCCCGACTTGGCGGTCGCTGTGCCCGCTTCCGGCCGGCGACTAGGATGCTCCGGCGGGTGCCCGGTCTAGTACTCGCAAGAAATCCCCGACCAAGGTGTACAGTCTGATCACCGTTCCGATCGCCTCGGTCTGCGACACATCCGCGTGTACCCCCTTGCTGCTTACGTCGTTGAGCCGGTCGATTACGGCGATGAGCGAGTCCATGTCCTTGACCACGAGCTCGCGGTAGGCCTTTTCATTCAGGTGGTCGGCAATGATCTCCAGATGCGCTGACGTGAGGTCGTTTTTTCCGGTCATGCCGCCACCTCTGGCTCCAAATGATGCACCGCCGCCGCCGCGAA
>CAIXGW010000265.1 GCA_903919145.1 uncultured Myxococcales bacterium
AGCCAGGCCGAAAAGTGGTTGTGGCGGGCGTGAAACACCACCGACTCGTCGGACACGGTGGTCAGCAGCTCCATGAAGGTCGCCATGGTCGCGGCGCGCGCGCACTCGGTACCCTTCTCTGTGCGAAAGACAAAGTCGCCAAATCCCAGCTGATCAACAATAAAGTCGCGCAGTTCTTTGAGCAGCGTGTGCGACTCTTTGTGCAGGAAGTGAGCCCCCAGGGCATGGGCGCGCGCCTGGTTGGACTTTTCCAGCGACTGCAACAGCACCGGCACGTGGCAGCCATCGGCGCGGATCTGCTGGATAAAGCGCACGCCGGCGTCGTCGTCGAGCTTTCCGTTGCACTCATACTGGACGTCGGTGATGACGCACAGCAGGTTGTCTTTGTACTGGCTGTAGATTTTCTCTGCCTCAGCGTAGTTGTGGGCCAGGATCACCTTGGGGCGCATGCGCATCCGCAGCTGGCGGTTGGCGGCGGTGACCTCCTCGGCAATCAGGCGCTGGGTCTGTTTGAACAGCTGCGAGTACAGCAGGGGCAGAAAGGCCGAGTAGTGGTGGACCGAGTCCTCGATGACCAGGATCAGCCGCACCAGGCGCTTGGCGTCTTCCTCAAGATTGCGCTTGTCTTCCAGGGTCTTGATCATCGCCAGGAACACGGTACTGTCGCCGTTCCACAGAAACACGTCGTCGATGTGGAGCATGCGCTTGCGGTGCAGGGCTAGGTAGGCCAGGTCCGCCTCGTTGTTCAGCAGCAGCAGCACCGGCGTATCCGGGTAGGCCGCCTTGACGCGCGCCGCCAGGTCAAAGGGCGTCACCTCGCCGATGCGCAAAGTGGTGATCACCAGGTCGTAGCGGCGCAGCTTCATGGCCGTCAGCGCTGCAGGTGCGCTGGAGACGCTGGTCACGCGCGGTGGAAAAGACAGCGCCAGCTGCCGGTACTCGCTGAACAGCTGCTCAGACAGCACGCCGTCTTGTTCAAACACAAAGGCGTCGTAGAACGTCGACACCAGCAGGATGTCGCGGATGCGGTCGGCGAGGTAGTCGCGGGTCGCGTCGCCCTCGTGGTTGAAGCGGTCGTAGTAGGATTGCCTGAGCTGCTCGACGTTCATGAGAGACCTCCGCGCCAGGATCTGCGGGGTCGCGAGGATCGGCGGTCACGGCTCTGGACGCAAGATCCCCACACGCCGGGGCGCTGACCTGCGCAGCAGCTGTAGCCGGGGCCGACTGGCAATTTGCGCATGAATTATCAAGTGAATCGCTGGATCCAGGGGCAGGGACGCGCCGATCGGTTGCGGCACGCGGCGCTGGGTCAGGATCGGCTGTGTCACGGCCGCGTCTCTCAGGCGCCTGCTGCGATTGACGCCGGCCAAGCCCGTGGTCTATTTAGGCCAGCGTTGGCGCGGGACTGCGGGTTCCGCCACCGCCTCTCTCCGCTGCGATCCAACTACTGGGGACCCGAGCGAAGAGGCAACTGCCGGAGGATTCGAGATGTCGTACAAGGATTTCGTCAGCCAAATTGCAGCGCGCAACCCAGGCCAGCCCGAATTCATGCAGGCTGTGGAGGAAGTCGTTTCTACGGTGTGGGACGTCTACGAAGCCAACCCCCGCTTCAAGAAGGCCAACATCCTGGCGCGCGTCATCGAGCCCGAAGCCGTGCACACCTTCCGCGTCGCCTGGGTCAATGACAAGGGCGAGGTCGAGGTCAACCGCGGCTACCGCATCCAGTACAACAGCGCGATTGGCCCGTACAAAGGCGGCTTGCGCTTTCACCCCAGCGTCAACCTTTCGATCCTCAAGTTCCTGGGCTTTGAGCAGACCTTCAAGAACGCCCTGACCACCCTGCCGATGGGCGGTGGCAAAGGCGGCGCCGACTTTGACGCTCGCGGCCGTTCTGACCAAGAGATCATGCGGTTCTGCCAGGCCTTCATGATCGAGCTGTTCCGCTACATCGGCCCCGACACCGACGTGCCCGCGGGCGACATTGGCGTTGGCGGCCGCGAGATCGGCTACATGTTTGGCATGTACAAGAAGATCAAACGCGAATTCAACGGCGTCTTGACCGGCAAGGGCCTGGGTTGGGGCGGCAGCCTGATGCGCCCAGAGGCCACCGGCTTTGGCGTGACGTACTTTGCCCAGGCGATGCTGGCCACCCGCGGCCAAACCCTGGCCGGTAAGACCGTGGCGGTTTCTGGCTTTGGCAACGTGGCGTGGGGCGCGGTGCAAAAGGTCAACCAGCTGGGCGGCAAGGTCGTGACCATCTCTGGCCCCGACGGCTATGTCTATGACAAAGATGGCGTCTCTGGCGACAAGATCGAGTACATGCTGGAGATGCGCGCCTCCAACAACGACCGGGTAGAGGACTACGCCAAGCAGTTCAAGGTCCCCTTCTTTGCCGGCAAGCGCCCGTGGGAGCAAAAGGTCGACGTGGCCCTGCCCTGCGCCACCCAGAACGAGCTCGACGCCGACGACGCCAAAAAGCTCATCGCCAACGGCTGCATCTGCGTGGCGGAAGGCGCCAACATGCCGTCGACGCTGGAAGCCACCCAGCTGCTGCAAGACGCGGGCATCCTGTTTGCCCCAGGCAAGGCCAGCAACGCCGGCGGCGTCGCCACTTCCGGCCTGGAAATGAGCCAGAACTCCATGCGCCTGCGCTGGACTGCCGAAGAGGTCGACCAGAAGCTCCAGCACATCATGACCGACATCCACGCCGCCTGCGTGCAATACGGCAAGAACCCCGACGGCAGCATCAACTACGTCAAGGGCGCCAACATCGCCGGCTTCCTGCGCGTGGCCAACGCGATGCTCGACCAGGGCGTGGTCTAGCCCGCTCTGGGGCCCACGGGCCCGTCGACAGTCCCGCAGGGCCGTCCGTCTGACTTCCGACAGTCCCCTAGGGAATGTCTGATCCATGAAATTGCAGGAGACTTCGACGGGCGCGGCTCGGCGCAGGGCTGCGGGGCGCGGCGGTGCCGGGGGACAGCGCCCAGGGCCCGGTCCGGCCGTAGGCGCCGTCCGGTCGCCGTCGGACATTGCCCTGGGCAGTGTCGGGCCGCCGTCGGACAGTCCCCTAGGGAATGTCTGATCCATGAAATTGCAGGAGACTTCGACGGGCGCGGCTCGGCGCGAGGCTGCGCGGCGCTGCGGTCGCCATCGGACATTGCCCTGGGCAATGTCGGACCTCCCCGGTCCTCAGCGCTGGCGGCGTTGGGGTCGGGCTGGCCTGATCTGGCCTTCCAGGGGCCGTGCCGCCACCGCGGGTACCGGCGCTCGCTCGGGCTTGGGGCTGGCGGGCAGGTCCTCTACGCCGCCAAACGCGTCCAGGCACTGCCAGTCGCCGCCGGGCTCGCCCTCTAGGACAAAGGCCGCACAGTGATGGCGCTGGGGTGCACGCCTGTCTTGAGCCCACGTCCGCTCAATGAAGCTCTGCGTCGCCTCGTGGCCCACCAGCAGCACCGTTGCATCGGGTCCCAGCCGCTTGGCCAGCTCGGCGACCAGCCGGTCCCACCGCGGGGGGGTGTCAGCCACGCCATTGCGCGGCCGCAGCAGCACACAACCAGAGGGCATCGCCTGGGCAATGGCCAGCGCGCCCGTGCGAACCGTCCGAATCGTCGGGGTGGTCTGCAGGTGGGTCGGCAGATGACCGTGCTCGCGCAGCCAGGTGCCGGCCAGTGTGGCCTGCTGACAGCCGTGGTCGGTCAACGCCCCGTCTTTGCCGCCGCGAACCCTCTCCCCATGACGCAGATAGATGAGTCGCATCGTGTTCTCCTCGTTCAGCCACCTGAGGGTCCCGACCAGAGCAATTCGATCGAATTGTTGCCGGGGCGTCGCCGCAACGCCGCATCGGTGGCCATGGCGCCTCGCCGATTGGCGCAGGGGCATCGCGACCCCGGGTGCACGGGCGGCAGAGTAGGCCACGCCGACCGCTATCTGCAAGGGCTGTGCGGCTTGGGTGCGGTGGGCAGGTCTGGTCCGTTCTAGCGCCTGTTTGCAGTCCAATCCATTACAAAGGTTGGTCTATCTCCCGGCAGGAGCTCCAGAGCCCCAACCCAGCGAGCCACGTGTCAAGCAGTCTTTGCGGCCCCCTGCGCGCCGGACGGGCCACGTGACCGAGAGCCCATAGCCCTTGACCTGCAGGTCGGCCCTGGGTCAGGCCCCGCGTAGCCACGACCCTTTGCTGCACACATGCAGCCTCATTCTGGCCCGCGACGCCGCAACATAGCGCGCCTTGCGGCTGCAGCGCTCATCCTCTGGGTCGATGTCGAGCAAGATGACGAAATCGGACTCAAGCCCCTTGAATTTGCCGATCGTGGTGTGCAACAGCGCGCCGCTGCGCGACCCCGGGTCATCGGCCAGCCGCAAGCCGGCCAGCTCTACCTGCCCCGCCAGCGAGCTGTTCTTGCGCGACCGCGGGGTGAGCAAGGTGATCTGCTCAGGGCGGACCTGACCTGCCGCCACGGCCCGCTCAATGATGCGCGCGACGGTCTTGCGGATCTCGGCGGCAGAGCTCTGGTCGTGCAGCTGCGGCGGCTCGCCGTCTGGGCTCTCTGGCAGAGACTGGGCTGCGGTCTCGACCAGCAAGCGAAGGCAGTCGGCAATGGACTTGGTGTTGCGGTAGTTGTAGCTCAAGACCAATGTGGGCAGATCGGGGACGGGCACGGCGCGGTCAAAAATGTCCTGGCCTGGGTCAAAGAACACGGCGAGCCGGCCCTTTCCAGGATGGGGTTGGCACTGCTCTAGCACGTACCACCACGCGGCCTCAAAGTCCTGGCCTTCGTCGACGACGATCGCGTCAAAGTGCGGCTGAACACCCTCGGTCAGGGCATCCAGCAGGTGGTTGGGCGCGGTCTCCGTCCAGAATTGAGCGGCTGCGAGCGGATCCTCTGGGGCCTTGAAGCTGCGCCCCAAAAGCCCGGCAGCTTGCTGGCACAGCGCGTGAAAATGCAGGGCCGTCACCGAGCCAAGCACTGGCGGCTCCTGGGCAAATCGGGTCGCGGCCTCGCGGGCGAGGTAGATGTTGAAGCACACAAAAAGGACACGGGCGCCCTGCTCTGCCATGCGCTTGGCGGTCTCTATGGCCAGCAGCGTCTTGCCCGTCCCCGCGCCGCCTTGCACGCGGAAGCGCTGCAGGGTCTGCCACAGCTCGGCAACGCGGATCTGCTCTGCGCTCAGGCGCACCAGCATTTGGTCCTCGGCGGCCATATCGGCGCCCAGGCTGCGGCAGATGTGCAGGGTTGGGTGCAGGCACTTGCGGCGAAACGCCATGAACTGCGGCGGCGGCAGCGCCAGGACCCGACGACCAGCTGTGCGCGCCCAGAAAGCCAGCGCTTCGGGGATGCGCGCTGCCAGCTGGCCCAGTGCCGTTGCGTCAAACACCAGCGCCCGCGGCATGTCGAGCGGCAGCGGTCCCGCGGCCAAGGTCTCGCGCGGGAAAGCCACCGCATGGCCAAACACAAAGGGAAAGCCGTCAGTTTGGCCAAGCGTTTGCGGCAGCGCTTGCAGGCGTTGGTCCAGCTCGCCGACCAGCTGGCGGACATGCCGCTCTGCCTGGACCATCGGCGACTCCTTGAGCTGCTCTGTACGGTCGTCGTCGCCTTCTCGCACCCAGACACCGTCGCCGGTCCGCCGCACCCCTGCGCCCTTGCACTCTATGACCAGCAGGCCCTGGTTGCGGTGAAGCACCAGGAAGTCGGCCTCGCCCTCGCCAACCCCATCGCGGACATAGGCAAGGCGGTGGTAGACAAACCACTCGTCATCCAGGCGCGCCAGGGCGTCATAGAGCAGCTTCTCAGCCGCCGCGCCGGGCCCAGAGGTCGGCGGATTGGGCGGGATCATGTGGGCCATGGGCGGGCTCCGTTGCGGGGGATCACCTGCGCCACCAATTCGTCCAGGCCGTCTTGCATCGAATTGCGCAACCGCACGGCCGCTTCGCGCAGCTTGCCAACCTCGGTGACCGTCTTGTCCAGCTCGCTCAGCTCGACCTGCAAGCGGCTCCACGCCTGCTCAATGGCGTCTCCGCGCAGCTGCCGCGAGGCCTGCAACTGGCGTTGCTCGCTCAGGTCGCGGCGGAACTTTTCGAGCTCGGCCGCGGGCACGTCGCCGCCATACAGCTTGACCTCGACCAGGGCCTCGCGCACGTGACCGCCGCCCAAATCAAATGTCGCCAGCACGTCGGCCTGGTGCCCCGTGTCTGAGATGACGTTGAACTGGTCCTTGGGAAAAGTGGCGCGCAGCTGGCTTTGCACCATGCATTCGCCAATGTCGCCCAGGCGTTGGGACTTGTTGACGCTGGCTAGCATCGCCTGCAGCGAAGAGTCCAGCTGGCCCAGCTTGTTTAGCACGGGGCGAAAGAATTGCTGCATGGCGGCGTCGCTGGCACTGGCCTGGATCAGCGTAAGGACCTGGTGCCCCACGGCCAGGGCCTGCTCAGCTTGCTGGCAGCGCTGGTCTTCTGGGATGGCGAACAGCCAGGCGGCCACATCGGGCCGGGTGATCGGCAAGGTCAGGGGCAGCGGGGCTTCAATGGGTTGCATGGGGGGCTCCTGAGCTGGAGTGGTGGCGCGGCCAGTGTAGACCTTGTTGGTGGGGGCGAATAGGCTCGTTGCAGTGCGGTTGTTGGCGGGGTGTTGCCGCAGGGCTGGTTGCTGGCAATCCGACAGCCCTTGGAACACGCCACCCCTCCTCCTCGCCCGCAATTGACACCCGCAGCCGCGGCAAGGCTCAATGGCTGGCTGGCGCGCGGCCCTGCAGTGCCGCTCCCCACAAGCGAAAGGCAGGCGATGTTGAGCGATTCAGTATCCAAAACCTCTGATTCACAAGAGATTATCCCCAGATCTCATCCACAGGCTTTGCGTGCTACTTTCGGCTCCATCCCGCGCCAGCCAGCGGTCGCAGGGGTCCCGCGCCTGGCCCCCGCGCTGCTCGCGGCCGCCCTTTCAGTGCTGTTGGGCGCGGCGGCCCCTGCGGATGCCCGGACTGCCTTGCCGCCTGCGAAGCCGGCCCGCGTATTGGCGACGCAGGCACTGGGCGAGCTGCCGGTCAAAGGGCGGGCTCCGAAAACCGGCTATAGCCGTAGCCAATTTGGCCGCGCCTGGGCCGACGAGGACCACAACGGCTGCGACACCCGCAATGACATTCTCAAGCGCGACCTGGTCCAGCGCACTGTCAAGCCCAAGACCCAGGGCTGCGTGGTGCTGACGGGGACGCTCATCGACCCCTATTCGGGTCAGGAGATCGCCTTTGAACGCGGCCTAAAAAGCGCTGAGGTACAAATCG
>CAIXGW010000266.1 GCA_903919145.1 uncultured Myxococcales bacterium
CGGCAACGGGGCCAGTGTTCGGCAACCGGGCCAGTGTTCGGCAACCGGGCCAGTGTTCGGCAACCGGGCCAGTGTTCGGCAACCGGGCCAGTGTTCGGCAACGGGGCCAGTGTTCGGCAACCGGGCCAGTGTTCGGCAACCGGGCCAGTGTTCGGCAACCGGGCCAGTGTTCGGCAACCGGGCCAGTGTTTGGCGATGGGATGGCGCGGGCAGCGCAGCCATGGGCGGCTGCGCTTGAATTTGGCTAGTGCTGCTCGCGCAAGTGGCGCTCGATCAGCGGCATGACAGCCTTGGTGAAGCGGATCCGGCCATCAGCGGCCTCGCGCAGAGAGGTCACGCACTCTTTGTTCTTGGTCTCGATGGTCGGGGCGGCGCCGTCCACCAGCTGGCGGGCGCGCTTGGACGCCATGATCACCAGGGCGAAGCGGTTGGGCACGGTGTCCAGACAATCTTCAATCGTGATGCGGGCCATGCTGTCTCCAAGTCGATGATTTCTGGCCAGTACCGGTGGCATCAAAAGGGGGATGGCAGCGGAACCTGGCGGCGGGATTCTGTGCGGCGGTGGTGGCGTCGGCGCCAGCCGTCGTCGCGCGGGACTGAGCAGTTTCACGGAGCCCCGGCGAAATGTCAAACCTGCGGGGCCGCGCAGACCCAAGCGTTTCTCCGGCGGTGCGGTGGCTGGGGCCCGTGAGCTGGCGGCCCGGCCGATCCCGGCCGCGCGGCTGCTGCACCCATGACGCGAGATCGGCGAACGGCGGCAGCCCTTGCGGCCGCTTCAGGTTGCGCGGATCAGCGGATTTTCGTACAGTCTCGCTCGCGCAAGGAGGCGCCTGATGGCAGGCCAGGACCAGCAAGAGCACGACCCGCTGGTCGGGACAATCTTTGCCGACCGCTATCTCATCACGGGGCGGCTCGGCAAGGGCGGCATGGCCGTGGTCTACAAGGCCACGGACCGCAACCTGAACCGCGACGTTGCCATCAAAGTCCTGCGCAAAGACGTGGCCGGCGACCCGGTGGCGGCCAAGCGGCTGATCCGCGAGGCCCGCGCCGCAGCGTCGCTGCACCACCCACACATCATTACGATTCTTGATGTCGGCGAGCGCAACGGCACGGTCTATGTGGTCATGGAGATCCTCAGCGGTCGCTCCCTGGCAGACGTACTGGAGCAGGACGGCGCCATCGGGGTCGAGCGCTCGCTGGCCATCGGCGAACAGCTGGCCTCTGCGCTGGTGGTGGCCCACGCCCAGGGCATTGTTCACCGCGACATCAAGCCAGAGAATCTGCATCTGATTGAGCACGGTGGCACCGGCGACTTTGTCAAAGTACTGGATTTTTCTATTGCCAAGCTGCCCACAGAGATGGTCACCGCGGCGTTGACCCGCGCCGGCTCGGTATTTGGCACGCCGCACTATATGGCGCCCGAGCAGGTTGAGGGCAAAGGCGCCGGGCCGCAGACAGACCTGTACGCCCTGGGCGCGGTGCTGTTTGAGATGATCACCGGCGAGCCGCCGTTTGACGGTCCGTCTGTCATCGACATTCTGCTCAAGCACGTCAAGGTTCCGCCGCCGGTGTTGAAGGTTCCGGGGGGGCGCATGCCCGCCGGCTTGCCCGAGCTGGTGGCCAAGCTCCTGGCCAAGAAGGCAGAAGACCGGCCCGCCAGCGCGTCGGCCACCCGCGACGAACTCGCCCGGATCATTGCCGACCTGCCGCGAGACAGCGACGCCGCCACCGACAACCACCCCGCCGCCCAGCAAGGCCTGCCGCCGGCGCTGCCCGCAGCAGTGCCCACTTTCCAGCCCCCCACGTTCACCCCGCCTGCGCCGCGGCCGATGCATGCGCAGGCTGAGTCGCCCACGGTGGCCTTGGACATGGCGCGGATGCCTGCGGCGCTGATGGGCCGGCCTTTGGGCAGAGGTTTGCCAGAGTTGCCAGATGCTGCACCGGCCGACCTGCCAGACAGGCCGCCCGCAGATCTGCCTGATGGGCCGCCCGCCGAAAGCGAAGCCACGCGGACTGCGGAAGGCAAGCGCAAGTTTGCCGCCTTTGGCGAGGCGGCCGGCGCGGAGCAGCGCACCCTGGTCGGACCAGGTGTAGGCCACATGGTCCGCGAGCTGGCCAAGCAGCGCAGCGAAGAAGCCGCGCCGGCGCTCCAGCCTCCCCCTCCACCGCCGGGGCGGCCCGCCCCTGTGGCCGCCGACGGCGCGCCCCACGCACCGGGCGCGGTGCTGGCTCCCACGGCGATGGCCGGCGCTCCTGTCGCGGCGGGTGCCACCGCGGCCTTTGCCCAGCCTGCTGGCGCGGGACGGCCGAATTCCGGGGCGGTCTCTGGGCAGCCCAGCAGCCCGCAGCGCGGCGCTGGCGCCGCCGAGGCTGCCCGCCCCACAGTGCCCGACTCCAGTCGCTCAGCCACCGAGCCCTTGGCCGCCTTGGCCGCGGGGACCGGCCGACCGCAAGCGGGCAAAGCCCCGCCGCCGCCGCCGGGAGCCCTGGCCGGCCACACCCGCCGCCCGCCGCCGCGCCCGCCTGTCGATGATCGGCAGGCCACCCAGCCGTCGCTGCCCCACGACCCGGTCGCGTCGCAGCGCCACCAGCGCCATCAGCAAGACACGATCATGCCCACTGCCCAGCCGGTGGCCGCGCCAGCGGCAACCCCCCAGGGCAGCCGCAGGGGCATGTGGATCGCCGCCGGCATCGCCGCCGGGGTGGTGCTGGGCATCGTAATCTGGTTTGCAGTCAACAGCTGACAGTCCAGGTGGCACAGTTGCGCGGCACATTCACGCGGCACATTGACGCGGCACATTCACGCGGCACAGTTGCGGGCCACAGTTGCCCGGCCTTCCGCGCTTCTGGCCAGTGGCTACGTTTTGGCGTCGGGAGGCCCTTCGGCTGGCGGTTCTCCGCCGCCAGCGGCCCGCGCCGGTGCAGCTGAGCCCCCGGTAGCAGGGGGCGGCGAGGCGGCTGCTTTCTTGCGCACTGCGTGCAGCCACCACGCCGCGGATTGGCGGTTGCCCAGATGCTCCAACAGCTGGCCCTGCAAGCTGGGTGGAATGTCTCCGCTCAGCGCCGCCGCCGGCCAGGCGCGCTCGACCCATCGCCCAGCCGGGCCCGGACCCCGCCAAACGACTTGACCTCGCTGGCGATCCAGCCACAGCTGGGGTGCTTGGACGACTTCGCCGGTCACGGCAAAGGCTACGGCCACGGCAGCCAGGATCGGCACGCCGGGCATGGCCCAGCCAAAGCGCCGCAACAAGCCGACGCTGAGGAGCGGCACGGCGATCGCCAGCGCCCAGCCGCAGAAGGCCATCCACCGCCACCGCCAGCTGCGGCTGATGATCAGGTACTGCCGGCTGGTCAGCCTCACGGTGCCCCACACCACGCTGCGCAGGGCGGCCGCGCAGCACACCGCCAGCCACCACCACACGCCAAATGCCAAGCGAGCGCGCACTTCGTCGATGACGGCCACGCCCTGCGGATCGGCCCAGGTGGTGGCAGCATCGGGAATCAGGCGCGACAGCAGTGCCAAGCTCTCCACGCGACCTCCTTGCGCTTTGCAGCGTCAGTCACCGCAATGTCACCGTTGCGGCGCCGGTCTGCCAATGGTACACGAACTGCCGTTGCGTGCGTCGCCCGGTCAGCGGTCCACCCACCATCCGCGCTTCTAGACGGCCGCAGCCTGCCTTGCGGTCTAGCGAATTCTGTCCAGCAGGAGCCTCCATGTCGCTTGACCGCCCATCTGCGCCCTCAGGCTCTGCGCTTGAAGAATCTTCGCCGGTTGAGCTGGCGTCGGCGCATCGGCGCTTTGGGAGGTCATCAACGCAAGGCGATCGCCCGGCGGCCAGGTCGTCGCCGCCTACTGGCAGCGGCGGTGTTGGCGAGCCCGCTGGCCGTCTAGCGGCCCCAAGCGCCTTGTTGTGGTTGGCGGCTTCGCTGCGGTCGTGGCGCGAGATCTCGCTGAAATGCTGTGGATTACTTGGCGTGTTGGCAGGGCTGTCCCTCGCCGTCCTGCCCGCCTGCAGCGAAGTCGAGGCGCCGCCCAAGCTGCGGATCCTGGAGCTCAAGGGCACGCCGCGTCAGCGGGGCTTGCAGCACGGTCGGGCCTTGTCTAGCGAGATCAAGTCTTTCTACACCACGATGCTTGGAACCTCTCTGCTGCCGTACCTGAACCGCGAACAGCCTGACATCTCGGCTTTTCTAAAGAGCTACGACGCCAAGCTGCACCCCGAATACGCCAACGGCCAGTTCTCTTACCGCCTGCTGCTTGAGTCGGCCCAGGAGCTGGAAAAAAGCATCCCCGCTGACCTGGTCGAGGAGATGAAGGGCGTGGCCGAGGGGGCGCAGGTGCCCTATGAGCACGTGCTTCTGCTCAATACCTTTGTAGATTCTGTGCTCGGTGCCCGCGCGGTGACGCTGTTCTTGCGCCAGATGCAGTCTCCGGTCATTACCTGGATGGAGGTACAAGGGCCGCCGGGTGCCGCCTCAGAGACCACCCTTGCCGCCGATGGGGTCGACAACGACGGCGACGGCAGCACCGATGAAAAGTTTGAGGCGCGCCTGGACTACAAGGCGCTGCCCACGGCTTCGCTGGTCGAAGTGCCCACCAACTCGCGGTTTCGCTTTCTGATCACCGACGCCAATGGCGTGGATGCCAGCTCGGTGCGGGTGCAGCTGGCGATCGCCGGCAAGAGCCGGGTGTTCAAGTCCGGCGACCCCCAGCTGCAGATGAAGCCGTTTGTGCTCGGCAGTGGGCAAGCGTCGGCTGAGGATCTGGAAGTCCTGTTTACCCCATCAGAGCAGCTGCCGGCCGCCGCGGTCGTCACCCTAGGGTTCCAGGCCTCGGACGCCAAGATGGTGCTGGAGCCGCCGCCGGCCAAGGCGCGCACCATGCGCCTGGAGCAGATCACTTTCACTACCCAGGGCTATGGCAAGCCAGCGTACCTGGTCAAGAATCTGGGGGCCTCGGACGGCACCACCCAGCCGCCCAGCATGGCCTTTGCGCTGCGCGGCACAGCCACGGCGGACGGCAAGCCGCTGCTGGGGCACCACTTCTCACTGCTGGACGCCGGCACGTCGCACAAGCACTGCGTCCTGCAGATCCACACCCCCACAGACGGGCCGGCCTTTGCCGTCGTCGGCTGGGCGGGCATCATCTACGGCTTCTCCGGGCTGTCTGCGCGGGGGGTGGCTATTGGGGTGACCCATGCGGATACGCTGAACAATCCGCTGATTGCCCAGGTTCAGAAGAACGAGTTTGCCGCCAAGCTGCTGTCCAGCGGGCTGCCCATCGGGATGGCGGCGCGGCTGGTGTTGCAGCAGGCCACCTCGGTCAAGCACGCCGAGCAGATGCTCCTTGCAAATCCTCACACTTTTGGCTGGAACGTGCTGCTGGCCGACGCCACCGGCGACCTGCGGGCGCTGGAGCTGACCTCGGGTGTGGATGACGACCAGGCCAAGCCCATTGGCTACGGGCCAGAAGCCAAGGACCAGCAGGGGCAGCCGCTGTCCAGCGTGGGACCAGATGACCTGCTGACGTCGGTCCACTACCGGGCCCTGCAGGACGATATCGACATGTCCGTGCTGGTCTTTACCTTGCCGCCGCAGCGCAACTGGACCTCCTACTACTATTCCTCTTTGCGCACGTTTGCCGGCCTGGGCGCGGCGATCAAGACCGGCTATGGCCAGTGGACCAGCGCCAAGGCCAGAGAAGTGCTGAATACGCCTGCGCTCATCGACCCGCACGACTCGATGCAGGCCGCGGTGCTGGAGCCGGCGTCGCGGCGCCTGTGGGTGGCCGCGGGCGCGGTGCCGGCAGCCAGCGCGGGCTTTGTAGAGATCGTGCTGCCCAAGTGGGAGGGGCCGTGAAAAAACCTTTCCATACAGCTGGCTTTGCAGCGATGGCCTGCGCGGCGCTGGCTTGCCTTTGGCCGTCAGCGGGGCGCGCTGCCAATACCACCACCGTGCCCAAGAACGTCTTTATCCTCGATGCCTCGTGGATGGATGCGACCACCGAGGTCGGCTGGGATGACGCGCGCCGCCCTCTGCCCCTGCTGCAGGGGATTGACCGCTATGAGCCTGGCGGCGGCCTGCAGGGCACGATCACCGCCAAGCCGGTCGCCAACTTCCGCTTGGTGGTGCCGCAGATTCTCTATGGATTGACCGATGAATTGACGCTGGCCCTGGCGATGCCGGTCGTCACCAGCCGCCACATCGACCCGCACCTGGGGTGGACGCCGGGCGACTACCAGCCGTCTCTGGGCCGACCCTACAGCCAAGACGATTTCTGGCAGTGGGCCAAGTCGATGGGGCAGAAAAAGCCAGGGGTGTTCAGGGCCGATGCCGAGCCGGCCGACATGGTGATCGGCCTGCGCTGGCGGCTGCCGCAACCTGCGCTGCTGGAGCAGGCCGGCATCAGGGCGGCGCTGGCGCTGCAAGGCGCGATTCCGACCGGGCGCGCCCAGGACCCCGAGGAGCTGGTCGCCGCCGGCACAACAGTTTGGGATCTCCACAACTACGGCGATCTCGAGGCTCACCTTGGCTTCGATCGGCCGTTTGAGTCGGGCGGCGTGACCCGCCTTAACCTGGGGCTGGACTTCTACTATTCCTGGCTGCGTCCGCGCGAGATGGTGTCGCCGACCGGCATCAAGAACCCGCTGCTGCTGACCTATTCGCCCTATATCGGCAAGACCTGGACACTAGATCCTGGTGATTTCCTTGGTGTTACCGCCATGATAGAGGTGGTGCCACTGGTCGGGCCCACCTGGGCCAGCTTCATTTCCGGCCGCAAGATCGAGCGGGCGCGCGCCTTTCCGCCGCTGCTGATGGTCAGCGTGGGCCACACCTATGTCGGCGTCGGCCAGACCCACTTTGAGTCGGAGTCCAAGATCTGGTCTTGGGACCGTGAAAAGCTGTGGAAGCCCGGAGACAAGAACACCGTCAAGCTGGGCGCCGAATTGAGCTTGTTGCGCCTGGGTCTGCCGCTGCAGATCTACGCCGGCTACCGCAACCAAGAGTGGGTCCCCGGCCGCAACACCCGCGCCGCCAACATCACCTCGGTGGGCGCTCGGCTGATGCTGCGCTTCTGGTAGGCAGCTGCGCTGGTTTGTGGCGCTGGCGATCAACCCAGCAAGACGGGCTCTCTGTGCAACTGGACGCCGCTGCGTTCGGCGACTTGGTCTGCCACTTCCTGGGCAAAGGCAAGGACTTCGGCCGCTGTCGCCCCGCCGCGGTTGATCAGGGCCAGGGTGTGCTTGCTAGAAAGGCCAACTGGGCCGCGGCCTTGGCCTCTCTGCCAGCCGCTGCGCTCGATCAGCCACGCAGCTGACAGCTTGATGCGACCGTCTGCCTGCGGCCACTGCGGCGCTTTTTCGCCGGCCCTGGCCAGCAGCTGCAGGGCGCGCTCGGCCGTTGCGGCGTCGACCAGCGGATTGGTGAAGAAAGAGCCACAAGAGCGCGAGTCGCCGTCGGCCGGGTCGACCACCATCCCTTTGCTGCGGCGCAGCTGCAAGACGGTGGCGCGCACTTGCTCCAGGGTAGGGCGGCTTGCTGCACCAGCGCTGGCCAGGGCCGCGGCCAGCTGATCGTATTGCACGGCGGCTGGCGCTGCGGGGCGCAGCTGCAGGTGTACGGCGGTCACAATGGCCTCGCCCGGGTGGCGCTTGAACCAGGAGTCGCGATAGGCAAACTGGCACTCGTCGCGGCTCCAGCTGCGCGGTTGGTCGGCGGCAACGTCGTAGCCATCGGCCCACAGC
The DNA here is from genome assembly GCA_903919145.1 of uncultured Myxococcales bacterium. GTDB lineage: Bacteria > Myxococcota_A > UBA9042 > UBA9042 > UBA9042 > SXRM01. The sequence continues at coordinate 7,746 of CAIXGW010000266.1, forward strand.
AGCACGTCGGCCAATTCCTGGCCGTAGGCACCGATGTTTTGGATGGGCGCAGCGCCTACTTGGCCGGGAATGCCAGACAGGGCTTCCAGCCCCTGCCAGCCGCGGGCGACGCTCCACGCCACCAGATCGTCCCAGGCGGTGCCTGCCCTCACGCAGACCTGGCCGGGCCCTTCCTCGACGATGGCCAATTGCCCCACGGCCACAGCTGGGTGCAGGACCACGCCCGGCAGACCGGCGTCGGCGACGATGCAGTTGGAGCCGCCGGCCAGCACCCAGGTCGGAGCGCCCTGTTCGCGGGCAAAGGCATAGGCTTTTTGGCAGTCCAGCTCGGAGCTGACGGGGTAGAGCCAGCGCGCCGGCCCGCCGACCCCGAGCGTTGTCAGCGGGGCCAGAGGCGCAAACTCGCGAATCGGCAGGGGGAGGGTGGCCATGCAACTCTTCCAGGTGGCAATGTTGGGCAGCCTTTGGGCTCAACCGCGGCGCAATTCTGCCAGCAACTCGGCGCCATAGCGCTCTACCAGCCGCGGCCCCATGCCACGCACCTCCAGCAGCTGGCGGGTGGTCTTTGGGGTGGCGGCGGCCAGGGCGATCAGGGTCGAATCCGGCAGGATCCGAAAAGCCGGTACGCCTTCCAGCCGGGCCTTGGCCAGGCGCCAGGCCTTGAGCTCGGCCACCAGGTTGGCGTCGGCCAAGGGCTCTTCTTGAGCCGGTCTGACCACAGCGGCAGGCGGTGCGCTCCCAGATTTGCGCTTGGCGGCAGAGGACTTGGCCGCTGGCTTGCTGCCCGCCGGCGCCGTCAGGACGGTGTCGATCTTGACCAGGTCGAGCCAGTCAGGCTCGCGCAGCGCCGCCGCCCGGCACAGCGTCGCGGTGCGATAGCGGATGGACTCGCCGCCCTTGTCAAAGGTCTCCCACGTGGTCTCCAGCAGCCCGGCCTTCTCGGCAGCATCGACGACGGCGTCAAAGGTCTTGCGGTCCATGGCGTCGACAAAATCCTCGCGGTGCAGCTTGGCCAGAGACAAAGCCCGGTGGGGCGTCAGCAGGTCCAGGAGCTTGCTCAGCTGGCGCCGCTCCATGGCATCTGGGCTGCGGGTGCGCCGGACCAGCGAGTCCTCTTGCCGGCAGAAATCGCAGCGTCCACAGGGTCTTAGGGCATCCTGGCGGTCGCCGAAGTAGGCCGTCAATGCGCGCATCCGGCAGCTGCTGGACCGGGCAAACTCAAACATGACGTCCATCTGCGACGCCCGGTGGCTGCGCTGCTTCTCATAGGCCGGCTGCCACTGCAGCGCCGCTCCAGGCTTGACCGTGTCGTCAAAGTCGATGACTGCGGCGCCCAGGCCCCACAGCTTGTCCAGGCAGGCTTCGGCCACTTCAAGGTCCAAGCCACAGCGGCGCAACAGGACTTCGCGGTTGATGCCGTCGGCCGGCAGAGCTCGCCGCAGCCGCTCCAGGTGGGGCAGTTGCGGATAGGACTTCTCAAAAAAACGCTCGTGCAGCTTCTTGTCGGCCCAGGAATACAAGGCCAGCACCGCCGAGTCTTTGCCATCTCTGCCGGCGCGGCCGATCTCCTGGTAGTAGCCTTCTACGGTGGCCGGCAGGCCAAGGTGGACTACGGTGCGGATGTCGGCCTTGTCGATGCCCATGCCAAAGGCCACGGTCGCCACCACCACGTCCAGCGCGCCGCGCGAGAAGGCTTCTTGCACCTGCAAGCGCTCATCGGCCGGCAAGCCCGCGTGATAGCCTGCAATCTTGAAGTCTTTGTGCCACTCTGCGGCGATCTCCTCGACTTGCTTGCGAGACAGGGCGTAGACGATCGCCGGTCGCCGCGCCGGATCGGCCAGGGCCTGGCGGGCCAGCTGGGCGCGCTGGCTTGGATTGGACTCTGCCAGCTCTATGGCCAGATTGTCGCGGCGGAATCCGCGGATAAAGCGGGTAGCGTCGGGGATGCCCAGCTGCTCGACGATGTCCTGCTGGACCCGCACCGTGGCCGTGGCCGTCAGCGCAATGACCGGACAGTCGCCGCCGCGGCGCAGCTCGGGCAGGCGCTCTCCCAGCAGCCGGTAGTCCGGCCGAAAGTCGTGGCCCCACATAGAGATGCAGTGGGCCTCGTCTACCGCGATCAGCTTGGGCGGGTGGGCCATCAGCCGCTGGATGAACCCCGGGACGCGCAGACGCTCGGGCGCCACCATCAGAAATTCCAGCTCGCCTTGGACCCAGCGCCGCAGCGCCAGCTGGGCATCGCCGCGGCTGCGCCCTGAGTGGATGCGGTCGGCGCGCAGACCCGCGGCCTCCAGCTTGGCCACCTGGTCTTCCATCAGGGCAATCAGCGGCGACACGACCAGCGCGCCGCCTCGCACCAAAGCGGGCAGCTGGTAGCACAGCGACTTGCCGCCGCCGGTGGGCATGACCAGCAAGGCGTCCAGCCCGGCAATGACGTGCTCGACCACTTCGCGCTGGTGCGGGCGGAATTCGCGCAAGCCAAAGCGGCGACGCAGCAAATCGCCCAGCGGGTCGTCTGCAAGTTGCTCTAGGTGATAACGGGTGGGGTCCAGGGCCGTGGCGCACATGCCCGCAGTGGAGCAGCATTGGCCGCGCGGTGCAAGAGACACCGGACCCCACCTCCAGAATTTGCGCCCTGATCGGTTGCTGCATCGCGGCAGCTTTGCGAAACTAAGCGCTGGTGCACGGGCTGCGCTGCCATTGCAGTGCGGCCCTGCTTCAGCAAGGAGTCCTGCGCCATGGTTACATCCAGCCCTTTGAGTTGGCTACACCCTGAATTTCGCCGCCCTCGGGGCCGCCCTCTGGGCCTGCGACTGGGCGCCACGGTCGCCGGAATTGTGCTTGCGTTGTCTGCTGTTGGCTGCAGTGACACGACGGTCAACGCCGGCGTCACGACCGACGCCACCGCCGATACGCTGGTAGGCCTAAGCGATCTTGGCAAGCTCGACCTGGGCGGAGACAGCCTGCAAGACATCCAGATCCCCGACCTGATCACCGGGCCAGAAGATTTTGGCCAGCCCTGCGACAAGGCTTCCGACTGCCTTTCTGGCTGGTGCGTGCAGGGACCCAGCGGCAAGGTCTGCTCCAAGGCCTGCCAAAATGACTGCGATCCGGGCTGGACCTGCAGCCAAGTTCCCTCCGGCACCGACACGGCCTTTATCTGCGTGCCGACCTTCTTGCACTTGTGCCAGCCCTGCGTCACCAGCTCAGAATGCAATGAGAAGGGCGAAGTCTCGCACAAATGCATCCCCGCGGCCGACGGCAGCAGCTACTGCGGCGTGGCGTGCAACATGGCCGAGCCCAACTGCCCCAGCGGCTACCAATGCGCCAGCGTCATTGACCCCGACACCGGCAAGACCGTGGACCAATGCCTGACCAGCGCGGGCCAGTGCCAGTGCTCGACCTTGGCGCGATCGCGGCGGGCCAGCACTTCGTGCCAGGTCAAGAGCATCTACGGCACCTGCACGGGCAAGCGCACCTGCGGCCCCTCCGGCTTGACCACCTGCAGCGCTCCGACCCCCGCCGCCGAGACCTGCAACGGCATCGATGACGACTGCGACGGCGACACCGACGAGGTCGAGTCCACGCTCAAGTGCAAAAAGCAAAATGAGTTTGGCACTTGCGGTGGCGGCGCCGTCGTGTGCAAAGACGGCAAGGAAGACTGCAGCGCCCCCGAGCCCAAGCCAGAGAGCTGCAACGGCTATGACGACGACTGCGACGGCCAGACCGACGAAAGCCTTTGCGAAGACGGCAACCCCTGCACGATTGACACCTGCAACACCGATGGATCGTGCAAGAACCAGGTTCCGCCGGACGCGGGCTGCGAAGACGGCGACGCCTGCACCGCCCAGGACAAGTGCGTGGACGGCAAGTGCGTGGGCGGCGGCAAGCTGGACTGCGACGACAAGAACGTCTGCACCAGTGACTCGTGCGACATCGTCAAGGGTTGCCTCTACGTCAAGGCTGAGATGGGCAAGCCCTGCACCGACGACGGCGACCCCTGCACCTCGGATGCCTGCGACGGCGCCGGCACCTGCAAGCACACCACCCAGGCGGGCATCTGCATCATTGGCGGCCAGTGCGTGGCCGCTGGCAGCACCGACCCGGCGGACCCGTGCAAGGTCTGCAATCCATTGCAGAGCAAGAACAGCTATGTGATGCAGAACGGCCTCGCTTGCGACGACGGCGATCCCTGCAGCGTGGCCGACAAGTGCGCCGCCGGAAAATGCGCAGGCAAGCCCATGGATTGCAGCGGCAAGGATGGGCCCTGCACCCAGGGCCTGTGCAGCCAGGGCGCCTGCATCGTCGCGCCCAAGCCGGGTATCTGCGACGACGGCAACGCCTGCACCGATCAAGACACCTGCCTGGAGGGGGCATGCTCTGGAAAAGCCAAGAGCTGCGCCGGTTTTGATGGCCCATGCACGGTAGGCGTCTGCGAGAGCGGCGTGTGCTCGTCGGCCCCCAAGCCCTCCTCCTGCGACGACGGCAATCCCTGCACCACCGCCGACTCTTGCGCCAGCGGCTCGTGCAAGGGGTCGCCGATGGACTGCAGCAGCTTGAATGGCCCGTGCGGCAAGGGGATTTGCCAGCAAGGCCAGTGCGTCGCCCAACCTTCCAACAGCGGCGGCGTGTGCACCGATGGCAACCCATGCACCACCGGCGATGTCTGCGCCAACGGCCAGTGCGGTGGCAAAGCGGTCGACTGCAGCTACCTCAACGACGCCTGCGGTACGGCCGTGTGCAGCGGCGGCCAGTGCATCAAGAACAACCAGGGCGTCTGCAAACCCGGCGAAGTCCAATCAGAAAATCAAGGCTGCGGCAGCTGCGGCACCCAGAGCCGCACCCGCACCTGCTCGAGCCAGTGCGGCTGGGGCGGCTGGAGCGCCTGGGGCACCTGCGGCGGCCAGGGCGTCTGCGCCCCAGGCCAGACCGACAGCCAGAGCCAGGGCTGCGGCAACTGCGGCACCCAGAGCCGGTCTCGCACCTGCACGGCCCAGTGTGGCTGGGGCGCCTACGGCAGCTGGGGCGGTTGTGGCGGCCAGGGACCGTGCACCCCGGGGGCCACCGACTTCAACTGCGGCGACGTGTGCCTGGCCAAGGTCTGCCAGTCCAACTGCCAGTGGGGCGGCTGCGGCCTGAAGCCCGGAGCGGCCTGTGCTTTCAAGAACGGCAGCAACTACAAGTGCTGCGGGACCAAGAAGTGGCAGTTCTGCGCGGGCAAGAATGACGGCGGCACCGCGGCTTGCCAGTGGTATCCCTGCCAGTCGACCACGAGCGCCTGCTTCTGATGCAAGCCCGCCTGATAGCGACTCTTGGGGCCACGGCGGCGCTGGCCTTTGGCGCGGCTTGGGGCATTCCGGCGCTGATGGAGCGGGCCGCTCAAGACGAGGCGCTGCGCGAGCTGTCGCGGCTGGTGCGCTCGGCTTCGGTGTACTACGTCAAGCCCAAGCTGAAGGCCGGCACCTCAGAGCGGGCCGCCTGTGCCTTTCCCAGCGGCCAGATCCGCACCACTTTGGCGGCCAGCTGCTGCGATCCCAGCGTGACGGATGGCCAGGGTCGCTGCGACCCCACCAAGGTCGAGTGGAACCGCAGCCTGTGGGCGGCGCTGCGCTGGCAGTTGAGCGAGCCTCATCAATTTGTCTATGAATACAGAGCGTCAGGAGCGATGGGCGAGGCGACCTTTGAGGTCAGCGCCTACGGCGACCAGGACTGCGACGGCATTTACTCGACTTTCCGCTACCTCGGCAAGGGCAGCAGCCAGGCCAAGGCCGACGACTGCATCCTGACCGACACGGCCCGCTTCGAGGCGTTTCAACCGGGCGAATAGGCGACGGACTGGCGCAGAATGGCCTCATGCGCAAGCGCTTTGAAGAGAACCTTGGCCAATTCCCTAGCCGTCGAGCGCGCCTTTGGTGGTTGGCAGCTCGGCCGCAGCGCGGGGATGAATCGCTACAGCCAGCTCCAGGGCCCGCGCCGTGGCCTTGAACAGCGCCTCGGCCTGGTGGTGGTCGTTACCGGGCCGGACGATCTGCAGGTGTAGGTTGGCGGCCAGCGAAAGGCTCAGCGCCTGAAAGAACTCGCGGATCAGATCGCTTTGCAGCTCGCCAATGAAGGGCCGCTGGAACGCCGCGTCCCATACAAAGTGCGGCCGCCCGCCCAGGTCCAGCGCACATTCTGCCAGCACTTCGTCCATGGGAAAGCGACACCAGCCAGTGCGCCAAATGCCGCGCCGCTCGCCCAGGGCCTGGCGAATCGCCTGCCCCACTACAATCGCCGTGTCTTCGACGGTGTGGTGCTGGTCCACGTGCAGATCGCCGCGCACCTGGACCTGCAAGTCAAAGTGGGCGTGGCGGCCAAGGGCTTCAAGCATGTGGCCCAAAAAGCCGACGGGGCAGTCGATCTCGGTGCGGCCGGTGCCGTCGAGGTTGACGGTGACGCGGATCTGGGTCTCGCGGGTGTTTCGCTCTACAGTGGCCTGGCGCATGGTTTCCTCTGGAATCTAGCGAATATGTTCAAGAGAGCAGGGGGGCCAGCGCTCGCTGCACCCGAGCCATCTGCGCGGCCGTGCCAATGGCGATGCGCACCCAGCCCTGCAGGTCGGGGTGACTGCCGCTGCGGTCGCGCACCAGGATCCCTTGATCGGCCAGAGCACTGGTGATCCGCGCCGCCCCCTCTCCTAGCTGCGCCAGCACAAAGTTGGCGTGCTGCGGACCGACGGCGATGTGGTGCAGGCGCAGAAATTCTACAAACTCTGCGCGCACGTACTTGACGTCGGCCACCCACTTTGCGGTCAGCTGCGGCCGCTCCATGATGGCGATGCTCGCCGCAATCGCCGGCCGCGCCACGTTGTAGGGGTTGAGCACCTTGCGCAGATCGGCCACCACCGGCGCCTGGGCCAGCACCGCGCCCACCCGCAGCCCTGCCAGGCCGTGAACCTTAGAGAAAGATCGCACAATCAAAAGGTTGCTGTAGGTGTCCAGCAGGCGGGTCGCGTGCGACTGGGCGAATTCGCCGTAGGTTTCGTCCAGAATCACCGGGGCGGTGGTGCGCTGCAGCGTCTGCTCAATCAGCTGCGCCGAGGCTAGCGCTCCGGTCGGGTTGTTGGGCGAGACCAGCGCCACCATGCCCAGGCGATCGCCGGCGGCGTCCAGGGCGCGCAGCCAGGCTCCCTCGTCGATGCTGAAGTCTGCTCGGTGGCGCACTTCGGCGATCGGGTTGCCGTAGAGCCTGGCCCAGTGGGCAAACATGTCAAAGGTCGGCGACAGCTGCAGAAGCACCTTCTCTGGCAGCAAGAAGGCCTCGACGATGGCTTTGATCGCGTCGTCGCCGCCAGCCGTACAGGTGACCTGCCCTGGGGTGACGCCAAAATAGCCCTCCGCCACCGCGTGCCAGGGAGCATACAGCGGATAGGTGGCCACCTGCTCTGGACTGAGCGCCGCCAACATCGCCTGCATCACCTGCGGGTCGGGGCCACAGGGGTGCTCGTTGACGTCCAGGCGCAGCAGGCCCGCGCGCTCGGTGGTCGGAATCTGGTAGGCGTGGATCGCATCCAGCGCAAGGCGCGACGGCAGGCCCATCTCAGGCCACCACCTTGCGAATCGGCGTCTCCAGGATGTCGGTGGCGCCCAGCCGCTTGAGCTCAGGCAGCAGCCGGGCGACCTGCCGCTGCGGCACCGCCACTTTGACAGCGTAAGCCTGCCCACCATAAAGTTGAGCGATTGTGGGGCTTTTCATGGCGGGCAGCGACGCGACCAGCAGGTCCAGCCGGGCGTGGTCGATGTTCATCTCCAGCAGGACCCGCTCGCGGCCATCAAGCACGGCGCGCATCAGCAGCAGCAGCTCCTCTATCACCAGGCGCTTCTCTGGGTTGTCCAGCGCGCGGGGATGGGCCACCAAGCGGGTGGTAGAGAGCAGCAAGGTGTCCAGGATGCGCAGGTGATTTTCGGCCAAGGTCTTGCCCGAAGAGGTGTTGTCGACAATGAGGTCGGCGTCTTCTGGCGGAAAAACTTCCGTGGCGCCGTAGGAGCGCATGAAGTGAAAGGTGGCGCCGCGCTGCTCCAGCCACTGCCGGGTCAGGTGCTCGTACTCGCTGACCACCACCAGGTTGGGGCGCGCCAGCAGCTCGGCTTGGTCGCAGTCCTCTGGAGCCGCCGCAACGATCCGCACCGGGTCAAAGCCAAAGTCCATCAGCTCGACCACATCGGCGCTGGTCTCGGTGACCCAGTCCAGGCCGGTAAAGCCAATGTCATGGGAGCCAAGCCCCACCAGTGCCGCGACATTTTGGGCCTTGAGAATCTTGATGGCCAGGCGCGGGTCGCTGGACTCGGGGCGGTAGCCACGCTCGGGAACGCGGATCGCCAAACCGCAGTCGGTCAGCAGCGCATGAACCTTTTCAAAAATGCGCCCTTTGGGCAAGCAGACCTTGAGAATAGCCGCGTTCTCCACCAGATGCCTCGCGTGCTCAGCCTGAGCACAGGGGGACGGATTGTACAATGAAAAGCAGGCGGCAGGAAACGCTGAGCTGGTCTCTGGGCTGGGCTGTCAACCCTGTTGGTTCGGGAGCCTCAGTCGCCGTGCTGGCATTGCGCGCCCACCCTGTTGCCGTCCGGGCAAAACAAGTAGACTCCGCGCGGGTTCTTTGGAGGGTTGGCAATGGCAAGGCGCAGAATTCACGGTGGCGCATGGGCGACATGGACCGCGCTGACCGCGGCTGGCGCAATGCTGGCAGCCAGTTGTAGCGCCCCGGTGCGAGAAGCCGCGCCTGCGGCCAGCCAAGTCGGCGAGGACCCAGACGAAAAAGTAAGGACCCTGCGCCGGGCTGCTGCAACGGCTGCGCCCGGACCAGAGGCCGATCTCATCCAGGCCCAGCTTGGAGAGGCTTTGCAGCAGGCGGTGTTGTTCCACCTCGACCGCGCGCAGCGGCAGTTGCGCGAGCACGATCTGACCGGAGCAGAGTCGGAGCTGGTGCTGGCGGCCTCCTACGACCCCCAGGACCCGCGGGTGCTGGACCTCAAGGGCAGGGCGGCAGAGGTGCGCGGTCGCTGCACGCTGGCGCTTGGTCAAGTGCGCGGGCTGTTGCAGCGGCTGGAGGGTCAGTCCTATCGCCCAGAGCAAAAGGCCATGTGGCAGCAACTGGCTGATGCGCTTGGGGTTCTGGCTGACTGGCCGATCGACTTCGCCGAAGGGCCGCGGCTGCGGGCGCGGGCTGCGCCGGGGCTGGCTGCGTGGAAGGCGCTAGAAGCCAGGCAACTGTGGCAGACCGGCGATGTCGGCGCCGCTGAGGCGCTGCTGGCCGAAGCCGAGCGATGGCAGCGCGATCACCCCGACGTCGTCGCTGTCCGCGAGCACATGGCGCAGCAGGGAAAGGTGACCCAAGTGCGCGCCGCGGTGGCGGCACAGCTGCAAAAGGGCGACCACGCAGGGGCCCTAAGGGCTGCCGACGAGGCGCTGAAAACCTACCCAGGCGATGCGCAGTTGCTGACCTCCCGCGCCAAGGCGGCCAGCAGCGTGGCCGAGGAATTGGTGGCGGCGGCCCGGTCGGCGCGTCAGGCGGGCAACCCGGTGCAGGCAGCCGCTGCGCTGGCCAACGCGCGGCAGGCCGGAGCGACCGAGCCCAAGCTGGTCAAGGCCATCGACGCTGAGGCCCTGGCGCTCAAGAAAGTGGTTCTGGGCACGCTGACCAGGCAAATTGCCGTGGCCAAGGGCAAGGGTTGGGTAGGTGCGGCATGGGTCAAGGCATTGGCACTCAAGGCAATTCTTGGCGCCGACCCCAAGCGCGACGCGGCGATGCTCAAGCTGGAAGCGGCAATGGACGCGGCCAGCGGCTATCGGCTGGCGGTGGCCACGGCGCCTTTGGCGGGGCCGATGGCCAAAGCCTTGCCGCCAGGGCTGGTCAGCGCCCTGAATGCCGCCACTGCCGCGGTGGTCTCGCGCGAGCTGGCATCCGTGGCTGACCCGCAGCTACGAGTGGCGCTGGTCAAAGGCGGCGCGGCGGACGGTCGGCTGGAGGTCAGCTGGGCCAATTTGGCGGTGGTGCGCAGCCAGGTCGATGAGTTGCGCAAGAAGAACTATCTGGACCGCACTGACATGGTCCACAACCTCAAGTGGGACGAGGCGCAGTCGGCCCAGTCGGGAGCACTGGCTCGCCTCAACGCCGCCACTGACGAGATGCGCCCGGTCTTGGACGATGTCAACGGCGCCGAGGCCAAGCTCTTTCAGCTGCAGAATCAGCTGCAGGAAGTCCGCCGCAAGATCGAGGACGAGAACCGCGCCTACTACACTGGTCGCGCCTCGCCGTGCCCAGATGGCAAGCTGAACTGCGCGCAGACCCACGCGGCGCAGCGCTGGAAAAGCAACGTCGACTACTACGAAAAAAGAATCGCAGAGGAAAACGCCAAGCTAGAATCGTTGGCACCCAAGCTGGCGCGGCTGCAGGCCACCGCCGATGCGACCAAGAAAGCCCACGACGCGGCCGCCGCTGTGGCAGAGCAGACGCCGGAAAAAACGCCCAATGAGGTCTGGCTGCCGTACGAGTACAGTGTGACCGTGTTCACTCTCAAGATCGCCGCCATGTTGCAGCTGCGCTGGACCCAGGGGCAGGGCAAAGAGGCATTGGTTCATCTGCAAAACAGCCCAGCGCTTGACGAAGTGCGCCAGGACCACAGCTGCGCCAACGTCATTGTCAAAGGCCAGCTGCTGGAGCCTCAGCACGCGTCTGGGCTGCCAGAAGATCCTACGCTGGCTGTGGAATTGGCCAATCGCATCACCCGGCCGGCCCTGGAGCCGGTGCTGGCAGGGCTGCGCGTTCATGCGCAGCGCTGGGTAGCCCGATCAGAGGCGGCGGCCACCGATGACGAAAAACTGCACTTCCTGATGCTGGCTTGGCGGGCCAGGGCCGCCCTGCAGCCTCAGCAATTGGCGGTGGTCAAAGAGCGGCTGCTGGTGCTAGCGGGCCTGGATGCAAGCGCATCGACGATCGATGTGCAGCGGCTCAAGCTGTAGATGGCACGCGGCGCGTGGCAGCTTGCGATGGCGGCGGCGTGGCTCCTTGGTGGCAGCGCCGCGGGGTCGGCGGCGCCGCACAGTCACGCAGCCGCTGCGCCCTTGCAGCGTGTGGAGACTCCGGTGTGGCAATTGGCCCAGGGGCTGCGCGCGCACGGTCTAGCGGCGGTGGCGCAGTGGCCGCTGGTCCGCGGGCTTCAGCGTCGTCTGCGTCAGCCGCTGGTCAGCGCCGACCACCTACTGGTCGAGCTACACGCTGCCAAGCCAGAGGACACGCTGACCTGGCCCGCGCGGGCGACGGCTGCGCGGGTTCGGGCCGTGGCGGCGGGCACCGACAGCTGGCTTGCCTGGGTGCCCCTGGCCTCTCTGGACCGCCTCAGCCAGTGGCCGGGCGTGCAGCGGGTGCGGCTGCCGTGGCCGCTGCGAGCGCTGACTGGGCCAGTGCTCAGCCAAGGCGCAACCTCCACCGGGGCCACGGCGCGGCACTGCCAGGGGGCCCGCGGTGCCGGCGTGCAGGTCGCTGTCATCGATGAAGAGTGGTATGGCTTCGGCACGGCGCTGGCGCAGCAAGAACTGCTGGAAGTGCAGGGCAAGGCGCCCTTCCAAGGCACCGATCAGGACGCCTGGCACGGCACCGGCTGCGCCGAGATCGTCGCCGACATGGCGCCCGATGCCGCGATCTGGCCAATGCAGTCTGCCACCCTGCCAGAGCTGCAGGTCCAAGTCGGCAAATTGGCGGCCAATGGCGTCCAAGTCATCAGCCAGAGCTCTGGCTGGACCACCGGCTACTCCTTTGGCGACGGCACCGGCAAGGCCTGTGCCCTGGCTTCCTTGGCCAAGAAGAGCGGAATCACCTGGGTGGCTGCGGCCGGCAACGAGGGGGGCGGCCACCAGTGGCGAGGCTCCTGGAGCGACCCGGACCAGGACGGCTGGCTGGACTATGCAACCGGCGATGAAAGCAACGGCTTCTTTGCCCCTGGCGGCTCGCAGGTCGACCTTGAGCTCGACTGGAACGCCTATCCGGGCACGGCCATCGACCTGGACCTGTTGGTGTGCGCCAACCAGACCGGGGCCTGCCAGGAGCTGGCCAGCTCAAAGAGCCTGCAGGATGGCGCGCAGACCCCAGCAGAAGTCATCTGGTTTCCGGTCGCCAAGTCCGGCACGTACTTCCTGCGCGTCCACGCCAAAGGTGCCGTGCCACCGGGCTTGGCGCTGCGGATGGTCGGGCAGGGCATCGGGCCACTGCAACACCATCAGCTGGGCGGCACGATTGTCGATCCTGCGGCCTGTGCGGATGTGGTGGCCGTCGGCGCCGCTGAAGTCCAAAGCTGGCAGGGTAACGCGATTGCCAAGTACAGCGCCCGCGGGCCGACCTTTGACGGGCGGCCAAAGCCAGAGCTGCTGGGGCCCACTGCGGTAGAAATTGGCGTGGCCTCTGAGCTCTTTGAGGGGACTTCGGCCGCTTGCCCGCATGTCGCCGGCGCCCTGGCTGTGCTTATCGGTGGGGGAGCGGCCACGCCAGATCAGGCGCTGGCCCTGCTGCTGGCGCAGGTCGACAGCCATGGCCTGGCGCTGCCCGACGCGCTTCACGGCCATGGATGGCTGGCGCTGAGCGGACCGGCGGTGGGATGCCTGCCAGAGACCACTGACTCTGCGGCCTGCACAACCACCTGTGGAACTGCCGGTGCGACGCTGTGCGCTGCCCCTTGCCAGCAGGTCACCTGCACGCCGCTTGCCGAGCCCTGTCCGTTGCCGGCGCAACCCGACGCCGCCGGTGACAGCGCAGGAGACGCCACCGCCGAAAGCGAGGACAGTGGGCTGGCTGGCGATGCGGTCGCTGAGGCCAAGCCGCCACCGGTCGTCGCCGCCGCGGTGGACTCGGGCTGCCAGGCGGACCGGCATCAGCGGTCCTTGGCGCTACTGCCGCTGGCGGTGGCCGTGGCTGGGCTGAGACTCGCTCGGTGTGGCAAGCGCAAGGCTTAGCGAGCCAAGTCGATCAGTCTCACCCGCCGCTCCTCATCGCCAGCCACCAGCCCGCCGCGCCGCCGACCAGGCAGGACGCCAGTGTGGCCGCAGCATACAGCCCGGCCTTGGCGAACTGGCCGGCCAGCGCATGGCGCAGCACCTCAGCGTTGAACGTGGAGTAGGTGGTGAAGCCGCCCAGAATGCCTGTGGTCAGGCCTAGGTAGGTGGCTGCCGACAGCGGCGCCTGGCCCTGGCGCGCCATCAGCCAGCCAAAGGCTGCAGAGCCGACCACGTTGACGGTCAGCGTCGCCAAGGGAATGCCGGCGGGCGCCAAGCCGTGCAGCCAGCGGGCCACGGCAAACCGCAGCGTGCCGCCCAATGCACTGCCAGCGGCTACCCACAGCCACTCGCGCCAGGCGATCACGGGCACAGGACAAAGAAGCACTTGGGCGTCTCGCCGAGCATGCCGCAGCGGTCGCACCAGCAGCCGTCGTAATCGTCACCCTTAACAAAGATACATTTGTCCACGGGTTTTCCGGCGCACTTGCTGGCGTCGCACTCAGGATGGGGCTCAGAGCACTTGCCCGCATTGCACCAGCAGTCTGGCTTGTGCGGCGGCATGGTCTGGCAACCGCACCACTCGGGGCGCTTGGCGGTGTTGAAGACGCAGTCGTCGAGCTCGACGCAGGCCTTCTCATCCAGCGGATCGCAGATGAATTGCGGGCACTTCTTTTGGTTGGCCGTGCACTGCTCGCCGCAATAGCACTTGGGCGCAGCGCTGGGGCAGATGCTGGGGTCGCACTTGGGCGCTTTGTTGGCTGGGCACTTGTCGCCGCAGTAGCACTCGCCCAAGGAGGGGCACTTGGCCAAGAAGGCGCAGTCGACGTCTTTGGGGGCAAAGGTGGCTTGCAAGGCGCTGCCGGTGCAAGAAGCCAGCGAGGTGCTGGCGTCCTGGGCGGCGGGTACATCCGCTGCGGCATCCACGGCGTCTTTGCCAGACGTTGTTCCGGTCGAGGTAGCCGGCTCGTCTTCGCCGCAGCCAACCACTGCCAACGCTACTGCCAGCACCAGCCCCGCAGCCCATCGACGTCCATCACCGCGCGCGATCGCCATTCTTCCCCCGCTGCCCCTCGGCCCCGACCAGCCGAACCGGACGCGCCTCCAAGGTTACACGCGCCGCGGTGGGCCGTCCAACCCCGCTTGAGATCCGCTGGTGCAGCCGCCATGATGCCAGAGGGGCTGTGCCGGACGGCGCGAGGTCCCGCGCATCGACCAGGGGGCGGAGATGAGAATGAATTGGCGCGGATGGGCAGGTGTTGGCGCGGCGCTGCTGCTGGGCTGCGCAGAGCCAGACGTTGCCCCAGCGACCGTTGGCACCAGCGCATCGGCCGACGCTCTGGGAGCCGACGCGAGCCTGGACGGCAACCCTGCAACAGACGCTGGCGGTGCTGACGCGGCTGCACCTGACGGCGCGACCAGTGATGCCACACCGTCGGACACGGCGCCGGTGGATGGGGCGGCTGCGGACAGTGGCGACGCCGGAGCTGTGGACTCCGCCGCGTCAAAGTACCCACTTTGCAGCAAGTTGCTGACCTGCGTCGGCGTCGCCTGCAGCTCTGCTGCCGGGATCGACTGCGCTCAGCCGTGTCTGAGCGGCGCCTCACCGGCCGCCGCGGCCGCGATTCAGCCCTTCCTGCAGTGCGCAGACCAGTACTGTGCCAAAGGCCTGTGCGCCGGCGTCAGCGACGCCAATTGCCTGCTGAATTGCGCATGGCAGAAGTGCATCAGCGCGGCGATGGCTTGCGGCGGTGACGGCAAGAAGGGCGAGGCGAGCTGCGCCAGCGCTTTTGGCTGCATGGAAGGCTGCAAAGACAAGGGCGGCACCTGCATTTTTGACTGCTATTCGGCCATGAGCAGCGCGGCGCAAGCTCAGTTTGACGCTCTGGGCGGTTGCAGCGCGGCGGCCGGCGGTAAAGACCCGTTTGCGGCCTGCCCCAATCAGGCGCTGACCTGCCTCGCCGGCGGCAAGACCGGCAGCGACGACTGCTGGAAGCTCGCGTCCTGCTCTTCAGCCTGCGAAAAGCTAAGCGATGGCGCCAAGTCGCTGTGCATCGGCGACTGCTGGAGCAAGGCCACCAAAGAGGCGCAGGCGCAGTGGATCGCCGTCATCCAGTGTGGCGACCAGGCCAGCTCAGCGTGCTACTCGCCGCTGGTCCAGTGCATCGCCCCGTCAGGCACCAAGACCTGTCTGGACACGCTTGGCTGCTGGGAAACCTGCGACAAGGGCGGGTCCGGTGACGCGTGCGGCTTGCAGTGCCTGCACGACGCCTCGCCCAGCGAAGGCGCCAAAGTTGTGGCGCTGATGCAGTGCATGGCTGACAAGTGCGGCAGCTGCAAGGGCGCCAAGAGCTGTGAAGACAAGTGCTTGCAGGAGCAATGCAAAGCGCCCCTTACCGCATGCTTGGCGCCGTGAGCCGGGTTCGCAGCATGGCCGGTCGCGGCGACAGCTGGGCGCAGGTAGGTCGCCGGCATCTTGCTTGGCTCAAGGGAAAACGCTAAAGTACTGAGTCTTTTGGCGCGCCGAGTAGAGTCGCGGTGGCCGTGAGCGCTAGCCAGACAATCAACGGGAGGACGGAATGATGCAACGGCGGCTGGGCTTGGGCTTGGCAATGGGGATTTGCGCGGCTTGGTTGGCCACAGCATGCGGCGCTAGCAGCGGCGGCGGCGGTGGTGGCATAGCAGCCACGGGCGGCGCGGCAGGCACCTTCTGCAACACCAAGTACAGCTCGCAAGGCTGCCTTGGGCTCAAGCGCACCGAATGTGTGGCGCTGCCAGCCTCGGCCACGCCAGATGCCGGTGAGTGGACTGACCTGGGCTCCTGCACCAACAGCCAGTACTGCGCCCAAGAGGTCAGCCCGGCCGATCCCAGCAAGAAGATCGCCGTCTGCAAGGACGTGCAGAGCCCGGTGGCCGACACCGTGTCTGGCGGCGACGGGACGTCCAGCGGCGGCGATGGAACGACTGGTGGCGATGCCAAAGAGCCCACCGTGGCCGAGATGAAAGCGTGCGTCCTCAGCAAGTGCGGCACAGAATGGTCCGCCTGCAAAGCCGACACGGCTGGCTGCGCGATGATGGCCAACTGTGTCGAGAAGTGTACCGATAAAGCATGCGCCGACGCCTGCCCGAACCCGCCGGACAACAACTCCCAGGCTTTGGCGGTGGCGATGTGCATGATGAGCAAGGGCTGCGTGCCCACCGAGCCCGCCAAGCCCGTTTGCGGCGATGGCAAGTGCGATACCGGCGAGACCACCGCGAGCTGCGCCAAAGACTGCCCGTCCACTGGGCCGAAGTGCGGCGACGGCAAGTGCGAGGGGACGGAGAACGTCGAGATGTGCCCGCAAGACTGCAAAGCCACCGGCCCAGTTTGCGGCAACGGCAAGTGCGAAAGCGGCGAGACCCCGGCCAGCTGCAAACAGGACTGCCCCGGCACCACCACCGGCAAGTGCGGCGACGCCAAGTGCGACAGCGGCGAGGCCACGACCTGCCCCATGGACTGCGCCTCTCAGTACAACGCCACCTTCCAGTGCGGCATCAGCAAGTGCGGCAGCCAGTGGACCGCGTGCCTGAACGACGCCAAGTGCAAAGGCATGTTCAACTGCGCCGTGATGTGCGACTGCAACGAGAGCTGCATCCAAGAGTGCGCGACCGGCATGGAGACCAACGCTGCCGTCATCGGCATGGTCACCTGCTCAAGCAATGCCCAGTGCCCCAACCCGTGCCCGACCAGTGGCCCGGTGTGCGGCAACGGCAAGTGCGAGAGCGGCGAGACCAAGGCCAGTTGCAGCAAGGACTGCGGTGCGGCTGGTCCTGTGTGCGGCAACGGCACTTGTGAGACTGGCGAGTCCAAGGCCAGCTGCGCCCAGGACTGCGGCACCACCACCACTGGCCACCCTTGCGACGCGTCTTGTGGCGGCAAGGCTCCCAGCGGCTGCTACTGCGACGCCGAGTGCATGAAGGCAGGCGACTGCTGTGACGCTACCGGCCAGCCCGCCGGCAACAGCTGCACAGGTTCGACCTGCGGGACCTGCCAGGCGCCGTAGACTTCCTGGCTTGATGCTAGAGCGGATCTTGCGGGGTCGGCGGGGCAACCTGCCGGCCCCGCTGCCGTTTTGCCAGTGACGACGCGCCGACCAGCGCCTGCGGGCGACGACCATCGCCTGCGGGCGAGTCTGGGCTGGCGCGGGCGCTCCAAAACGGCAGAAGCCCGCCGCCGATAGATCGGCGACGGGCCCCTGCGGCTCCGTTCAGGCCCTGGGTAGACTACTCAGCGGCTGGAGAGCCTTCGCCCTGCGGTGCCGCGGCCGGAGCGTCCGGACGACGGTCACGGCGGCGCTGCTCAGCGGCGTCATTGCGATCGCCGCGGCCACCCTGCTCGGCGC
>CAIXGW010000267.1 GCA_903919145.1 uncultured Myxococcales bacterium
GCAGCGGTGGGATGGCGGGCAAGCGGCCCCTGCGAGTTTGGAGGGTAGTACGGACGGTTGGGCGGGGCAAGGGGGGCGCCAGAGCCCTGCGCAACGCCTACCCGCACCTTGACAACCACCCCACCCAGCCCCAGCCTGGCGCCCGCCCTTCCGCACAGCTGAGGTCCCCGATGCCCGCTTGGCGCCGCACGAAACTGGTCCCTGGCCTGTACGACGAGCCGGTCAGCGAGCACCTGCAGCAGGAGGTCGCTGGCTTTGGTTCGGCGGCCCAGCTCCACGCCGCGCGGACCGACGAGACCGGCATCCCCGCCCTGGAGGCCTGGCTCGGCGAGGCGCTGGATGTGGCTTTGCAGCACGTGGCCAAGCGCAAGGACCACGCAGCGGCGGTGCCTGGAGTCGGGGGGTGAACCGGCCAAGGCCGGGCCGCCAAAGCCCCCCAAAAAATAGCACCCAGCCAATGAATTAGCGGGCTATCATATCGCCGTCCCTCTTCAGGGACGGGCCAGCGGCTGGTCCGGGACGGTGTGGGCCTATGGTCCGGCGGCGACGCCGGCCACTGGGCCGACCTGCCGCGCGTCCGGGTAGGGGCGGGTCTCTGGCCCGACCGGTTCGCGCCGGCCCCGGCCGGCAGGCGCGGCGCGAAGCCGCCGCAAAAACGACCCAGCCAATGAATTGGCGGGCTATCATATCGCCGTCCCTCTTCAGGGACGGCAGGTTCCAGCTGCTGGGAGGTGCACGCCGTGTTCGAACGCCGACAAGAACTGTACGTTCACATGGTCTGGTCCACGTGGGATCGGATGCCGCAGATGGACAGCGCGATGCAAGCTTGGTTATGGCCTGCACTTGGCGAGCAGGCGCGGTCGCTTGGGTGTACCTGGGCGGTTGTCGGCGGGACTTCCGACCACGTGCATCTGCTGTGTGCTGTGCCGACAACCTTGGCCGTGGCCGACTTGGTGCGGCACGTCAAGGGCTGGACCGCGCGGGCGGCCAACGCCTCGAAGCCAGGCTCGCTGCGTTGGCAGGGCGGTTACGGCGCGTTCTCGGTGTCGAGTGCTGACATCCCCGCGGTGGAGGCATATGTCCGGAATCAGGAGGCCCACCACGGAGCCAACGAGTTACGGGACGACTGGGAATAGGCAAGAGCCAGACGCCCGCGAAGGCGGGCGGCGTTATGATAGCCCGCTAATTCATTAGCTGGGTTCCTAAGTTGGCGGAAGCTGTCGTCTTGGCCGCCACCAGAACCTGCTCGTCGCCGCCACGGGTACCGGCAAGACCCCCAACAGCACCCAGCCAATGAATTTGCGGGCTATCATGTCGCCGTCCCTCTTCAGGGACGGCATTCGCCGCCGCGCGGCGAACTTAGCCCAGCAGCGCTTCCACCGCCGCGACTCTGGCCTTGAGGTCCGCCATGGCCTTCTTGGCACGCTCGCGCTGGAGGCCGTGCAGCTTACTGGTGTCGGCGCCCGTCCACTCGGCGGCCCAGGTGTGCAGGTCTTCCACAGCCTTCTCCAAGCGCGAAACCAGCCGACCGGGCTGGGTGGCCAGCTGGTGGGCGCGACACAGGCCTTTACCCAGCCAAGCGGCGCTTGGGCACTGACTCCGCCTTGGCAGGCCGCGGGGGCCGGCGCGGAGGTTCGCTCGTCACCGCGACGCGCAGGTCCAGACCCGCTTCGTCGAGTTGCGCCTGCAACGCCAGCGCCACGAAGTGCGCCTCGCTCTGGCCGAGCTCACGCGCCCACTTCGCCGCGCGCTCTGGAGTGACCGCCTTGCGCCCCTTCTCAACCTGGCCAAGGTGCTGGGGGGTGACCTGAAGCCGGTGCGCCATCTCGGCCTGACTCCAGGATTCGCATTGTCGCAGCGTGAAGAGCATGTTCCCAAAACTCAGCGGCTCACCGATCAAATCGTCGAGGAAACGCATCGTGGCGCTGGTCTTGGTCGCGTCCTTGCTAGTAGTCATGGGGCATTACCTCCTCGACTCGGGCGAATTCAGGCGTGCCGTCGGGCCGCTCTACATAGATGGCCCGCCACTGCCGATTGAGTCGAATAGAGCGCTGACCCTGGCGGTCGCCCTGGAGCGGCTCGTCGTGCCATCCCGCCGCCTTGCGCGTCTCGGTCAGCCCAACCGACTCGACGCTTGAAACCCACACTCGAAATTTCATTTGGACGTGCCGCGGCGCTGCCTCCAGGTCCTTCCTTGCGCGCTTGGTCAATTCGACGCGGTGGATCATTGGTCCAATCTAAACCTATCAGGTTTAGTCGTCAAGGGCCTGTTCGCTCCAGCACACCTTGCCACCCCACCGCAGCCTAGCGGCCCGCCCTCTATCGCAGAGTCAAGGTCCACGATGCCCGCTTGGCGCCGCACCAAACTGCTCCCCGGCCTGTGCGACGAGCCGATGAGCCAGCACCTGCAGAAGGAGGTCGCTGGCTTTGGTTCGGCGGCCCAACTCCACGCCGCCCGGACCGACGAAACCGGCATCCCCGCCCTGGAGGCCTGGCTCGGCAAGGCCCGCGGTCGGCTCGACTCGGGCGAGGTGCAGGTGCTGTGAGTGGTCGACCTCTACAACGAGGGCGTCGATGTCCCCAACGTCAACACGCTGTTTTTCTTTAGGCCTACCGAGAGCGCCACGGTGTTTCTGCAGCAGCTGGGCCACGGGCTGCGGCGTGCGCCGGGCAAGGCCGAGCTGGTGGTGTTTGACCTGACGGGTCGGCAGCACCACAGCTTTCGCTTTGACAGAAAGCTCCGCGGCGTGCTGGGGCATACGCCCAAAGAGCTGGGGGAGTTTGTCGCCACGGGGTTTGGGCGGTTGGATGCGGGGGAATTCGGCCCAGCTAATGAATTAGCGGGCTATCATGACGCCGTCCCTCTTCAGGGACGGCAACTTGCGTCGTGACCGAGGTAAACGCTGTAGTCGAACGCGTCGGGATGCCCCGCGCCGGGGCGATCTGTTCCAACCCGGGCTGCGGCGCGCGGCCGGGCTGGCGGTGCCGGCGAGCACCGGCGCGGACGAGGAGGAGGTGCTGGCAAACCTGGGCAAGCTGACCCACGTGGGCGATCCGCTGCGGCTGGGCCTGTGGCGGCGGCTGCTGCGCGGCGAGACGGCGTGGACCCCGCGGGATCGCAGGTTGTGCGACATGCTGTGGGTGGTGCTGTACGGCGGCAAGCTGGCTGCGTCAGGGGAGGCGGCCGTGAGGTTCAAGCGGCATCAGGCAGTTAGGGCGGAACTGGCGGAGCTGATCGAGGTGCTCGAGCGGCTCAACGGGGTGTTGGCGCCCAAGCATGAGCTGGCCGCGGCTGTGCCGCTGGTGCTACATACGCGGTATCTGGCGGGGGAGCTTGCGGCTGGCCCAAAAAGACTGACTGTGCGGGGTTCGGACCAAGGACGAGGAGCTGCGGGAGGCGTAGTACACCGGGGTCGAGGCGGTCAGGGACGGCGGGCGCGAGTACGACCTGCTGCTGGTGACGCTGCAGAAAGCCGCTGGGGTGAAGGAGCACTTGCGGTATCAGGATTTTGCACTGGGGGAGAAGAGGTTTCACTGGCAGTCCAAGGCGGCGACGACTGTCAAGCCTTGCGGCTCCTCGTCCCTCGCGCGGGGGCTCCCGCGGCGTGAGGCCCGGCACCGACGGGGCAAGCTCGGATTGAAATCCAGGCCCAAGGTGACGGAGCCCGCCGTCGCGGTCTTTCAGGCGGGCCGTGTGGTGCAGCTCAACTGGCGGAGCCGGGGTGCTGTGGACCGCAAAGCGGACGACCCCGACTGGCTGCGTGCCCCGGGGCTGCTATCGACCCATGCCAGCCGCGTGTTACCATAGGTGCAGGCGCCACCGCCGCGTCGCCGTGAGTGGGACATGAACCCGAATATCGCCGCCGCCGCCCAACGAATCCAAGAGATTTTTCACCCGACGCGGATCCTCCTGGTAGGGAGTTGGGCGCGCGGCACTGCAACCGACGACTCGGACATCGACTTGGTCGTGCTGTTTGACCATGCCGTCGACTGGCGGCTGGTTGGCAAGATTCGCGGCGCCCTGC
>CAIXGW010000268.1 GCA_903919145.1 uncultured Myxococcales bacterium
AGCGCCCGGCGCGGCGGTGGCAGAGCGCGCGCCAGCGGCGGCGGAGGTCCGCTATCCGCATCGCCAGGGCCCGGCCGACCCAGCGCCGCGACGGGCGCCGCCGCAGCCCGTAGAGAGGCCGCTGCCGGCCCAGCGGCCGGCGCCGACAGCGCCACGGCCGTTGAGCATGGCCGAGCTGGCCGAGAGGCAGCGGCAAAGCCGCGAGCTGGCTCGGGCTCCAGAGCGCGATGCCCAGGCGCAGCGGGCGGCGCCGGTGTCGATGCAGGAACGGGCGATGCGCTATCGCCAGACTGGGGAGCCCGAGCCCAAAGCCGCGGCGGCGGCGGCCCCGGCAGACGGGCAGGCAGAGCGCAAAGGCCACGAGGACAGTCAGGCGCGGGCCCTGGAGGCGGCGCGCCACAAGCGCGAGCCCGTGGCGGCCGGAGCGGTAGCGACACCGTCGGCGCCGGCTTGGGAACAGCGCGGTCCGACCGGCGGCGCTACCGTGGTGCTGGTGACCCGCAACCACGCCCACCTGATTGAGAATCGCCTGCGCAGCTGGCGAGAGCTGCTGCCCGAAGTCGACCTGCGCTGGGCCGTGCTCGACCTGGGTTCGACGGACGCCACCGCTCAGCGCGTAGAGGAATTTGCCGGTGTGCGGCTGCTGGTGCGGCCTGGCGGTTTGGTGGGGCCAGCGGCGGCGCTGACTGCGGCGCTCAAGGCGCTGACCGGCGACACGCTGGTGCTGGTCGATGTCGAGGCCGAGCCCGACACCGTGGTCGAGGCGCTGCTGCGAGCCGTCAAAGCCGGAGCGGCCGTTGCCGTCGCGCCGCGCACGCGCGCAGATTTTCTGGCGATTTCTCGGGCTAGCTGGGAAGCCGGCGGTCAGCCTCCCCTAGAGGACCTGCAGCGCTGGGCGGCGGTCCACGGCGGGTTGGTGCGCTTTGGCGGCGTTGCCGGGATAGAAAGGCCGCGCAGCCTGGTGCAGCGCCTGAGCCCAGATCCAGCGCCGCCGCGCTGGGATCTGCGGCGCTTGCTGCCTGTCGGGGTGCGCCAGCTGCTCAACCGCTTTGGGGTCCTGGGCGGCGCTGGCAAGTAGGGCTGGTACCCCAAGGGATTTTCCGCCCGGCTGCTGAAGCAGCGGGCTGCCATGACGCCGTCTGCCTGCGCAGACGGCCTGACCGGGCCGTCCGTGACGACGGACGGCGCAAGGATAGCCCGGCAGTTCATTGCCTGGGCGAGTTCTTCGCAAGCTACTGGCGATGTAATTACTGGAAAACCTCGAGTTCGCGCGCTCCGACCTCAGAGGGATTTCACGTAGACACCTTCCTAGGAGCCTGTCGGAGTAATGCCGTCGCCTAGGGATAACTCCTTAAAACTATTGAATCAGCCGCAGCATCCGACTGGGTCCTAGGGCGATCGTCTTGCGAGCGCCCAGGCGGGCGAAATATTGGAATTCACTTCCAATATTTCTTGCCCGACTGAAAAAAACGCAAAATGGCACGGAGCCTGGCGGGGATTATCCCGACAGGCTCCTAGGTTCCTCCCCGGCTTCGCAGCGCACTTGGTTTTGCGCTACGGAACCGACCCAGCAGCAGCGGCCAACAGCCAGCAGTCAGCCGCAAAAG
>CAIXGW010000269.1 GCA_903919145.1 uncultured Myxococcales bacterium
AGTTCTCCGACGTGTTCGATGGCAAGACGTTCTACGCCTTCCTTGTTGCGCTCGTCGCCGCATACGCAGCCGCCATTGGCAAGCCTGCGAAACTCTTCCTCATCATCGACAACGGCCCCTGCCACAACCTCAACGACGAGGGCAAGGCGTGGCTCGCGGCGAACAAAGATCGCATCGAATTGCACCGGCTGCCGCCGTACTCCCCACAGTTCAACGGAATCGAAGGCTGCTGGAAGACCACGCGCAGGCTGACCACCCACAATGCCTTCTACGCCACTCCGGGGGACCGCGACGCCGCTCTCGTGCGCACATTCGAGCGCTTCAAGGCCGAGTCCGCGCTCCTCGCTGGTCACGTGCGGAGATTTCATGTGTGATCTTGTCGTTCGGTCAGGGTGTATAGCTGCTGGCGAGCTCCTGCGGCGGTCAAGCGCGGTTGCAGGTTGGCTGTTTGAAATCCCAACCCTTTCAAGATAGTAGATTCCTGCCGCTGCCTGCCCCGTTTGGGGCGGGTGGTGGTGGGGTTGTGCGGTGCTTGCCAGGAGGGGCTAGGCCTTGCAGATAAGGAGGCGATGGGCCAGCATCCAGGGCGATAGCGTGTCAACTAGGCCGAAGTAGCGCGGGGGCTCTGTCATCCGTCGCGCAGTCGGCAGCCCGGTTGGAAGCTCATCGCTTCCCAAGGAGAACGAACTTGGATCTGCGAAACCACTTTGATCTGGCGCACTTGCTTGGCCATCCGCCGTTTGACCATATGGCTTCAGCTATTGCGGTCTACGAAGAAGCCAACCTAAAACGTCTGTTCTCGCCTGACCAACACCATCCGGGGCACTGGATGTTTCGCGGCGCGGATGTTGAGGGCTTGCGCAGGCTCGAACTGCGGCACTGCATCTACGCGGTGGTGATGTACCAAGCGATGATGGAGAAGATTCCGTACTTCATGCCGACGATGGGCAAGAATTTCAAGGCAACAGCCAGTCTCGAGTTCAAAGGTTCGTGGATGGCCATGCTCGCACAGATCCCAAATCAGGCCGATAAGCAGAGCGCGATTGGGGCCTTTGAGCGGTACCACGCCGACATATACGTGGCCATGCGGAACCCCATCGTCCACGGGCGCAAGCAGGTCGACATAGACAACGTCAATCGAATCAGAATGCCAGCAGTGCACGCCGGCATGCGGAGCGGATGGGCAGCCTACGACGCGCTCTTGACCGCGGCCTTTGCCCCGGACCAAGTACACCAGCCGTCTTGGTCAGTCATGTGCGAGTCGCACAGTGTTCCCGTCGAGCTAGACCCGCAGGACTACCCTGATCTTATGGAGTTGTCGGCACAGTACAACCGCAGACATCTCGATTGGTGCAACAAGTTGGGTGGGGCAGGTGCGGCCTAGCTTGGCCGAGGCCTTGGCTGCGGCGCTCCGCTGGGTCGCAGTGTAGGCCTCGAACTCGGCGCGCTGCTGGGCATACAGGGCAGCGGCTCGGTCCTCGAGCTGCTTGAACTCCTGCTGGAGTGCCCAGTGTTGGCGCTGAACAAGTGTCTGGAAGTCTTCGGACATGCACACCCTCGCCTTGAGCTCGCGAGTACGCCTCGGCCGGCTTCCCTGCACCGAAACCGTCCCTACTCATGCTTCGCCTCCATCCGTTTGGCCTGGGAGCTGGGCGCGCGGCGCCTCATCGTCAGCCGACCACAACGCGAACACTGTCGCCTTGGCGCCACCGTACTTCGAAAAATCAACAAAGTAGATCCGGTCGAACTTCGTTTGACCCTGGCACATCCCCCGCAGCTTTGCCACGGCAGCGTCCATGTGGTGCCAATACGGGTGCCAGAGCCGCATAGAAACCGCGGGCTCTTGCGGAAAATTGTGCACTGCAAGCCAAAGCTCGCTGCAGTGGCGCCTTTCATAGGCAGATTCGTCAAGCTTCTCAGCCAGCGCAATCCCATGCGTTCGCTGCGGTGCGGGCCCATATCCTGTGTGCGTTGTGACGACTGCTGAGTGACTTGGAGTGAAGGTCTGGCTAGGGCCGGTGAAGTCGGTCGGGCCGAGCCGACGCGCGTAGTGGGCGAGCTCGTCGGCGAATGTCTTGACTTCACGACTCTTGGGGAACACGCCGGTACTTGGGCGGTCTTCGCGCCGCTGGCCCAACCTGGCCCGCTCTGCCGGCGGAGAGGAGCACGGGTAGACGTCAATCCACCGCAGGTAACGTGACAGTTGGGCGTAGCTCTGGAATTCCTGAGTCGGCGCGAACGTTGCCCCATCCCGCGAATCGATCATCGACAGGCAAATATCGACGTCCGGCCAGTCTGCATGGTTTGCGAGCTCTCGGTTCAGCTGCGTGAAGAACTGGCGCTCTTGGGCAAGTGCGGTTAGGAACTGTGACAAAACAAGTCGATCGAGTTCCTCGTCAAGCACTTGGTTGCAGGCGGGGTGCGACGGTGTAGTTCCATTCTCCGTGGAACGCGTGTGGCCGCAAGTTTATCATCCGCATCTCCGCGTCGGTCACTCGACGCCCGGTCTCGTAGACCCGCTCATCGAGCCGGCAACGCACCGTCAGC
>CAIXGW010000270.1 GCA_903919145.1 uncultured Myxococcales bacterium
GCTGACGGCTGGGATGGTCTTGGTCGGGGGCGGCATGGCGCTGGCGGGGTGGTTCAATGGACGGGTACCCGGTTTGCGGACCCTATGCATCGGCAAACAAGTTCTGAAGATTGCTTGCGGCTGCGGCCAGCCACAGCCGGGTAAGGAATGCCCCTGTAACCTAAATGCTTCCGCCCCAGGCTGCGTATGGTAGTGCGATTCTGCAGGCGCGCTTGGGCGCCCCTGGGATTAGGAACATGCCTCCTTGGTTCCACGTGTATGGACCAGCCTGCAAACCCAGCGACAGTCCTCGTCGCTGCTGACGCTGGCCCGGACAGTGGGGTCGAAGTCCGCGAACCGGTCGACGGCAATAGTTCTGGTACTGGGTATACGGACAGCGGACTTGGCGACCGGCAACGTCCACTTTGCCCGCCTTCTGTCACGTGGAAGGGCAGTGCATATGTGCATGGGCAGTGGGGTCGAATTGACGCGTTCGGCAATCTTGCGATTGGCGGTCCCGTTGAAGATGTGCTGCTCTTCAGTGCCATCGCTCCATTTAGCGCAACGCTCCACCATCATCTGCAGGGAGCCCCGGATGTCATGACGGAATCGGATGATGGGCATTTTGAGATTCGTGGAAATGAGTCTGTTAATGTCATGATGGCGCCATGGCTAGCTAGTACGGCCAAGGGCCCAACGCTGCTTGTCAGCCACATGGCGCCATCGTCCAGCTATTGGCTGGAGTGGCCGATGACAGACAGCTGGCCTGCAGTCCAAGTGGACGCGCAGGCCGACGGGTCCTGGAGAATCATCGTCGCTGAGCAGAGAGAAGGAGGTGTCAAGGTTCGCTGGGCTCGCCTCCACGAGGGCAAACTCGCACTGCAGGGCACTGGCTCAGCCGACTTGGTCGGTGCAAACGTGGCGGACGGTTGGAATCTGAGCTCCTACGGCGACGAAGTCTTCGTTTCCGGACCCTATGGCGGATCCTTGGTCAAGGGTGCGGCAACGGAACCACCGCGGCCCGCCTACGTGATGGGTTGGTCCGTCAAGGGTGGCGGGGACCAGGCGAAGCCGGCGTGGGTGGAGCAGGTGCTTGGCTGGACAGGCACGGCCAGCCTTCTAGCAGTAGACCAAGGCAGGGCAATTGCCACAGGCGACCAGTGTTCCGGCGGTCCGTGTAGGCTAGAGATTCGCGAAGTCGGGCCCGGAAAGCCGGTAATGGCACCAGTTGCCCTGGGGGGAGCCGACTTTGCTTGGCCAAGTGCAATTCGGCCAGACGGCGACTTTGGGGTGTATTCTGGAAGCCATGTGAATGCTGGTTCGCTCGCAATCTCTGATACTACGTGCTGGAGAATCGCCAAAGATGGCCGCGCGCTTTGGTCTCGCCCTATTCCTGTGTCCAACTCGAAGGACCCAGTTGACGTAGACCTAACCTGCAGAACCTACCCATTCCGCAACAACTCCATCACGGTCATCGTCACCAGCAGCGGGACTGGCCCCGCCACCCAATCCCAAGTCGAGCTGGTCGCCGCCGACGAATTCGGCAACCGCGGCTGCGCTGAGTCCGGGCCGTGCTGGGGCCGAAGTGTCGCCGACTGCGCGGACACCAACCCCTGCACCAGTGACCTCTGCGACGCCGCCCACGGCGGCTGCTACAACCCGCCACTGCCAGACGGCACCAGCTGCGGCGCAGGCAAGTTCTGCAAGAGCGCAACCTGCCTCTGAAAAGCTGGCCGCCGAATGAACGCCGCACCCACCTGCCAAGCTACTGGCACACGCCCGCCTGGCAGCTCTTGCCGCCCGCGCACGCAAAACCATCGCTGTACGGCGCCGTCTTGCAGCCTGCGGCCTTGTCGCACCAGTCGCTGGTGCAGGGGTTGTCGTCGTCGCACTTGACGGTGGTGCCGCCGCCGCACTTGCCGGCGGGACAAGCCGCAGGCGCCAGGTCACGACTGCCAGGTGGCGCTGACCGATGCCGAGCT
Source organism: uncultured Myxococcales bacterium (assembly GCA_903919145.1). Lineage (GTDB taxonomy): Bacteria > Myxococcota_A > UBA9042 > UBA9042 > UBA9042 > SXRM01. The sequence goes on from CAIXGW010000270.1 coordinate 1,962, forward strand.
GGCTCATCACGCGGTCGAGCAGGCCCGGCAGACGTCTGGCCGGCTGTCCTGGTCGGCTGCGATGAAAATAACGTGGA
>CAIXGW010000271.1 GCA_903919145.1 uncultured Myxococcales bacterium
TCGCAGTAGTAGTCTGGGTCGTACAGGCGCAGTTCTCTCATGGTGGCCCTGCGGCCGGGGCGAATTTGCCCCTCCTTCAAGTTGTCGGCGACTGGCAGATTTTCCCGCGGGGCGCCGCGAAAAAAGGTGCGGGGCAGGTCGAGATTGCCGGGTCGGTGGGGAGACGGCGAGAAAAAACCGCCGGAGATCAAGGATCAGACATTCCCTAGCGTACAGTTGGGCGTCATCGTCGGAGTTCGGCCCTGGCGCTACCACGGTGCCCAGGCGTAAGCTGGTGCGGATGGCACCGCGGCAGCGGGGGAGTTGCCGCTGTCCCCTGCGCTTGGCCCGGACTGGCATTCCGCTGGCAACCCGGCTAGGTTCTGCCGGCAGGTTCCGCTCAACCTGTTGAGATCGCGCATGGGCTCTTGGGCGCGCCTAGAAGAGCAAGCGACCGCCAGCGGGACTCCCTCGGACTTGCACCTCAGGATTGACTTTTCGATGAAAACAGCTATCTTCCTCGCCCTTGTTCACCACCCTGTGCTGGATCGCACTGGCCGGGAGGTGACCACGGCGCTGACCAACGTGGACGTCCACGACCTGGCCCGCTCCGCCAGAACCTTTGGCCTTTCAGGTGTTTACATCGTCACTCCGGTGGCGCTGCAGCAGCGGATGGTCGAGCAAGTGGTAGAGCACTGGACCCAGGGAGACGGCAGCAGCCACCTGCGTCGCGCCGAAGCGATCGCCCGCGTCCAGCCGGCGGCTTCGGTCGAACAGGCAAGGGCCGACATTGCCCAACGCACTGGCCGCGCGCCGGTGGTGGTGGTGACGGCTGCCCGCTATGCCCCTGAAGGTGGAGCCGAACCGCAGAGTTACGCCCACTGGCGAAACAAGCTGCGGCAGGCAGAAGCTCTCGAAGCGTCACCTCAGGGCGGCGCTCACAGCGACCATCCGCCGCTGCTGCTGGTGTTTGGCACCGGCTGGGGGCTCGCCCCCTCTGTTCTGGCGGCTGCGGACGTGCGACTGGCGCCGGTCCATCGCGACCCTGCGCTGGTAGAAGAGGGCGAAGCGCCTTACAATCACTTGTCCGTTCGCGCCGCAGTGGCGATCATTCTCGATCGTCTGCTGGGCGATCGCGATCCCTGAGACCTTCGGGCCGTTCAAAACCCAACGGATCTCAACCAATTTCTGACCTCCGTACGTACAGCTCCTGGTAGTGGGCTGGACCTCTGCGCGATCCGGCGGGGACCCGCGTCCCCAACTCAGAGCGGCAACGCTCGTGGACCCAAGCCCGCCGACCTGCAAGCCCCCCAGAGGGGCCACATAGAGAGAGAGCCATGAGCCTGCTAGATTACGTCAAGAGCGCCCACGTTCGCTTCGACCTGCCCGACTTCCGCACCGGCGACACCGTCAAGGTGCACGGCCGCATCATCGAAGGCGAAAAAGAGCGCATCCAGATCTACGAGGGTGTGGTCCTGCGCCGCGCCGGTTCCAGCACCGATGCGACCTTCACTGTGCGCAAGATCTCTGGCGGCATCGGCGTCGAGCGCGTGTTTCCGCTGCACTCGCCCCGGATCCTCAAGATCGAAGTGATGTCCAGCGGCAAGGTCCGCCGGTCGCGCATCTACTACCTGCGCCAGCTGCAGGGCCGCGCCGCCAAGCTGCGTCGCATCGAAAACGACTAGTAGCCAAGACCGGCAATTCGATCCGGGTTACGCCCGGTTCTTGTTCACAGGTCCTGGGTTCCACCGCTGGGTCTTCTTTCGTACCCCAAACCAAGTCCGTTCCGGAACCCGGAGCGAAATTAGGGTTTGCGGTACTAGTTACCCAAGGCTACTCGTTTTCTACTGCGGGGTTCGCAGCTGCTCCAGTCTGGGCGGCAGCGGACCCCGCGGTCGTTTTTCGTCCTGCCAAGGAGACCTATGAAAGCACTGACGTCACCCAACAAGGACACCCCCCTTGCCTGGCTGGAGCTGTCCGACCTGCCGCTGCGCCCCGACCAGGTGCGGATCGAGGTCCAAGCGGCCGGCGTCAATCCGGTGGACTGGAAGATGCGCCAAGGCGATTTTCTCGGCCTGGTGCAGCGCGTGATCGGCCCGCGCGGGCCGCTGGTGGTCGGCGTCGATGTGGCCGGGGTGGTCCGCGAAGTGGGTGCGGCAGTTACGGATCTCGCGCCTGGCGATCGGGTGGTGGCGGGCACCGACTTCTCCAAGGGCGAGCGCGGTTCCTACGCGGCCATGGCGCAGGTGCTGGCCCAGAATTGCTGCAAGCTGCCTGACAGTGTGCCCTTTGACGTCGCCGGCGCCTTGCCGGTCGCCGGGGTCACCGCCCAGATGGCGCTGTTTGAGGTTGCTAAGCTCCAGCCGGGCACGCCGGCCAAGGTGCTGGTGCTGGGCGCCTCGGGCGGCGTCGGCCACATGGCTGTGCAGCTGGCCAGGAATGCAGGGTTTGCCGTAGTGGGCGTCTGCTCGACCCGCAACGCTGCGCTGGTGGCACGGCTCGGCGCGCAGGTGCTCGACTACGCCAAGGTCGACGTGGCCGCAGAGGCCGCCAAGCTCGGCCCCTTCGACCTTGTGGTCAACGCCGTGGGCTCTGCCAGCTATCCAACCGCGATGACCAAGAAGCTGCTGGCCAAAGGCGGCACGCTGGTGCTGGTGGTCCCTGGCGCCGCAGACCTGCTGGACATGCTGCTGCCCGGCCCGGTGCGCACCGTGCTGGCGCGGCCCAACCGCGCTCGGCTGGCGCCACTGGTCGAGGCGATCGCCGCAGGCAAGCTAGAGGTCGTCATCGACCAGCGGATTCCGCTTGCAGAAGCCGAGCGCGCCCACCAATTTTCGCAGGGCGGCAAAGTGGTCGGCAAGCTGGTGCTGGTGGCCTAGGCTGGCACAGCGGTGCCCGTCAGGAGTTGTCGCAGCGGTGCAAACCCATCGACCTCTGGATCGTAGACGCGCAGGGCCAGGGCGTGGATGTCGTAGACCCAGCCGTGCAGTTGCAGCTTTTCGGCCTCCATGGCCTGGCGCACCGCCGGAAACGTGAGCAGGTGACGCAGCTGCGCCAGCACATTGGCCTCCACCGCCCGGCGCAGGCGCTGCTCCTTGCTGCCCTCTGGCCCGGCCTGCTGCACCGCCGGCTCAACGGTCTTGAGCCACTCCTGCAAGGAGGGCTGCTGGCTCAGGTCGATGCCTTCGACCACTGCCTTGACCCCTCCGCAGCCGTCGTGGCCGCAGACAATCAGGTGCGGCACCCGCAACATGCCAATCGCGTACTCAATGGCAGCACCCACGCTGGCGTCGGCGTGCTCCAGCGGTGGCACCAGATTGGCGATGTTGCGCACCACAAACAGCCGACCCGGGGCCGAAGCGGTCAGGAGCTCTGGCACCACCCGCGAGTCCGAGCAGCCGATGTACAGCGCATCCGGGCTCTGGCCCTGGCTGGCCAGATTCTGCAAGAAGTCGCGCTCGGCGTCGTGCCAGCGCGCCACCGCGTCGAGGTGGCCGGTCAGCAGGTGGGCAGGGCTCATCGGGCTCCTTGGGGGCCGTGGCTGCTACAGCGACCACACGTGGTTTTCTTTAAACGGCGAGCGCAGATCGGCACCAATTTGTCGCACAGCCGGGTCCTTTGAGAAGCGGTGGTCCAGCCAGCGCCGCGCCTCGACCCGCGGGTGGATGTCGCCACAGCGGAAATCGTCATACAGAGACAGGTCGGTGTCGACGTGGAACGGCACAATCTGTGTGATCCCATATTCTTCTGGGTTCATCGACATAGGGCTGCCGCGCGGCAGGTTCAAAATCGCCAGGTTGAGCGCGTGGATGTGCGGGGCCTGCTCTTGGACCATCGCCAGCGTCTGCTCGCGGTCTTCATCGGTCTCGCCCGGCACGCCAAACAGCAGGTAGACGTAGCTGCGAATCCCGGCGGCCCCCAGAGCCGCCAGCACCTGCCGAGAAAGCTCAGGGTTGCCGCCGCCTTTGCCCAGCTTGTCCATGATGTTCTGCGAGCCGGTCTCGACCCCCAGCTGTAGCATCGCGCAGCCACCTTCGGCCAGCTGGCGCACGTACTCGGGGTTGGCAAAGTTGCGCTCGACGCGCACAAAGCCGCGCCACTGCAGGGGAAGCTGGTCGCGGCGGATGATCTCTGCCACGCGCCCCAGGTGCGACGGCGGCATGGCTGAGTCGGTGAAGTGGATCATCGCACCACCTGGAAACCGCTGGGCAATCGCATGCAGCCAGTTTTCCAAGGCATCGCGCGGAGAGGCCTTGAGGCTGGGGTGCAGAAAGTCCGGGCAAAAAGTGCAGCGCCGCCAATAGCAGCCGCGGCCAAGCACCGCAGGCACCGTCGGCTTGGGCGCAAGGTACTGATCCCACTGCACCTGGTCGAGGTCGACCGAAAGAGGCCCCTCGGTCAGCACGTCAGCCAGCGGCTCCAGCGCCGGGTCGCGGACTTCCGCTGCGAGCACGCGCATGTCGGCGTCGGTGCCCTCCAGCACGCGGTCGAACAGCTCAAATGGCTCGACGGCCAAGTTGGTCCCCGCCGCATGCCAGCAGGCCACCAGCGGGCCCCCCAGGATTCGCTCGACCCCTGGCAGGTGCTCTTTCAGCAGCCGGGCCAAGCGCATGGCTATCGGTGCCTGCGGCTGAAAGGTCAGAGAAATACCCACCTTGGTTGCGCCGCGCAGCACCAGCTCGGGGATCAACTCCTGCACAAAGTAGTCGTCGCACGGCCCCGGCTGCAAAGACAGGTCCAACAGGCCCGCCGACGACTCTGGCCGCAGCCCCGGCCTCTCGACCTCGATCTGGGCTATCCGCAGGTGCACGCCGGGAAACGGCAGTGCCACCAGCTTGAGCGCCTGTTCAAAGTGGCCTATGGCAGAGGTGTACACCCTGCGGTTGCGGTAGGTGGCCGGGTTGTGCAGCGGTCGCGCCTGTGTCACCGAGCGGATCGAGCGGCGAAAGGCTGTCAGCTCCGCCTCCGGTCGGCCAATTTCCTCAGCATGCGTCAGGCATTTCTGCAGGTGCTCCGCGCGCAATACATAGCGGTACCAGCCAAGCGACGCGTCGATCGCCCCACTGCGTCCACCCATTCGCCGCAACAGCTGGGCGGCCGCAAAGGCGCTGAGGCCGGGCTCAGACGGCTTGATCGGCGGCGGGGCTATGAAGATCAGCATTTTCTCTAGCCCCAGTGCGGCCTATGGCGCGGTCAGTCGCTGATGGTGATGCGCTCGCACTTGATCGGGTCGCGCGGCCGATCCTGTGAGGTGGGCGCCTGCTCAATGAGCTTGATGACTTCCATGCCGTTGATGACCTTGCCAAACACTGGGTGCTGGCTGGGGCCCGGGCTGAACCAGTCGAGGTAGGGGTTGGCCACCGTGTTGATAAAGAACTGGCAGCTGCCCGAGTTCGGCCGGCCGGTGTTGGCCATCGACAGCGTGCCCGGCTCATTGCTCAGGCGCGCGGTGTGCTCGTCGCGGATGGTGCCGTGGGGCGAGTCGCCGGTGCCGGCGCGCGGGCTGTTGGGGTCGCGGCTGTAGGGGCAGCCGAACTGGATCATGAACTTCTTGATCACGCGATGAAAATGCAGGCCGTCGTAGAAGCCCTCTTTGGCCAGGCGGATGAAGTTGCCGGCGGTGATGGGCATCTGGTCTAGGTAGAGTTCGATGGTGAAGTGGCCGAGGTTGGTTTCGACGAGAGCGGTTGGGTTGGCCATGAGGATCGTCTCCGGTGCCGGGGAAGGCGAGAGTTGGTCGGTGCGTTAGAGGGCCCCCATTCTGGGTTCCCAGTGCGCAGGGGAGCTTGCAGCAGGACGCCGGTCTGGGCAAGGGGTCAAGTCGCTGGCGGTACCTGACCCCCAAACAGCTGCCCCACCTCAAACTCCAGCCCGTCAAAGGGCGGCAGCGCCAGCTTCTCGTCATCGCCAAAGCAGCCCAGCACGCTCCAGCGGCCGCCAGCGAGCTCCCAGACTTCGACCATGCGCTCTTGGGTGTCCA
>CAIXGW010000272.1 GCA_903919145.1 uncultured Myxococcales bacterium
ATCCGAAGGTGCCCGCCAACGAAAAGTCAGCGAGGGTGAGCGTGTCGCCTACTACGTAGTTGCGCGAGGCAAGCTGCACGTCCAAAACCTTAGCGTGCTTAGAGAACGCGGCTTCGGCTTGGGCGACGGCGACTTCATTGGGAGCCCCGAGGCCGAACATTCCCCGGAGACGGTTCTCGAAGAGCAGCACGTCTGCCGCGCGACCGAAGTGCGCCAGATCCCAAGCCTGCCAACGGGTGATGTCGGCGCGGACGCGGGCATCGGCCGGCCACACCGAGGACGGGTACTTTTCGGCGAGGTACTGCGTGATCGCCATCGACTCCCACAGCACAAAGTCACCGTCTTCGAGCACCGGCACCAGCCCGTTGGGGTTCAGCGCGCGAAATTCCGGTGAGCCTTGTGCGCCCGACATCAGATCGCAGATCACCACTTCGACGGGAGCGCCGACGTGGAACGCTACTGCGAGGGTGCGGCGGGCATTGTAGGAGGCGGGGTGGAAATGGATTCGAAGTGCAGAGGAAGTCATGGTGGGAGGATAGCAAAGAGTCCAGCCCCTGACAAGCCAGATAATGCATAGTACCCGCAAACGCCCCGACCGCCCATTGGACCACCCCGCCAGCAGCATTTCGCCCCCGACCGAGACCATCCCAGCCGTCAGCAGCGAGCCTACGCCGGCCAGCCACTAGCATCAACCTCAAATTTTAACCTGAGTTCCAGCTCAACTACCCGGTCCGCCCAAAGCTCCGCCACCCAGCAGACCGTCAGGCCTCCCAGCTACGCCGCCCAGTCTTCCGCCGGCAGCTCGTCAAAGAACGGCTCGCTCAGGTCCTCGTCGACGGCATCAAGCTCTACAGGCAGCCCGGCATCATCGAGGTCCGGCGGGAACAGTTCGTCTGGCGGCCCTCGCACCGGCCAGATGGGATCCTCAAGCTTTGTCAGCGCTTCCGTAGCCAGACCGAGATGGGCGAGGGGGTATAAGACCCGCAAACGCCCCAGCCGCCCATCAGACCACCCCGCCAGCGGCAATTGTCAGCCAGGTGGCATTGCGCTTGACTGCGACGACGGCAAGCCATGTACCGCAGATAGCTGTGATGCCAGCCTCGGATGTCAGCACGTTGACGCTGGTGCGAGCACCCCCTGCGACGACAACAGCAACTGCACCTCCAGTGACCACTGCGGGCACGGTGGCAAGTGCACCGGCACCTCAACCGTCAACTGCGACGACGACAACCCGTGCACCAGTGACAACTGCCTCGACCCGAACACCTGCGCACCGCATGTGGCTATTCAAGAAGGCGAAGTCTGCAGCGACGGCAACGCTTGCCACGTGGGCGCCAAGTGCGCGTCTGGCGGCTGCATCGGCTGGACGGCGCAAGGCTGCGACGACGGCAATCCGTGTACCGACGACAGCTGCGCTTCGGCCAAGGGCTGCGTGGCAGCGCCGAACAAGGCGCCGTGCTCAGACGGCAACCCGTGCACGGCGAACGAGGGCTGCAGCGCCGGCGCATGTGCGAGCGGCACGGCCAAGACCTGCGACGACGGCAATCCATGCACCGGCGACCACTGCTCGCCCACCGGCGCAGGAGCGGACGGCTGCTGGCATTCTACCTGGGAAACGAACGGCGTGGACTGCAGCGACGGCCAGCCATGCACCATTAGCGACGTCTGCAAGCTTGGGTATAAGACCCGCAAACGCCCCAGCCGCCCATCAGACCACCCCGCCAGCGCCATTTCGCCCCCGACCAAGACCATCCCAGCCGTCAGCGACGAGCCTAGGCCGCCAAATCCCCACCGTCAACCGTGAAATTTCAAGTGAGTTCAAGCTGATCTGCCCGGTCCGCACAAGGCTACGCCAGCCAGCAGACCCTCAGGTCCCCCAGCTATGCTGCCCAATCCTCGACCGGCAGCTCGTCAAAGAACGGTTCGCCGGGGTCCTCGTCGACGCCGTCCACCTCGACCGCTAGCCCAGCGTCATCGAGATCCCCCGGGGAACAGCTCATCCGGGGGCCCGCGCAGCGTCGACTTTTTTGGCAGCTGCGCACAGTTCCGCCCGTGGGGCCGGGGCAGGCCGCGGAGTTGTGCCTTCTTCTCCAGGGCCACACTGTCATCGATGGGCCGGCCGAGCAGTGCCGCCTTCCACAGCTCGGCCAGCGCGGGCTGCGATTCTGCGAAGGGATCATCGTTGCGGTCCTTCCACCCTTTGCGCTGGAGCACCTTGTCGATGCGCAGCACCGCGTCGCACCAGAGGTGCGCAAACTGTCACGAGCGTCTCTTGCACGCGCATGGTGTCCA
>CAIXGW010000273.1 GCA_903919145.1 uncultured Myxococcales bacterium
CTTGGCGGCTACGCCCAACATGCTGGGCAAGAAGGGCGAAGACAGCGAGTACACCGCCCGCTACAAGGTCCACAAGTACCGCGCCGAACCCAAGCGGGCGCCGTCGCCCATCCCCCTTGAGAATTGCCCATGGTGCGACGAGAAGTTTGGCGCGCGGTCCTTTGCCCTTTGGCCCGACGACGACAAGCCCACCGACCTGCGCATCCATTGCGCCAACCCTCTGTGCCCGTTTACCCGCAACCGCCCACTGCCCATCGTCGCTGTAGACGAGCCGATCTACCGGCGCCTGCCCTGCTTTGTGATTGCCACCGTAGACAAGTTCGCCGCTCTGCCGTGGGTTGGCCGTACCGCTGGGCTTTTTGGCAAAGTGCAGCGCTTTGACCCCGCTCGCGGCTTCTACGGCCGTTGCGACCCCGCTGACGCCGGCAGCATCCTGCCGGAGGGACAACTGCCGCCGCCAGACCTCATTATCCAAGATGAATTGCATCTCATCTCGGGGCCACTGGGCACGTTGGCTGGGCTCTACGAGGCGGCGATCGAGGCGCTGTGCAGCCGGGAACAGGCCGGCCAAACCATCCGCCCCAAAATCGTGGCCTCTACCGCGACTATCCGCCGCGCCCACAGCCAGATCCGCGCCCTCTTCGGCCGCTCTCAGGTGCAGGTCTTTCCGCCGCCCGGGCCCAATCAGGGCGACCTGTTCTTTGCCAAATCCGAGCCGATTGCGGTCACACCTGGGCGCCGCTATGTGGGCATTGCCGCGCCGGGGCGCAGCCTCAAGGTGGTGCTGCTACGCGTGTACGTCACGCTGCTGGCGGCGGCGCAGGCCGAGTGGAATCGCGCGGGTGGGCGGAGGAATGCCAACAACCCGGCTGATCCGTACTTGACGTTACTAGGCTATTTCAGCAGCTTGCGCGAACTGGGCGGCAGCCGCCGCATCGTCGATGACGAAGTGCGAACTAGCCTCAGCGGCTATGAAGCGCGCAGCTTGCAGGGACCGCTCAAAGGCGCATTTGCCAACTGCGCGATCAGCGAGGCGCTTGAACTCACCAGCCGCGTTGCCACTGACAAAGTCGCGAGCGCCCGAGCCCAATTGGCCAGCGGGTTCAACACCGACGATGCCATCCACGTGGCGCTTGCCACCAACATGATCTCCGTGGGCCTGGACATCGAACGGCTCGGGCTCATGGTCGTCCTTGGCCAACCCAAGACTACTGCTGAATATATTCAGGCCACCAGCCGTGTGGGCCGCCATGCTCAGAAGCCCGGCCTTGTTGTCGCGCTGCTCAACTCGCACCGCCCGCGCGACCGATCGCACCTGGAGCGCTTTGAGGCGTATCACCAGTCGTTCTATCGGTCCGTAGAGGTGACGAGCGTCACGCCCTTTTCGCCTCGGGCGCTGGACCGCGTATTGCCAGCCGTGACCGTGGCGCTGGCGCGCTTGGGCCACGGCGCACTGACGGCGCCGCTGGACGCGCGCGAGATGGGCCAGCAGCGCAATCACTTGCAGTTTGTCGTCGATGCACTTCTGCGTCGGGCGGAAATCCAAGAGAGTGACACGAAAATGGCTAGCGAAATTGCATTGCTCAAGTTGAATCTGCGGGGGAGGATAGAGGACTTGCTCGACGCCTGGGCCTACCTAGCCAACAAGAGCAAAGACGTCAGTGCCCCGTTTGAGTACGGCACCGAAGAGCGCCAAGCCGGTCACCTATTGCAGGAGCCGTTGAGTTCCGCTTTGGCGGCCATGGACTCGCGCCAACGGAAATTCACAGCACCTCGCTCGATGCGCAATGTAGAGCCGGCCGTCGACATCTGGGTCAGCCAGCTGGACGGCGCCGACGTAGAGGGCCAGCCATGAGCAAAACCCAGGGCCAACCCCGCCCCCAAGGCGAAGTGCGCCAAAGTCAGATCATTTCTACCTACGGGCCTGGAGCACTGGTCGACATGGCCGAGCACTCGGTCATCATTGGCGGCCTGCAGAGTTGGCGCGGCGAGGGCCCTCTTGTGCACGAGGACCGCCTGCTCAGCGCTCTCCGTGCGCGCCTCGAACTGCCGCGGCTTGAGCTTCGTTCGCCGCCACAGCAGCCTGACCGAGATGCTGGGCCGCCTGCGGGCCTGCGGGCCTTCGTCTTTCCAGAGTGGTTTGTGGCCCAGCACGAGGAACAGCGCTGGGGCGGCGTAGCCCGCCCGCTTGTCCACGCGCGCGGGCTCGACAAGGGCAGCAAGGCCATCGTCAACAAGCGCCGCGTAGGGGTGGTGCCCATTCGCTTTGTCCAGGCGTGCATCAACGGTCATATCAGCGACATCCAATGGCGCCTCTTTGCCCATGACGGCGACAGCGACTGTTCCCGGCTGTTGTGGTTGGTAGAGCGCGGCACCAGCGGCGACCTGGCCGCGGTCGAAGTGCGCTGTGAATGTGGCGCAAGTCGCGGCCTCAACACCGCGACGCTGCAAGGCGCTGCGCCTTTGGGGTTTTGCCGTGGCCGGCAACCCTGGCTTGGCGGAAGCGCTTACGAGGACTGCCGCAGCGAAAACGGCCAACCGGTGCCCAGTCGTTTCCTGGTGCGCCACGCAACCAACGCCTGGTTTGGCTCCACCGCCAGTGTCATTCACATTCCCGACCGAATGGGCAAGCTCAAGAAAGCGGTGGACAACGCTTGGGATTCTGGCCTGCGCAACACCAAGGAGCAGAGCCAGATCGCCATGCTTCGCGAGTTGGTGCCGGCTATCAAGGCTGCGTTAGAGGGCTTTGACACCGGCGAGGTGTACGTAGAAGTGCTGCGCCGCAATGGCTTGGAATCGCGACAAACGCGCAGCGTCAAAGAGGTGGAGCTAGAGACATTCTTGGCTCAGCAAGAGGAGTTCGGCGAAGAGAGCCCCGGTAGCGATTTCCACGCGCGGCGCCTGCAACTGCCGGTCAGCGCAGTCGGCCCAATGGCGCTGGTCGACAGAGTGGTGCTGGTCCATCGGCTGCGCGAGGTGACGGCGCTGTTGGGATTCACTCGCTTTGAGCCGCCGGCAACGAGCTTCAACGGCGAGTTGGACCTTCCCGTGCGCCGCGCAGAGCTGGCCAGAGAAATCAAGTGGTTGCCGGCCGTTGAGAACCGTGGCGAGGGAATCTTGCTGGTGCTGAAGAAAGAGGCGGTAGAGAGTTGGCTGAATCGCCCAGCGGTCCGCAAGCGCCACGCGCAGTTGCAGGCGGGCTTTGAGGTGTGGCGCTCTGCGGAGCCGCTGCGCAAGAAGGCTGAGGCGCCCGGGCTAGCCTACACGATGCTGCATTCGCTCTCGCACCTGCTGTTGACTGCCATCTCGCTGGAGTGCGGCTATTCCGCCAGTGCCATCCGCGAACGGATCTACGCCAGCAGCCAGCTTGGCTATGCGATCCTGCTGTACACAGGCACGCCTGACGCCGAAGGTACGTTGGGTGGCCTGGTCCAAGTCGCCCGGCGGATCGACCAGCATCTGAAGCGCGCTATCGAAGCCGGGCGGCTTTGCTCCAACGATCCTGTGTGCGCGCAGCACTTGCCAGATTCGCGAGAAGAGGACCGGCCGTTGCATGGCGCGGCCTGCCACGGATGCTTGCTGATTTCCGAGACGTCTTGCGAGCACCGCAATGTCTTTCTGGACCGAGCCCTGGTGGTGCCCACAGTCGACGTCGCCAACGCCGCGTTCTTTGAGCCAGGCCAATGACGTCATCGTTGCTGCAGCTCTCTGCGATCCAGCTCAGCGACCTTGCGGTTCGTCTGCGTCAGGGCTCGCTGCGCCTGCAGGCCCAGCCCTTTGACCTTGACCAACACGCGCCCAGAGAGCTGCAGGCCGGCTTGGCCAGCGAACTGCGGCAACTTCGCGCAGTAGGCATGACGGAGCTGCATGTGGCGCATTGGCTTGAGGTTCTCGCCCAACAGCGCATTGTCGTCGAGGAGGAACGCGCAAGCAGTAGCCTGGTCTGGACGGGGCCCACTCCGACCACCAGCTCGGCGCGCGATACAGCTGTGGTAGTGCGCGACCTGTTCAGCACCGCCGCAACCAGCGTGTTGTTGGCGACATTTGCAGTCTATGAGGGTGCGCGGTTCTTCGCTCCGTTAGCGGCGGCAATGGCTGAACGGCCAAGCCTGAAGGTCGAGTTGTACCTCAACATCAGCGCTCAAAGCCACGGCGACGGCGCTGCGGTGCTTGCGCACTTCTCCGCCGAGTTTGAGCGCCGCCACTGGCCGTGGCCCGCTCGCCCCGCAATCTACTATGACCCGCGGTCGCTCATTCCAGGCAGCCGCTCTTGCCTGCACGCCAAGTGCATCGTGGCTGACGAAAGCCGGGCCCTGATCACGTCGGCGAACTTCACCGAATCCGCGTCGGAGCGCAACATCGAAGCCGGGACATTGACCACTGATCGCTCCGTGATTGCGGCCTTGATCGCGCAGTTTCGCCAGTTGGTCCGGAGCAACGACTTGAAGCGATTGCCTGGCTGGTGACCGCGCTTCGCGGTGCGCGGCGCTGTTGCCGCTGCTGCGGCGCGGCCTGAACCGCCTTGCCGAAGCGGCACCCGCAATGTGCAACTTAGCTCCCACCTTGGTGAATTAACCTGGCGGGCACGGAGACCCGCCCCTACTCGCCTTGTGCGAGGTCCTGCTCCCCTCGCCGAGGTGCTGACCAGCGCCGCGATGCGGCGATGCCCGTCCGCGCAGGCGGACGGGGACCTGATAGCCCGCCAATTCATTGGCTGGGCTGAAGTGTCGTCTTTCGAGGGCGGCGCGCGCATCGCACAACTTGCCGCCAACCTTGATGAATTAACCTGGCGGGCGCGGAGACCCGCCCCTACTCGCCTTGTGCGAGGTCCTGCTCCCCTCGCCGAGGTGCTGACCAGCGCCGCGATGCGGCGATGCCCGTCCGCGCAGGCGGACGGGGAC
>CAIXGW010000274.1 GCA_903919145.1 uncultured Myxococcales bacterium
CCCTACCTACCCTTGCCACCGCCGCGCAACACCCGGCTCAGCGCTTCGGCGCCGGTGCTGACCACCTCCGTCACCGCGCCCTCGATCGCCCGCTGCATCTCTTCGCTGCGCAGCCGCCGCAAGCGCTGTTGGCGCAGCGCCTCGACCTGGGCGGCGATCTCCTGCGGATCGGCGAACAGGACCTTGAAAGCGTGGACGGTTAGCCCCACGGCCCACAGCGCTGCCCCCAGCCAGTGCCAGCCCGGCTGGGGGTTGCTGCCCATGCCGACCGTCAGCGCATCGACGACCCACAGCATCGCGTTGACCGCCCCATAGGCCACGGCGTGGCTGCGCAAGCCGCGGCGCCGGCTCGCCAGCACCGTCGCTGTCAGCGCCTGCCGCTCTGCAGCTTCTTGCTCAGCCGCAATGGCGGCCTGGACCTCGGCCGGGGTCAACCCCAGCTCGCGGGCCGTCTCCAGCAGCTGGGCGTGGGTATAGCCGTCGCCGCCATTGGCCTGGTTGTCTAGCGCTCGGCCAAGAATCGCCTGGATCTCTGAGCGGTTGTATTGGGCGCGGCCTGACGGCTCTGGGGAAGACGGCATGCGCAACCTCTGGGCGCCCAGCGCGGGCCGTTGCAGTCTAGGCACCTGGACCATGGCCAGCAAGGCCCTTGAGCAACGCCCCGACCCGGCGCAAACTTGGCCGCAAGACTTAGACTTCTTGGGGGCAACACCATGGACTCGCGGCAACGCTTCTTGCGCAGCTTCTTGGGGCTGGGCTTGGCCATGACCCTGTTCTTTGTGGCTGAATTCGCGGCAGAGTGGTGGCTTGCTGGGATGCCAGGGGCAGACAAGATGTCCTGGGTCGGCACCAACAACGCCAAGCTGGTCGATCTGCTGTCGCCGATGGCCCGGGCGTACAACAACGTGCTGGCGATGCTGATTGCCACCATTGGTCTGGCGATACCGCTGACGGCCAACATGCACACGCCCAAGCTGATCGACATGTTTCTGCGCGACCGCACCAACCAGGTGATGCTGGGCGCTTGTGCGATTGGCGCCGCCCATGTGCTGTGGACCGCGTGGATGGTCGGGCCTGGCTTTGCGCCGGTGTGGGCGTTTCGGCTGTCGGTGTTGGGCACGCTGATTGGCTGGGCCGCGCTGATCCCCTACTTTTTCTATGTGGTGCGCTTTCTTGACCCTTCCAACATCCTGCGGCGGCTGCGGGTAGAGGTGCAGCAGACCGTCCACCTGGCGCAGGCCGGCAAGATCGACCTGGAGGTCGCCCAGGACATCATCCACGAGCGCATGCACCAAACGGGCACCATCGTGCTCAAGTCCATTGACCGCGCCGACCGCAGCGTGGCGCTAGAGGGCATCTGGGGGCTCAAGGTCCTGCTGCAGGACTACGGCGAGCGCAAGGCCCTCATGCCGCCGGCGTGGTTCAAGGTCGACCGCGGCGACTTCATTGGCGCCTCGCAGGATGCGCTGGCGGTGATCAATGAGGAGCGCAACTGGTTTGAATTGCGGGTGATGACCCAGATGTTTCTGGCCTATCAGAGCGCCCTGGCCAAGTCGACCGACGCCATTCCGGCGATCAGCGACGCGACCCGGGTGGTGGCGGCGATGGCGGCGCGGCGCGGCGACGCGGCGGCTCTGCTGGTGGCGACGCGGTTTTTTCACAACTACCTGCGCGAGGCGATCAAGCGCAAGGATGTTCACGCGATCTATGACCTCTTCTACCAGTACCGCAGCCTGGCCTCTGACCTGATGGACCGGCCAGAAGACCTGCGCAACCTTGGCAAGCGCTTTCGCCACTATGCCGAGCAGGCGGGCAGCCAGGGCATGGTGTTTGCGCCGCAGATCGCCGGGTTTGACCTGGGCTGGGTGGTGCTGGAGGCTGCGGCCCATGCCAGCCCGGCGACCGAGGATCTGCTAGGCGAGGTCCTGGCTTTGCGCCACTTGGTGGGTCAGGCGCCGCAAGCGATGCTGGTCAAGGCCAAGATCATCCTCGGCGCCGGCTTGCTAGAGCGCAACCAGCCGGCGCTGGCCCAGCGCGTCGCCGACAACCTGGCTGATCTTGGCGTGGGCCTGGTGGCGCAGACTGCCGCCGACCTGCGCGACATGAAGGAGCGCGCCTTCTGGGAGGTCACCGATCGCCAGGTCAACCTGGAGTGGGTGTCCGCTGAGCACCGCACCTTCCTTCCCAAATTCGCGGCTTTGGTGCACACGGCTGCGGAGCAGGTCGGTTGACGGCGGGCTACTCTCGACCGCTCCCGTCCGAGTCCGCAGCATGGCGAATTGATCTTGTGACGATGGTTGCTAGCGGAGTTGGCTTTGCGGCACTCTGCCGCGCTCAACAAAGCGCTGAAGGGGGACTCGATGGCGACCACTGACATTGGAATCAAGCGGATTGGTGCAGGCATGCGGCTGGCCGCGGGGCTCGCCGTGGCGGTCCTGGGCGGCTGTGCTACCTCGACCGAGAGTCCGGCGACAGCGCCCGCCGATGGGCAGAGTCAGGACAGTGCTGTGGTCCAAGACGTCGCTCAAGGCCAAGACATTGAGGCTGGTCTGGATGCCAGCCCTGCGGCCGACGCCCCCGTCAGCCCCGATGCCGCCAAGGCCCAGGTCACCTGGCACAAAGACATCCAGCCGCTGTTTCGCGACAAGTGCGCTGGCTGCCACAAAAGCACAGCCGGGATCGCGCCGTTTGGCTTGGACACCTACCCGCAGGCCAAGGCGATGCTGGGCGCCGCGCTCGGCTCGATCAAGGCCAAGGCCATGCCGCCCTGGGGCGCCTGGGAGACGCCGGAGTGCAAGCCAACCTTTGGCTGGCGCCACGACCTGCGCCTGACCCCAGCGCAGACCACCTTGCTGGAGCAGTGGCAGGCCGCTGGCGCGCCAGAGGGTGACGTCAAGGACGCCGGCCCGACGCCGGTCAAAGGGCCGCTGCTGCTTGAGAATCCCGATGTCATCACCTCGCCGGCCAGTGGCTTTGTCACGACCGGTGACCACGACCAGTACCGCTGCTTTGTGCTAGATGCCAAGTTCGACGAGACCAAGTACCTCAACGGCATTCACGTGCTGCCGGGCAATCCGCTGGTGGTTCACCACGTGCTGGTCTTTGCCGACGCCAACAACAGCAGCGCCAAGCTGGCGGACAAAGACGGGCAGTACGACTGCTTTGGCTCGGCGATGTTGACCGGTGGCGGGCGCTTGCTGACGGCTTGGGCTCCGGGCTCGGTGCCCGTCGAGTATCCGCAGGGGATGGGCAGCGAGATCGCCAAGGGTTCCAAGCTGGTCATGCAGGTCCACTACCACCCCAGCGCAACGCCGGCTGCGCCTGACTTCACCAAAATTCAGCTGCGCTACACCAAGACGGCGCCGACGATGCGCGGCGAGACCGTGCTGATTGGCAACTTTAGCGGCACCAAGAACGGCGAAGGCCTGCTGGCTGGGCCAAATGACGCGGGCGGCAAAGCGCAGTTCTTCATTCCGGCAGGGGCCAAGAACCACACCGAAGAGATGCTGTTTACGATTCCGGCGCAGCTGGATGGCAAGTCCACACCGGAGCTCAAAGTCTATGGCGTTGGTACCCACATGCACTATGTGGGCCGCAATATGCGCATTTCGGCCGAGCGCAGCGCGACAGCCCTGGCGGCCTGCACAACAACTGAGCTTGCGCCACTGTCGAGCTGCCTGACTGCCAAATGTCCGGGCAAGACCGGCATGGAATTGGCCACTTGTGCCCAGACCGCCTGCAAGGACAGCACCTCAGCGCTCAGCAAAGGCTGCGGCGACTGCCTGATCGCCGGCGTCACCGGTGGCAAGCCATCTGGCCAGATCATGACCAGTTGCACTACTGCTGTGGAGCAGAAGCCTGCCGGGCCGAGCCAGGAATGCTTAGTGGAGACTCCGGCTTGGGACTTCAACTGGCAGCGCATCTATGTGTACGACGCTCCGGTAGAAAAGCTGCCGGTGATCCGCCCGGGAGACAAGATCCGGCTGCGCTGCCAGTACGACAACAGCCTGGACAATCCGTTTGTGGCCGAAGCCTTGAAAGAGCAGGGCAAGTCTGCGCCGGCTGATGTGGTGCTAGGCGAAGAGACGCTAGACGAGATGTGCTTGGCGCTGGTGCAGATACTGTATACGCCCTGAGATTCGTTTATACTCTGCGCCCCTTGCCTGTCTAAGTGGGCTGCGAGTTGTCATGTCTGCTGCTGCCAATCCTGCGACCCCGAAAGGCTCTGCGACTGCAGATGCTGAGCGCGCCTACGTGCGCAATGCCACAGAGGCTGATGGCGAGGCTTTTCAAAAGCACTTGCGGACCAAAGGATTTGTCGATCCCAGCTTCGTGCAGACCTGGGGCGCGGTGACTGGTGTGCTGGCGGCTCGCGACTTTGGCCCCAAGGTCCTGGATCTGGGCTGTGGACCGGGCTGGACGTCAGTTTTTCTGGCGGCGCGCGGCCTTGAGGTCACTGCGGCCGACCTGTCGCCGGACATGCTGGCGATCGCCCGCGCCAATGCAGAGCGCCACGGTGTCCAGATCTCTACTGCCGAAGCCGACATGCAGGCCGGCTTTGACCTGGGCCATGACTTTGATGCGGTGCTGATCTTTGACGCGCTGCACCACTGCCAAGACGAAGAGGCGGTGCTGCGTCACGCCTACGCTTCCCTGCGCCCGGGCGGGCGGATCCTGCTGGTAGAGCCCGATTGGTTCCATGAATTCGGTCGCTCGGCCCGCCACGATCGCGCCCAATTCGGTACCACCGAGCGCGGCATGGGCTGGGGGCGGATGAGCCGAGCCCTCAAGCGGGCCGGCTTTGAGAAGGCGGAGCGGTTTTACAGCCTGCAGGGGACCTTTGAGAAGGGGCCGCTGCAGCAGCTGCGCTCGCTGGTGGTGGCGGCGCTGACCGTCACCGTGGGCTTTCCGCACCGCAGTGTGATCGGTTACGCGCGCAAGCGCGGGTAACTAAAGCTCCTGCAGTCCGACCAGATCCGCGCGGTGGGGGGCCACCACAAACAGGTACTCGGTGTTGCGCAGATGGCTGACACTGCCGACCTTGACGCCCTGCGGGTTGTGGATGCCAATTTGAGCGCCGACGTAGCGCTTGAAATCGCGTTCGATCACCAAGACTTCGCCGCGACTTTGCAGCATGGCCTCCATCTCAGCGCGGGTGATGTAGCCCTCGTCGCTGAAGGAAACCACCAAAAACTTCGCGCGTACCTGGGCAATGACTGCAGAAAGCGCCTCCACGGCGCGCTTTCGCGAATTGAAGTCGCTGTGGCGGTCGCGCACGTCGATGCGCTTTTGGGCCACGCCATAGACTTCTGGCTGATCCCAGCGCACCAATGTCTCCCACACGTGGTAGTTGCCGATATATTTGTGCTGGTTGTACGGAGGGTCCAGGTAGGCCACGTCGGCGCTGAGCTGCGAGGCGGCCTGTAGCGCGTCCAGCTCGTGTGCGGATCCCTTGCCCGCGGCAGCTTGAGGGAGCAGCTCTGGAACGCGCAGCACCAGCGGATTGTGAGCGCGCGCGGCCCACTGCTTGAGGTAGGCCATCTGCACGCCGGTCGTGGAGTCCACGCGGTCGGCGGCCTCCATGAGCGAGACCAGCAGCACAGCTTCGAGTTCTGGATCCAGGCCCTTGCCGGCGATCGCCTCGCGGATGGTCTCGATCCGCGCGCCGTTGATCGGCTGAAAGAAGCGCGCCTGCTGGCAGTAGATCTCCGTGAACCAGCCGTACTGACTAGGCATTGGCGTTGGCAGCGCATTGAGCTCGGCGACGAGCTGGTCGGCCTGGCGCAGCCACGTCTCGCGGTCGGCCTGCACGTAGCAGCGCGCCAGCGTCGCCGCATAGCGATTGTGATCATTGGCGTGGACCTGCAGCCCCGCGGCCTTGAGGCCCATACCCACCCGCGAAGTACCGGCAAACAGGTCGATCGCGCTTTGCACGTTGGGCAAGCGACGGACCACCTCAGTGATGAGCGGCACCAGCGTGCGCTTAGAGCCTAAGTACTTGATCATGGGGGAAGGGTCTCGCTTTGGCCGCGGTGGGCGGGGCCTAGAGCCAGAGCATAGCTGGACAACCCGGTTTGGCCAAACACCGCAAGTAAGATAGCCGTAAGACGCCAACGGTCGATTCCGCCATCTGATGCTTGACGGCGACTGCCCCCATCAACAGAAATGCGCAAGACCACGAGCTGTCGGGCGCTGGGCTCGAAGGGCGACCCGAAAATCACCACACCACATGTCCGTGCTCAGCGACGCCAGTGGGCGGCGGGCAGGGCCTCTCCGTGGCGGAAAAATGCGCAATCACATCACTTTGACGGCTTGGCTGGCGACTTTGGCGCTGGCTGGGGGCTGCGCGGAAGAAGCGGCCCCGGCAGCGACGGCCGACACCGCCACGGCGACCGACACTGCCACGGCGACCGACACCGCCACGGCGACCGACACCGCCACGGGCACGGACGCCGCCACGCTCTGCCCCAACGGCTCGACCCTGCCGGGCAAGAAGGTCGTCCAGATGGTGCCTGAGGCCTTTGCCATGGACGCCGCCGGCAACTTCTACTTTGGCTACATCAACATGCCGGGCCGCGGCGTGGTCAAGTTTCCCAAGGACTTCAGCAAGTGCGAGTTCTTGACGATGGTCCCCGACCTCAACCAGTCCACCACCATGAAGACCGCCATCGGCAGCGGCTACGACAGCATTCAGTTTCAGATGAGGGCCTTGGAGATCAATGGAGACAAGCTCTACGCCGTCGCCGACACCAAGCTGATCGAGGTCGACCTGGCGACCGGCGCGCGCAAGATGGTCTCCAACGCCAAAGAGATGGGCGGCCTGGGCGCCGGGCCGATCAACGCAGAGGGCTTGGGCGATCGCTGGAGCAAGTGGGACCCCTACCGTAAGGTGTTGTGGACCCACGGTATCAGCGGTGGCAACGGAGCGATTGCCGTTGACCTGACCAGCGGTGACCGCACCACTTGGCCGTCCTGGCACCCCGGCATGGGCATCCTGGGCGGCTGCGGCGGCACTGGCCTGGCGCTGATCCCGGGCTACTTGAGCTACGGCGGCATGATCATCGACCCCGACCCGCCGCACAACCTTTACTTCGCCCACGACTTGTTTTCGGTGGTGAAGTACGAGGTCAAGACGGGCAACGCCTACATCCTGTCGCTGTAGTCTTAGGTGCGCGGCGGCTGCGGCTGAACGGGCTAGTTTTCGGGCCACGTCAGCAGCAGCCGGTCGGCCACCACTTCGCTCTCAAGGGTTTGACCCGCCAGCTGAAAGCGCCGCAGCATCGACCGCCCTACATCGACCGCGGCCACCGTCTCAAACAGACCTGGCCGAATCTCAAGCGCAATTTGATGGGCGCCGGAGCGCTTGCTGCCGTCGATGCTCAGCGCCACCCGCACCCGGCGCTCTTTGGCCCTCTCAATCGCCGCCATCAGCCGCGCCAGCTGAAAGCCCTGGGCGCCGTACAGCGTGGACTCGCTGTCGCTGTAGGGCGGGTCGCAGTAGACCAGGTCGCCCCGGGTCGCGCGATCGATGGTGGTCTCAAAGTCACTGTTCTCAAAAGTAGTTCCCAGCACCCGCGGCCGCCACTGGCGCAGGCGGTGGGCAAACTCGAGCGGCGGGATCGGCCGGTGAATGCCGCACGGCGTGTTCATGCCGCCACTGCTGTTGAAGCGCACCACGCCGCCGTAGCTGGCTCGCAAGAGAAAGAGCAGGTCCGCCGGGTTGGGCTGGGCATTGTAGCGGCTGCGGACTTGCAGGTAGCCCTGGACTTTGACTTCCTGCGGCACCCTGTGGGCCGCATCGGGGTCGCCCAGCACCTCTGCCCAGCGCTCGGTGTACCATCGCTCTACCAGACCCGGGTCGCTCTGCACGGTCTGCCAGAACTCCACCAGCGGCGCCAGCACGTCAGAAGCCGTCGCCCGCTGCGGTGCCAGCGCCGCCAACACCGAGGCAGAGCCGACAAAGGGCTCCCAATAGCGCTGAATATCGCTAGGAAATCGCTGCGAGATGGCTTTGGCGAAGCGGTGCTTGCTGCCGATCCACTTGAGCAGCTGGCCTTTGGGTAAGCCGCCCGCTGCGGTGGTGCTCGCCGGTGGCGGCTGCAGCCAGTCCACCTGGGCCGCGGGAGCCTTGCGCTGTGTCGAATTGGCCATCAGCGATCGCGGTCGCGGTCGCCATCAATGCGCCGGCTTGCGTCAATGGTTTGCTGCTGGCGCAGGCGCTGGCTGGCGTCGGTCTCGCCGGGCACGCCGGGGCGCGGCTGTTGGGCCCAGTCGGGATTGGCGGCCCTCTCGGCATCCGTCAACGGCCTGGGGGCTACCCGCGGGCGGTTGTCTTGGACCGGCTGGCGGTCAAACGAGCCGCTGCTGCGGCCCAGGCGGTATCGGTCCTGGTCGGGGGCCATTGGCTCGGGGCGGCGCTGCTGCGGCTCTGGCTGGCGCAGCTCGGCGGGGCGCTGCGGCTCGCGGTTTGGGTAGCCATAGTCCTCTCGGTCAAAGCCGCCCGTCGCCTTGGAGATCCGATAGCGCTCGCCCCCGGCAGCCGGTTGCTTGAACTCCTCTTCTTCGCGCTGGGCGCGGGTGCGCGGCGGCAGGGGCGGCGGCAGCTCGGTGTCAAGCACGGCGGTCAGCGGAATCGCGCCGTCGGGCTGGCGCTCTCTGCCGTAGCTCAACCCCTCATAGACGCGGTTGGTGTCTAGCATTTCAGTGCGCTGCTCGTGAAAGCCGCCCTGCGGCGGTGGCTGGGTCGGGGCCTCAAACTCTTCGACGTGGCGCACCCGCACAGACTCGCGCGCCGCTGGCGGCTCGGCTTTGGGGCGCTGGCCAGCCGCCAGCGCGTCCAGGTCGGCGCGGGCCTTGACCGCGTCGGCCATCACGGTGTGCTGGGGCTCGCCACTGGCCCCCTGCTGGTGGGCATCGCGCAATAGGTTGGCCAGACTGCCAATTTCAGTCGCCGGTGGCCCTTGCATGGCGGGCCGGTCAGAGAGGGGCTCTGGGGCAGGCGGGCGGCGATCGAGGGGGGGCTGGCCGCTTTGGGCCACCGCGTTGGCGCTGTGCATCGGCCGCACAAAGCCGCCACCCGTGCTGCGTCCGTCGGCCTGGCGGCGCTGCGGGCCGGCGGCACTTGGGTCAAATCGCTGGCTTGGCGAGCGGTCCATCGGCTTGGGCGCCGCCAGCGGGACCAGCGGCCGCTCGGGCAACGCCTCAGACAAAAGCAACCCGTAGGCTTCGGCGGGCAGCAGGTGCACACGCAGGCTCACCCGGCCCAGCTGCACCACGTCGCCGTCGTAGAGGCGGCAGCGCTCGTGGACGCGCTCGCCGCGGACCAGCGTGCCGGCTTGGCTGCCCAGGTCAAAGGCAAACAAGCCGTGCTCGCTGTAGCACTCAATGACCATGTGGCGCTCTGACACGCTAGGGTCGCTGAACACCATGTCGGCGTCGACGCGGCCCAGGCGCACGCGGTTGCGGCGGTAGACCGTGCCGTACTGGACCACGCCGTCGAGCAGCACCGTCAGACCCACGGCGACCTGCGGCAGCGAGTCGTCGCGGCAGTACAGCAGCTCGCGGTCGCCCACGCCAATGCGATCGCCGCTGTACAGCTGGTTCAGGCCGCGCACGGCCTGGCCGTTGAGCAGCACCTTGGCTCCCTCGTAGACCTTGAGGTGGTGACCGCTGTCGCGGGCGTAGACCAGGCAGGTCTGCGGTCGGACGGCCGGGCTGTCGATCCAGATGTCATTGCTCTGGTCGCGGCCGATGCGCACTTCGCCCAGGTCCAAGCGGAAGCGATGGACAAGTCCCTCGTCTTCCACAAACAAGTAGGCGCCTTCTGCTTCGTGCTTGGCTGAGGTGAGTTGAATGGCGCCCTCCTA
>CAIXGW010000275.1 GCA_903919145.1 uncultured Myxococcales bacterium
CAGTTGCCAGCCCCGTCCAAGCCGATGTCCGCCGCCGCGCACGCGGCTGCCGCGCAAAATCCCTGCAAAGTCCGCCCGACCGGCAGGCGTGTGAACCGGTCGGGCCAGAGACCCGCCCCTACCCGGACTGGTTGGAACCTACATAAGTTTTGACCGGTTAACGTCAGTTGCCAGCCCCGCCCAAGCCGATGTCCGCCGCCGCGCACGCTGCTTCCGGGCAAAATCCCTGCAAAGTCCGCCCGACCGGCAGGCGAGTGAACCGGTCGGGCCAGAGACCCGCCCCTACCCGGACAGGTTGGAACTTGCATAAGTTTTTGCTGGTTAAGATCGGTTGCGTCAAGCCGCGCCACAACCCCGCCTGGCAGGGTCGACCCGCTGCTGCTCTACTTGCAGGCCTTGGCCATGGCGTAGCAGGTAGAACTGCCCTTGCTGGCCAGGCAAATCCGGTCCTTGCGCACGACGATCGACCGGAAGCTCACCAGGCCAAATTTGGTGCCCAGCTGCAGGTAGGTCACGTCTTTGTACAACGTCATGGTTGGCGAATTGCTGCCGCTGGCCACCAGGATCTTGTCTCCCCACCGCTCGGCGTTGTAGGCGGTCATCCCGGGTACGAACTGGCCTTTGCCTTGGTCGACGTTTTTGCCAGTCAGCTTGTCGCGCGCGTCCACCGGGTTATAGCCGTCGCCAGTCTTGATGGCACCCAAGAATGCGATCGCCGCTGGGTTGGCCCACAGGCCGCCGTAGCTCGAGCCAAACACCTGGAACTCTGGCTGTAGACTCCACATCTCGGGCTCTCCGGGGCCTTTGAAGCCTGCCGCTCTGGACTGGTTGCCGGCCTGGGCCACCATGTACCACCTTGGGCTGTCCAAGTCCCCTGCTAGGTCGTTGACGTAGTTGAAACCAAACCCACCAAGATTGTTCACCTCAAATGAGCCCGTCACCTTGCCAGCCGTGTCGTAGCGCGTGATGGCCAGCTTGGCCCCGGGCACAACGCTGGCGGACCAGTACTCGTCATAGTACGGGTGGTAGCCGACGACATCGCCAGGCGTAAACGGCAGCTCACCGTCCACCGTCCACTCGGGATAGGCGCAAGTGCCGGTGCCACACACGCAGCCGCCTGGGCACATCCCGTCATTCAAGCAGAACTTGACACACAGCCCAGTCTTGCACACTTGGCCGCTGCCGCAGCTGTCGCCATCCGCCAGCGGGGTCGACTCGCACCCCTTGGTCCCGCAGACGTCTTTGGTGCACGGGTTGCCGTCGTCGCAAGTGGCCGAGACAGCGCCCTTGCACACGCCGTTGGCGCAGGCATCGCCGCTGGTGCAGCTGTCGCCGTCGCTGCATGGCTTGTTGGCCACGGCGGCGTGCTGGCACCCCAGCTTGGCATCGCAACTGTCGGCAGTGCAGTCGTTTTTGTCGTCGCAATTCAAAGGCCCGCCGCTCTTGCAGGCGTTGCCCGAGCAGGTGTCGCCGGTGGTGCAGGCATCGCCGTCTTCGCACGAGCCAATGTTCTGAAAAGTCGCGCAGCCACTGGGGCTTTTGCAGTAGTCGATCGTGCATGGGTTGCCGTCATTGCAGGTCTTGCTGCCGGTCGTCGTGCAGCCCTTGCCGGACACGCACGATTCGAGGGTGCACTCGTCATTGTCCGTACAAGAGCCGCCCGCGCTGCCGGCGCAACCGCCGTCTTTGCAGCTGTCATTGGCCGTGCAGCTGTCGCCGTCGTCGCAGGGGCCGCCGGAATTCTTGGGGGCCATGGCGCATTTGCCCGTAGCGGGCACGCAGGTGTTGGCCGCGCAGGCGCCGTCTTTGCTGCTGTCGCACTTGACCTCGGAGCCCGCCTTGAGCACGCACTTGGAGCCCGCGCCTGGGGTGGTTTCGCACACGGAAGACCCCAGGCACAGGTTGCTGCCCTGGGTCGCGGCGCAGTCGGCGTCGGTCTTGCAGGTGCAAACGGAGGTGCCGCCTTTGCATTTGCCGTCGCTGCCACAGCTGTCGCCACTTGTGCAGTCTGACCCATCGCTGCAGCTCTGGCCGGCTTTGGCCAAGTGGGTGCAACCTCCAACGGGGCTGCAGGCGTCGCCGGTGCAAGGGTTGCTGTCATCGCAGACCTTGGCTGCATCAATGGGTTGGCCTGCGCAGCTGCCTGCCGAGCAGCTGTCGCCGCTGGTGCAGGGGTTGCCGTCTTCGCAGGGACCGCTGCTTGGCGCAAAGCTGCACTCGCCCTTGCTGTCGCAGGTATCGGCGGTGCAGGGGTTCTTGTCGTCGCAGCTCTTGGTTTTGCCGCCCGCGCACACGCCGTCCGCACAGGCGTCGCTGGCGGTGCACGGGTTGCCGTCGTCACAGCTGCCGGCCGCAGCGGAGTACTTGCACATGCCGGTGGCGATTTCGCAATTGCCGGTGGAGCAGGGTCCCAGGCCTGGGCAAACCTTGGGCACACCGGCGGTGCAAACGCCTTTGCTGCAGCTGTCCAGCGCGGTGCACGGGTTGTCGTCGGCGTTGCAGCTCTTGGCGTCGATGGGGGCGTGCACACAGCCGCTCTTGCCGGCGCAGTTGTCTTCCGTGCAGGAATTGGCGTCGTCGCAATTGGCGGCCGTTCCTTGGCAATTGCCCGCTTTGCACGCGTCATCTTGGGTGCACGGCTGGCCGTCATCGCACGCGCCGGCGGTGGGGCTGTGGGTGCAGCCCTTGGCGGGGTCGCAGCCGTCCGCGGTGCAAGGGTTGGCGTCCTGGCAAGTGGCGGCGGTGCTCAGGTAGACACAGCCGCCGGCCTTGCAGCTGTCGGCCGTGCAGAAATTGCCGTCTTGGCAAGGCTTGGCCGCCGCGTAGCCACTGCCGTCTGGCAAACAGGCAAACCAGCTGTCGCCGCTGCAGGTTCCGCCTTGGCACAGCGCGTTGGCGCACAGGTTGGCCCCGGCAATGCAGAACTGGCCGGCGTCGCAGTCGCTGGATTGGACGCAGTCGACGCAGCTTCCGCTGGCCGCATCGCAGATTCCCGCCTTGCAGTCTTTGCTGGACTTGCAGGTCGCGGTGTCTTTGCACTGACCGTTCAGGCACTGCTGGCCGCCGGCGCAATCGGCCTGCTGGACGCAGTCGGTGCAAGCGCTGGCCTTCATGTCGCAGACTTGGTTAAAAGTCTTGCAGTCTTTGTCAGACTTGCACACGGCAGTCTTCTTGCAGGTCTGCTGCAGGCACAGGGCGCCACCGCCGCAGTCGCTGTGGGTCAAGCAACCGACGCACGCATGGGCGGCTGGGTCGCACACCTTGCCAGCGGGGCAGGCCGCGGCGCCGTCGCAGGGTTCGGTCAAGCCGCCATAGATCGGCGCAGGGACGGAAGAATCGCCAGCGACGGTGTCGTTCACCTCGGCGGTTGAGTCTGTCGCCACGGGACCTGTGTCAGTCTCGGCTGTGTCAGTCTGGGGCGTGTCCGTGTCAGTCTGGGCTGTGTCCGTGTCTGTGACTGTGTCTGTCGCTTCGGCGACCGCGCTGTCACCATCTTCACCTTGAATGTCCTGACCTTGTGCGCCATCGGCAGGGGCCACCTCTTCTGGCACGTCAGCCACCTCTGGCCCCCTCGCCAGATCTTCAGCTGTCGCTTGGTCGCCGCCAGTGGAGACCGTTGTGTCGGCAGCATCCGCGGCCGTCACGTCTGCCGTTGCCAGCTTGGCCTTGGGCTGTGCCTCATCGCAAGCAGCCAGAA
>CAIXGW010000276.1 GCA_903919145.1 uncultured Myxococcales bacterium
CAGCTCCAGGCCCAGGCCGGCCGTCAGGTCGAACAGGGTGTTGTCCTTGGGCTGGTTGGAGCTGGCGTTGTGGCCGCCGATCGAGGCGTGGGCGCCGATCTTGGCGCTCTCGCCGGCCTTCATGCCAAAGCCGATGCCAAACTGGTGGTCGGTCGGGTCCAGGGTCTGGGCGTAGCCAGAGACGCCGGGGACGTTGACGCCGGCCACCGAGTTGAGCGCCGTGACCGGCTTCCAGGCCGAGCGCTTGCCGTAGAGCAGCAACACTGCGTCATCGCTGAGGGCATAGCGGATGTTCATGGTGCCGTAGCTGGCGCCCTGGACGGCGTCGGCGTCGACGGTGTTCTTGTAGGTCGGCAAGTACTGCGGAAAGGTGTAGATGTTGGCGGTGTCGCGGATGGTAATCGACTTCTCATTGAAAGAGAGGCCTACCCCGAGCACTTTGCCATCTGGGGCGAAGGATGAGTTGGTCAGGTTCACAGCACCGCCAGACAGGCCGTTGATGCGCGAATCGGTTGCGGATGCGCTGACAGCAGCCAGCGAGAGCGCGGCCGCGACGGCCACTTTCAGTAGGTTCTTCATTCAGTTTCCTCCACTACAGGAAAGTATGCGCGACCATGCTGAGGGTGCGGTGCGCTCTGCGACACGGACGGGTGGCTCTGGCCTCTATCAGCTGAGTACCACCTGAACGGCCGGCTAGATAGCACACTCTGGTTGGCTTCACAAGATTTTGAGCGCTTGCGGATTCATGACTTTGGCCGCATGTCTGCAGGTCTGCCGCGGCGAGCCACTTGCCGTGAGAGGCCGGGGCACGGGGCCGTCGGCGATCCGCAGCCACAGCCGGCCAGTTGCGCTATATTGGTGGCCGTGGATTTCAGGTTTGCACAGCAGAGGGCCCCATGAGCCAGACCCCAATTTCTACCTTGCCTGCTTCCAGCCCAGCCACCCGCAGAGTCGGCCTGTTGACCGGCGGCGGCGACTGCCCCGGCTTGAACGCCGTCATCTGGTCGGTGGTGCACGCCGCGGCGCACTGTGGCATCGAAGTGGTGGGCGTCGTCGATGGTTTTGAGGGATTGGTCGGCAATGACGGCGAGCTCAACGTCCGGCCGCTGGGCGCCGCCGACGTGCGCAACATCGCCTCGCAGGGCGGGACCGTCCTTGGCACCACCAACCGCGGCAATCCCTTTCGCTACGCAGTGGGCAGCGGCAGCAATGCCAAGGTCGAGGATCGCGGCGACGAAGTAGTTAGGAATATCAATAAGTTAGGACTAGACGGTCTCATCGCCATTGGCGGCGACGGCTCGCTGGCCATTGCGCAGGAGTTGGTCGAGCGCGGTGCCAGGGTCATTGGCGTGCCGAAAACCATCGATAATGACTTGGGTTCTACCGATACCACTTTCGGCTTTTTTACTGCGGTAGAAGTGGCGATGGAAGCGCTGGACCGCCTGCGCACCACCGGTGAGTCCCATGATCGCGTGATGATCCTAGAAGTCATGGGCCGCTACGCGGGTTGGATCGCCTTGTATGCAGGTCTGGTGGGCGGCGCCCATGTGGTGCTGCTGCCAGAGATTCCGTACCGGTTCGACAGCGTGCTCGACCGCATCCGCCGGCGTTGGCAGGAAGAGAAGCGCGACTTCACCCTGATCGTGGTGGCCGAGGGCGCCCATCCCCTTGGCGGCCAGGTGTCGCACATCGCCCAGGGCACCAAGACCGCGGTGGCACGCGTCGGCGGTGCGGCGCTGCAGCTGGAGCTGGCGCTCAAGGCCGCCATTGACCAGGCATGGCCTCGCCCCGTGCCCCCAGAGATCCGCACCACGGTGCTGGGCCATATTCAGCGCGGTGGGTCGCCGTGTGCCTATGATCGCTTGATTTCTCTGCGTTTTGGTGCAGAAGCGGTCGAGCTGGCGCGGCTGGGCCAGTGGGGCCGGATGGTCTGCCTGCGCGGGACCGAGATCCAGTCCGTGCCGCTGGCCGAAGGCATCCGGCGCCCCCACAACATCGAGACCACGGGCCAGCTGCTGCGCCAGGCCAGGTCCATTGGGATTTGCCTGGGGGACTGAAGGCCGCGGCCGCGGGAACGTCGCCGCCTGTGGACTCAGCGGGCGGTGTCGCAGAGCTTTGTCGGCGGGCTCTGTCTGTCGGTCGGCTTTGTCTGTCGGTCGGCTTTGTCTGTCGGTCGGCTTTGTCGGAGGGTTCTTGGGGCCGCGGGCCCTACTGCGCCGGTCGGTTCTTCAGCTTGACCACCAGCTGGGCGGCTTGCTGGACCAGCGGGTCGCTGTTGGGCAAAAGGCCATGGGCCTGCACCAAGAAGGTCTGCAGCGACACGATGGCGCTGTCGCGATCGCCCATTTGCAGCTGGGCCGCAGCGAGGTTGAATTGCACCTCTGGGCGGGCGCGCGGCAGGGCGGCGGCACTCTCCAGCTCGACCTTGGCTTTGTCTGGCCGGCCGAGGTCGAGCATGGTCAGCCCCAGAGACTCGCGCAGGTCAAAGGAATCTGGATTGAACTTCAGGCCTTCTTGCAGCACCAACCGCGCGGACTCAAAGGCGGTGGCGTCGGTGTAAAGGCGCGCCAGCATCTGATAAGCCGGGGCAAAGCCAGGATCGCCGGCGATGGCCGCCCGCAGGGCCGTATCTGCGCCCTTGCGGTCCTTCTGGGCCAGGGCGATGCGCGCCTCTAGCAGGTGGCCCTGGGGATGCCCGGCGTCGATCTTGAACAGGTTCTGCAGGGCCGCCAGCGCCTCTTTGGGCATGTGCTGTTCATACCAAGCCTTGGCCAGGCTCAGGTGGGCTTCTGGGCGCTCGCCATCGGTGCGCAGCGAAGCCTGAAAGTGCTCAGCCGCCTGCTTGTACTGGCCGGCGTGCAGCTTGATGGTGCCCAGGTAGAAGCGCACGTCGGCGTCGTCGGGCTGCAGCTTGGCGGCGTCGCTGAAGATCGCCTCGGCGCCGTCAAAGTCTTCGCGGTCCAGCGCTTCAATGCCCTGGTTGGACAAGGCGACAAAGCGCTTGTTGTCTTCGTTGCAGCCGCTGCCCAAGGCGACCAAGCCAGCCAGAATCAGCGCGGCGGCCAGTCGGCGAGAGCGGTGGATGCAGGGCCGGTGCGTCCGATGGGATGGCGCGCTTGGGGATGGCATGGTGGCTAGTTCGACTTGAACGTAAAGGTCTTGTTGACCGTGGTGATGCCGCCGCCCTTGGCCTGCGGGAAACGCATCGACTTGATGAGGGTGGTGATGCACTCCTCTACCTTGGAGTTGTCGATGTTGGAGCTCTCTATCTTGACGCCGACCACCTGGCCCGCCGGGTTGATGACGAACTTGACCTTGATCGAGCCAGCCAGATCCGGGTTGGACTGCAGCTCTTTCTGGTAGCAGGCCTTGACGGCGCCCGACTTGTCCGACAGTACCTTCTTGATGACTTCTGGTGGCAGCTCGCCTTCCGCACCGGCTGAGCCACCGCCCACGCGAATCACCTTCTGGTCCTTGGCCTTGACCTCGGCGTTGAGCTTGGGCCCGGCACCGCCAGCGTCCTGCTTCTCTAGGCCCGTAGCCACCTGCTTACCCGTGTCATTGCCGCCACCTACACCGGGAGCACGCCGACCGCCCGGCTCGGAGGGGCCAGCACCGGTGTCCAGCACCACCGCACCTGCGCCGGCCGCACCGGCTTCCGCAGCCGCGTCAGCGCCTGAGCCCAGGTCCGCCGCCAGCTTGGTCGACGGCAGCCCGGCCAGCGCCGCATCGACGGCCTGGGTGGCTTTGTCGACCTCTTTGGTCACGATCTCTTGCTTCTTGGCCTCGCGCTCATCGGGGGTGGCGGCGTCGAGCTCCTTCTTGATGGCGTCGGCGGCCTTCTCGACCTTGATCTGCTGCACGGTCACCGGTGCCTCGACGGGGGCGGTCGGCTTCTCGTCTTTCTTCTCTTCGTCTTTCTTGTCGTTCTCTTCTTCCTTTTTCTCTTCTTCCTTCTTGTCTTCGATGATCTGAATCTCGACGACGCGCTTTTCCAGCTCTTCGACGTAGGTCTTGGCCCGGCGATCGCGGGGATCGGTCAGGGCGAAGCTGGCGACCAAGGGACCCAGCAGCAGCAGGGCTGCCACGCCAAACATCATGATCAGCAATGAGTCTTCAGCTGACCACAGGCTCGGCTTGGCCGGCGGCGGCACCGCACCGCGCGAAAGCACAAAGGTGAACTCGCCAAACTCTATGAAAACGTGGGTCTTGGCGGTGAGAGGCACCTTGTCTTTGGGCAGCGGGGTCCGACCGGCTTTGACATCGGCGATGGCGTATACGTCTGGCCCAATGATGATCTGGCCGTGGATTGAGGGGTTGGCAAGCACCAGGCTGAACTGGTCCTTGGCGTCGGGCACCACCAGCGTGTCCAGCTTCTTGCCGCCCATCAGGTCGTCGGGCAGCGGAAACAGCCCTTCTTCGCCAATGGTCACCGGCTGCGGCGTGGGAAAGAACCGCGCCTTGTGCATCTCGCCAGACCAGCGCATCACGATGTCCAGGCCAAGCACGCCGGTGCTGGGATAGGCAGCCTCGCCGGACTGGCTGGCCCCGGCTGCGGCGGTCTGCGAAGAAGCTGGCTTAGGCGCTGGGGATTTCACAGCTGGACCCTTGGGGGCAGGCGCACTGGGCGCCGGCGCAGAAGCAGCAGGCTTGGGGGCATCCACGCGCGAGACCATGGTCCCATCGGGCTGACTGGTGGCCATGCCAGTAGCGGCCGGCTCGGGCCGGTTGTTGCCATCCAGGCGCATCGTGGCGCCATCGACGACGGTTGACTGGCTTGGCGCGCCTTCGTCATCCGACTCGAAAGGACCGCCGTTGTCGCCCGGGGCGGAGCTGCTGCGGCTTTTCTTGGACATTACAGGTCCTCGGCGGAGCGAACGAGCTCGGCAAAGAAGTTCAAGCGGATGCGGATCAGGCTGGCGCGCTTGTTCTTGTTCAGGCCCTCGACGTTGGCGGTATCGGGGCGCAGGTACTGCGTCTCAATCACGTCATCCTCGAAGCTGTACTCCTTGGATTTGCCCTTCTTTGCAGCGGGCTTGCCTTTGTCCTGCGCCCAGCCTGTAGCCGGAGCGACCGCCGATAGCACCGCGGTGGGGGCCAGAACCAGCGCTGCAGCCAGGGCCGCACTCAAGCCGGTTTTCAGGACGTTGGCTAGGACAGGGCGCGAAAACAACATCTTGACCTCACGTACCACAGGGCAATCGAGGAGTATAAGCGCAGGATGATACCCTTCGCAATCCAACCGCACCTGCACGCATAGACGCACAACCCGCGCGATAGGATCTACGCGCCCCTACAGGCCTGGGCAATAAGCGAGACAAGCTGGGCGTCGCTGTGCCGACCCTGACCGGCGCGCAGCGAGCGCACATCGAGTACCACGGCCTCGCCGCGTGGGCGCACCAGCACCGGCACGCGAAATTGACGCATCGTATCAGCCATGTGCTCGGCCGATTTGCCGCGGCAGGTCAGCACCAGGGCCCGCGACGGCAGCATCAGCAGCGGATGGGTACCGCCGCCGACCTGGGCCGTCGCCACGGCGACCTCCACGCCAAAGCCCTGGGGCAGCAGCTCGCGCAGCCCTTCTGCCCAGCGGTGGGCCAGCAATTCGATTTCCTGCTCGGAGACATGGAGTTGCTGCAGCGCCGGCAGCTCTGCGCTGCGACCCAGCAGGTGCAGGCGCAGGACCTGCTCTAGGGCGCTGAGGACCAAGCTGCCGCAGCGCAGAGCCCGGGCCAAGGGATCGCTGGTCATCTTGGCCAGCAGCCCAGGGTGGCCAAGGATGATGCCGGCCTGCGGGCCGCCGAGCAGCTTGTCTCCCGAGCAGGTCACTGCGTCGGCTCCGGCCTGCAGCACCTCTGTCAGGGTCGGCTCTGGCTCGCTGGCGGAACCGTCTGGCAGCTCGGCGGGCCGAATGGGCAGCCGCTGCAACGCGCCCGAGCCGAGATCGACAAGGGTCGCCGCACCGTAGCGCTTGGCCAGCGCAGCCAATTCCGCGAGCGGCGGATGGGCCTCAAAGCCCACAATGGCGAAATTGGAGCGGTGGACCTGCAGCACCGCCGCCGCCGGGGTGCCGGCCTGGGCCAGGCGCGCCAGCTCTCTTTCATAGTCGCGCAGATGGGTGCGGTTGGTGGTGCCGACTTCGCACAGCTGCGCACCCGAGGCGGCCATGACGTCGGGGATGCGAAAACCGCCGCCGATCTCTACCAATTCTCCGCGCGATACCACCACCGGTCGGCCCGCCGCCACGGCCTTGAGCGCCAGCAGCACCGCCGCCGCGCCGTTGTTGACCACAAGAGCGTCTGGGGCGCCGGTCAGCCAGCGCAGCAGCGGGCGGCAGTGATCCTGGCGGGAGCCGCGCTTGCCGCTGGCGAGCTGAAGCTCGAGCGAATTGTAGCCGCAGGTCGCCTCCTCTGCCGCCTGCAGGGCCGCCCAAGGCAGCGGTGCGCGGCCGGCGTTGGTGTGCAGCAGCACCCCAAGACCATTAAGGACAGCTCGCAGCGACGGCTCGGCCAGGACCTGCAGCCGCTGCGCCAGCTCAGCGCGGCAGTGGCGGCCAACCTGCTGAGGATCCACCAGCTGGCCGCTGAGGATCTCGCTGCGGGTGGCCGCGACCGCCTCTTTGGCCAGCAGCGCTTTGAGGGGCGGGGCCGGCAGCTGCGCCAGCATGGCGTCTTCGGCCAGCAGCCCGACCGCCGGCAGCAGCCGCAGCAAGGTCTGAACTGGCGCTGTGGGCGGCAAAGGGGGCGAGGTTGGATCGCTCATAAGGGGCCTCGGCACGGGCGGTAGCGGGTGGCGATGGGGAGGTCAACCAGCGAATTGGCGCCGTTCGCCAGTCACGACGTCTAGGACGGGGACCGCCGCCAGGCCGCGGTCGCTCAGCAGCCGGGCCACGGCGTCGAGCCACTGCAGGGGGTCGGCGTCGCTGCCGCCGGGGCGCAGCGGATTGGTGGTCACGGCCAGCAGCGGCACTGGGTGGCGCACTGCCACTTGCACGCCGCGCGCTTGCAGCTGGGCGATCCCGCACTCGCTGATCAGCAGCCGGCTGGGGTCAGCGGCCAGCAAGAGCGGCTGGGCTCCGGCTTGGCTGGCCAGCGCCGCCGTCTGGGCCCACACCGCCGGCAAGCTGGCGTCCGTCAAGCCGCCGGTCCACGCCACGGCGGCAGCGGCGCCATCCCAAGTTGGGCGCGACAGGGCCCACAGCGTTGGCCACGCCGCCTGGGCCGCCAGGGCCGGATCGTCTCCCAGCAGCGCGCCGACTGCCACCACCACCGCATCGGCCACCTTTGGGTGCACCGCGGCCTGGCGGTGGTAGGCACCATCGACCAGCACCCGCTGTGCCCCGCACGCCTGCAGCGCTTGCACGGCCTCTACCACAGCGCTGCGGTGGGGCACCCCGCACAGCTCGACGCCGCCCGGCGCCCGCGCCCGCGCCAGCACGTTGGCCCCCAGGGCACTGGTGGACTCCAGCGTCAGCAGGGTGTCCAGGAGGCGCCCGGCGCGCCCGGCTGCCGAGGCGGCGGTGACCAGCAAAGTGCCCTTCTCTACGCGGACCTGCGGCTTGGGGAAGTCGAGCCAAGCGTCAAAAGCTTCGCCGTCGCGGCCCAGGGAGACCAGGCCTGCGATCTCGCCGCGGGCAGCACAGACCGCCAGCAAGGCATTGAGCGTGGTGGTCTTTCCGGCGTTCTTGCTGGAGCCTACGACCGCCAGGCGCTGGCTACCGGGTTGGTCCAGCAGAGTCTGCAGAGCCTGGATGGCCCGCGGGTCGGCCAGGCGGGTGGCAGCTGCTGGCGCCAGCGGCGAGGCAGAGCGACCGGGAGTGAAGGCCTGAACCATTTGGATTCCCCAAAGAAGAAGCCGCAGCCGGGCGAGCGGGATCGATCTTGACCGCCACTGCGGCTATGCTGCGCCGCTGCGCACCTTGCCTTTGGGTGCACCGCGAGAATGCCTTGCCAGCCGCCGCTTCGCCCTCTTCGCCCGCCCAGGGTGCCACAGTCGCCGCCGCCGTGCACTCAGATGCGCAGATGTTTGGCCAGTTCCTGCGCTTGTTTGCCTGGCGCTATGCGCCGATCTACGCCGTGGGGCTGTTGCTGCTGGTCGCCACCAATTGGCTGACGGTCGAGATTCCGCGCTTGCAGAAAGAGGTTTTTGACGAGCTGGCCGGGGGCCGCAGCGCCGAGGTCGTCCACGCCCACGCGCGCTGGATTGCGGTGTGTGCCGTGGCGGTGATCTTTGTGCGGACGGGGTCGCGGATCCTGTTCTTCAATCCCGGCAGGACCATTGAGTTCCGCCTGCGCAACCAGATGCTGAGCCGGCTGCTGGCCATGAGCCCGGCGTGGTTTCGCGGCCGATCGCTGGGCGACTTGATGGCGCGGGCCAGCGATGATGCGACTTATGTGCGTGCTTTAGTGGGATTTTCTGTGATCATGGTGCTCAACATCCTGCTGGCGGCGAGTCTGGCTGCCGTGCAGATGCTGCGCACCGATGCGTGGCTGACCCTTTGCTGCGTGGTGCCGCTGGTGTTGGCGGTGCTGCTGCTGCGCGGCGGGGTGCGCTGGGCCATGGGGATGATGAGGCAGAGCACGGTGGCGCTAGGCGAGCTGTCTGGCACCGTGCTGGAGACCTACAAAGGTATCGCGGTGGTGCAGGGCGCGGTGGCCGAAGATGCCTTCTTGCAGCGGTTTGACCAAGCCAATGACAAGTACACCCAGCTCAACCTGCGGCAGTCGGCGGTGCGCACCTTCTTGATGCCGGTGGTGGCGGTGGTGGGCAACCTTTGCATTTTTCTGCTGTTGTTCATTGGCGGGCGGCACGTGGTCCAAGGCCAGATGACCGTGGGCGATCTGGCGGCCTACGCGTCTTACATCGGCGTGCTGGTGGGGGCGCTGGCGTCGAGCGGCTGGGTCATTGGCGTGCTGCAGCGCGGTGCGGTGTCGCTGCGGCGGGTGTGGGAAATCGCCAGCCTGCCCAGCGACCTACCCCAGGGTCACCTGCCGCTGCCACAGCGCCAAGGCGGGCTGCACCTGCGGGTCAGTGGGCTGACGTGGCAGCATCCCGACGTGCCGCAGGGGCCCGAGGGCCCGGCACCGGTGCTGCGCGAGCTGAGCTTTGAGGTGCTGCCAGGCCAGGTGCTGGGGGTGTGCGGGCCGGTTGGATCGGGGAAGTCGACGCTGGTGGCGTTGCTGGGGCGGCTGGTGGCAGCGCCCAAGGGCACGATTTCCTTGGATGGTGTGGACTTGCTTGAGGTCCAAGAGGGCGAGTTGCGCCGCGCGGTGGCAGTGGTACCGCAAGAGCCGGTGCTGTTTTCCCGGTCGATCCGCGAGAACATTGCCTTTGTCGACGCCGTGGACCAGATCGATGGCCCGCGCGTGCAGCTGGCGGCGCAGAAGGCTCAGCTGGACGGCGAGATCGCCAGAATGCCAGAGGGGTTGGAGACGGTCATTGGCGAGAAGGGCCTGACTCTGTCTGGGGGGCAGCGACAGCGGCTGCAGATCGCCCGCGCGCTGTACCGCGGCTTTCGCTTGCTGGTGCTGGACGACGTGCTGTCGGCCGTGGACCATGACACCGAGGAGCGCCTGCTAGATGTGCTGCGGGCGCAGGTTCTTGGCAGCGGCACCTCGGCGGTGATCGCGTCTCACCGGCTGTCTGCCCTGGCGCGCGCCGACCAGATCCTGGTGCTGGCCGACCCGGCGGGCCCGCAGCGCGGCACAGTGGCCGAGCGCGGCACCCATGCGGAACTGCTTGCGCTCAACGGCATCTATGCCTCGCTGTGGGTGGCTCAGCACGCCAGCTAGCTTGTCCCAGCAGAACAAGACACAGCAGAACACCACAGAGCAGAACACCACAGAGCAGAACACCACACAGCAGAACACCACACAGCAGAACACCACAGAGCAGAACAAGACAGAGACCATAAAAACTAGATAAATCAAGCCAATCTAGCGATGCAGCGCCAAGTCGGAGGCGTCCCCGGGCACGGCACTTTGGGTCACACTGGCGCTGCGGCGCAGCTGCCGAACCAGGGCGGCCTGGATGGCGCCATCGTCCACCACGCCCGCCGCAAAACTGGCCTGCATGCCAGCTTCGAGCACCGCCTGGACCAGCTGTTGCGGTACCGCATCGACCGACGCCAGGACCTGCATCTCTGGCTCGTGGCGCGGACGCAGGCGCGGGGCCCGCTGCATCAGCCACCGCCAAGCGGCCAGCAGGATGGCGGCGCGCTGGCTGCGGTCGGGCGCGTCGAAGCGGGCGGTGAGGTGGATGCGCCGCTGCATGGCGCTGTCAAACTGGTGAGGCCCGCCGGCGACCAGCAGCACCAGACCCTCAAAACTCTCGATTTGCTGGAGCAAGTGGTTGCGCACGCTGTTGCTGTAGCGGTCGTTGGCGCTGGTCAGCTCTACGTGCTTGGTCACCAGGTCCTGGGCATCTTCGACCAGCAGGGCCGCGCCGCGCCGCGCTGCCGCCGCGAACATCTGGGTGATGCGCGCCTCTGTCTCGCCGATCCAGCGCGAAGACAGCAGGGCTGCTTGAACCTTGTACAATTCCATACCCAGGCTCTCTGCGACCTGCCGCCCCGCGGTGCGCCGGCCATGCCCCGCCTGCCCCGCCAGCAGGGCGATGACACCGCCCGATCCGCCCGCCGCCTGCACGACCCGCCGGTGCTGCCAGCGCAGCAGGAGGTCGTTGAGGGTGTCCTGGGTAGCTGCTGACAAAATCAGCGGAATTCGCTGGGCAGGTAGGGGAGGCACCCGCTGCAGCAGGCCCGCCGACTGCGCCGCCGGCTCCAGCTCCGCCACCACCCGCTTGGCGGTAGAGCGCGGCCGCTCCTGGCTGGCCCGCACCAGATCGCCGCGCCGCCCGGGCAGCCGCTCGACCCGCCCCTCTACAAGCGGTGGCACGCCAAAGGAATCTGGGCAGGCGATCGCCACCGCGGTACCCAGCGCCACCGCCCGCGGCACCTCGCAAGGGGCCAAGCGCTGGACGGTCTGCGCCAGTGGCCGGTGGCGGGTCAGCATCAGCAGCAGCGCCCACACCCGCAGGCTGGCGTCGGGCAGGCCAAAAACTGCAGGGTCTGTGCGAAGTTGTTCGAGCTCAGGGTCCAGGCGCGGCCACGGCACCGCCTGCGGCGGCCGGTCATCGCCAGAGGCCAGCCAGCGATCGCTGACATCGCGGCGCAGGGCCAAGGCTTGGTCCGTGCTCTCTGCCAGCGCCCAGGGCTGGTGAGACTCGACCCAGCGCAGCACACTCATGCGGGCCCACTGCGACAAGTCTTTGGGATCGCTGCTGGAATTGGCCAAGGCCGGTGGGGCGGGCAGCGCCGGAGAGCGCGGCGGGGCAAACGCCGGCCGGTGCCGCTGCAGCGCCGTGGCGACTTGCTGGCGCTGGCTGGGCGAAAGCTGGGCCTCGGCCAGGTGAGCGGGCAGCGCGTGCTGGCGCAGCCAAGTCTGCCACTGCCCCGGTTGACCGCCGTGGCGCGCCGCCAGCCATTGGGGCAACATCATGGGCAGGCTCACCAATTCACCTCAGCCAACGGCAAGGGGCTACCACTGCAGGCTAGTGGCCGTGCGCAACACCAACCGTCCGCGCTCCTGGCACTCTGCCTGAGCGGCGCGGTCCAACAGCTCCAAGGTCAGCGGCGAATCGGCGACCGCAGCATAGAAGGCCGCGCGCAAGACGGCATTCTTGATCTCGCCGCCACTGAACTCATAGGCTTTGGCCAGCAGGTCAAAGGGCAGATCTTCTTCCACCGGCGCTTTGGGCGGCAGCATCGCGCTCCACAGCAGCTCGCGCTCGTCTTGGTTGGGCATGGGGAACTGGGCGTGGAAGCGGATGCGGCGCTTGAAGGCTTCGTCAATGCTGTCGGCGAAGTTGGTGGTCAGAATCACCACGCCGCTGTACTCCTCCATCTTCTGCAGCAAGAAGTTCACTTCGAGGTTGGCGTAGCGGTCCACGCTGGACTTGACCTCGGTGCGGCGGGCAAACAGCGAGTCGGCCTCGTCAAACAGCAGGGCCACGCCACCGCGCTTGCCTTCCTCAAACAGCCGGCCCAAGCGCTGCTCTGTCTCGCCGATGTACTTGCTGAGCACCCGCGACAGGTCGATCCGGAACAGG
This sequence comes from uncultured Myxococcales bacterium, assembly GCA_903919145.1. Lineage (GTDB taxonomy): Bacteria > Myxococcota_A > UBA9042 > UBA9042 > UBA9042 > SXRM01. The sequence goes on from CAIXGW010000276.1 coordinate 12,109, forward strand.
TCCAGGCCCAGCTCGCGGGCAATTAGCCCGGCCAGCATGGTCTTGCCGGTGCCCGGTGGCCCAGAGAATAGCGCGGTCAAGCCCAGGCCGTAGTGATAGCGGGCGGCAAAGCCCCAGTCAATGAGGACTTTTTCGCCGTGCTTGGCAAAAGCCACCATCTCTTTGACCACGGTCAGGACCGGGTCGGGAAGGACCACCTGATCCCACTTGGCCGTCTGGGTCACGCGCTGTGCGACTTCGCCCACGCGGTGGCCCACCCGGACTCGGCAAGCCTCGGCGGTCGCCTCGACGTCGCTAAGACCGCCCTCGCTGCGGCGCCGCTCTTGGCACACGCCACCTATCTGCGCAGGCGTCAAAGGGAAAGCCGCCAAGCGCAGCAGCTTCGCCTGCTCCAGTTGCTCTGCCGGGGCCAGCAAGGCCGTCCACAGGTCCAGGCGCTGCACCCGGTCGGGAAAGGTGGAGTCCACCGCAGCCGCGCCGAGCTCGCGCCCCAGGCCGGTAGCGACTGACGTCACATCCGCAACAGAGGAATCCTCGATCAACACGGGCAGTGGCAGGGGCTGCAGCAGCCGCACCGCCGTGGTCAGGTCAAGCGCCCGGCTGCCGTCATCGCCGCCCAGCCCGCGCACCAGCAGCACTGCGTCCTGCAGCACCGCCAGCAGCGCTCCGTCGCGCAGCACCCCGATCAGAGCCTCGCCGTCGAGCCAGGCCGGCTCACCGGGCTGTCGGCGCATCGCACTCATGGCGTCGACGGTGACCAGGCCGGCGCTGCGCTTGGCGGCCACGCCGCGGGCGAGCAGAAGGGCGTCGTCCGGGGTGGATGTGCGAATCCTTAGGCGCGGAGCTGAGATAACATTGCCTTGGGTGCTGTTTTGCGCCGGCTCTGTACCGCGATCGAGCAGGGCCATCGCTTTGGCGACATCGTCTTGGAGAAGGGGGTGTGCCAGCAGCGGGCCCTCGGTTTCGGCCTGGCGGTGAGGGTCGAACCACTTGAGATGGTCGCGGCCGCGGCACGCCGCGTCTGGCCCGTGGGCTAGCCAAGTCAGGACGGCCGGAGCAAGGTCGAGGAACTGCACGCGGTGCTCAGGGCCGTCGTCTAGCCCGCGCAGGACCCCGCGCTGAGCCAGGGGGTGGTCCGAGCGCAGGATTTCGGCTGCCACCTCCGGGTTTTGTTCTTGCGGATCAAGTACAGCCTGGGCAAAGGATCGCTCGAGCCCCGCCGCATCGGACCAGCCGGACAGCAGGCGCACCGTTGCCGCCGTGCGCGGGCTCAGGTCAATGGCGGCCAGCAGAACCAGCAGATCGCGCTCAGCATCGCAAGTGGCTACTTGGCCTATCAGGCGCTGCCACCGCCGATTGCCTTGGCTTTCTGCATTGGGTTCGACCGGGAGACTCCAGTTGTTGCAGCAGGTGCGCAGGGCGGCCAGCTCGGCGTGGGCTGCGCGGCTGCGCGAGACTCTCTCCTCAGCTGGACCATCGCCGCGTAGCCAGCGCTGCAATTCCACAGGCAGCACACCACCGCTGTGCAGGCCGCCTACCTCATGCAAGGCTGCGTATCGGCTAAGCAATGCTCGTGCCCAGCGCAGAGCATCGGCAGCGGCTCGGGCTTGGACTGTGCTTTGCAAGGTGGAGCCAACAGCGCGCACCGGCGCTTGGCATGCATGGTCGGCACAAGTGCCAGAGAGGTCAAGGGCAGAAGCGCTTTGGCCAAGCCAACGCCGGGGCAGTTGAATGTGGCCTCGCCGCCCCGCACAATCGTCGCGCCGGGGCTCGGGTCCAGGCGCAGGAGGACTGTCATGGCGGCCATCGCACTCACTCAAGAGCAAGCTATGGATCTTTTTCAGTGGTTGCCCAACTCTGTGCGCGCGCAAGCCAGTCTGCTCGGGCTGCAGGGCTCTGAGGGCTTGGGGCGGTATGTCCGCGCTGCGTGCGAGCTGGCGGCCGAAGCGGGCCTGGCAGTGACGGCCGATGGCCAATTGCACACAGGACAAATTGGCGCAGACCCTGAAGAATCCGCACGCCATGCTGCCGCCTTGACGGACCCGGCCGTAGCCAAGGCACTGGAGAAGGCTCTGTCTGCCCAGCTCAGCCGCGAGCAACGGCAGAGGGCGGTGGCCTTGGCCGTCTACGCCGCTGGCTATGAGCTGCAGGTCGCTGTGGAGCCCCGTCTAGGGCCAACATGATTGCGCGGGTTCCAGAGGTACTGGCGGCCTACCAGTGTCAGCGGTCCATGGCATGCTGCCAGATCCCCTGGAAAGCCACGCTGCGCCCAGAAGAATTGCGCGACCTTCAGCTGGCTCGAGGCCCCGCGGCCGAGCTGCTGCGCAGCGCCGTCCACACGCGGCTGGGCACGCCGATGCTTGCTCAGCCCCAGGGCGTGTGTACGCTCCTTGATGTGGAGGGGCGGGCCTGCCGCGTTCATCAGCTGGGCGGCTTGGCGGCACTGCCGGTAGGGTGCCGCCTCTTCCCTCGCTCGGTGGTGGACACGCCTGAAGGGTGCGAGATCGGCTTCTCGCTGTGTTGCCCTACCGCTGCATCGATGGTCGTTGATCGGCCGATCCCTTTTGTTTGGGCTGACTTGACACAGCCTCTCCCCCATGAGGGCTATCCGCCGAGCCGCAAGGTGGGCGACCGGCTGCCGGCGTCGCGCTCCGCAGACTGGTCCATGGCGGAAGTGAGGGCATGGCGTCAGGGCTGGTGGCAGCGACTCGCGGATCCGCAGCAGCCGCTGATGCAGTGGCTGGCCGATGCCTTGCGCACGCCACTTGACCCGCAGGTGGCTGGTGTCGGGCAGGATCTGGCGCACCGGCCTGAACTGGGGGCGTTGCTGACGCCCTGGACTCAGGCGCAGGTTCACCCGGTGACAGAGGGGCTTGGGCGCTTGCGCGACACAGGGCCCGAACACCGCGCCGTGATGCGCACGCACTGGCAGGCCTGGCTGGCGCCGGCAGATTTGTCAGTGGTGCAGCGGGCGGCCCTGCGCCACCGGGCGTTGGCAAGCTGCTGCGCCGGACTGTGGCTGCAGCATGCCGCTGTCCACGATGGCGCGGCGCTGGGCGAGTCGCTGACAAAAACAGCCAAGCAGGTTGGGCAGTTGCTGCGCCTGCTGGTGGAGTTCGAGGCGCAGGGCGGCTCCAAGTGGCAGCGCGATGCGGTGATTGCTGCCAGCCATTGGGGGCGAGGCTGAGGGTCGCTGGAGACACAGCGGTTGCCAGTCCATAGCTGGCCCGTTACGCTGCGTGGCGCTGGCGCCGTGTGAACTTGCCGCCAACCATTCCCCTTGGAGCACCATGGACCACCTGCTATCCGCTTTGCGGGCCACGACGGTCGCCATAACCGGCGGCGCGGGCTTTATCGGCTCTCAACTGGCCGAGCGGCTCAGCCGCGACCCGACCATTCAGGTGCACCTGCTGGACAACCTGCACCACGACGCCACGGTGGGCACCGACCTGCTGCAGCGCGCCAATGTGCGGCTGGTCAAGCTGGATGTACGAGACAAGCCAGCCCTTGCCGCCGCCCTCTCTGGAGCTCACTACATCATCCACATGGCCAGCATAGCGGGAGTCGACACCGTCATGAAGATGCCGGTGCTGACCATGCAGGTCAGTTTGCACGGTACCATGAATGTGCTGGAAGTAGCCCAAGAGATGCGCGAATCCGGCCAAGACGTCCGGCGGGTCGTGGACTTCTCGACGTCGGAGGTATTTGGCCGCTACGCCTTCAACGTGGCGGAAAGTGACGCCACAGCGCTGGGAGCCGTTGGCGAAGCGCGTTGGACCTACGCCGTGGCCAAGCTGGCGACAGAACACCTGGCGGCCAACTATCACAAGCAATTTGGCCTGCCTACCGTGTCGATCCGTCCCTTCAACATTTACGGGCCGCGGCAGGTGGGCACGGGCGCCATCCATCACTTTGTGCGCAACGCGCTGGTGGGCGAGTCTCTGACCATTCACAACGACGGCAGCCAGATCCGCTCGTGGTGCTACATCGACGACATTATCGACGGCATGTTGCTGGTGCTGACCCGTCCAGAGGCCATCGGCCAGTCCTTCAACATTGGCAACCCGCGGTCTACTGTGACGATCTGGCAACTCGCCCGCGACATTGTGCGCCTTGCTAGCTCGCAAAGCCCCATTCGCCATGTGCCGTGGAACTTTGCTGACGTGGAGTTGCGGGTACCCGACATCGGCAAAGCTCGTCAGTTGCTCGGCTTCGAGCCGCGCGTGGACCTAGAAGACGGTCTCGCCAGGACAATTGCATGGTATCGCGAGCAGCGCCTTGGCCGTGCTATCAACGAGACGCACGCCTGACGCGTGATCACGGCGCGTCTGTTTGGCTGAGGTGCAATCTTTGGTACCCAAGGCTATGTTATCTGACGGCAAGGACTGCGATTTTTCTTCACGTGTGCCCTGGCCAGCTGGACCACCGTGCCTGCAAGCCAACTTTTTTGGTTCGCGACGCCCTGCCACCCGCGGTTTTCTCACGCAGCCCCCGATGACTTCTATACCAGGGCAAGTTCGCCCTGAGTCTAGAGGCCGGCGATGCAGCAGCCTATCCGTGTCTACGACCCTCAGTTC
>CAIXGW010000277.1 GCA_903919145.1 uncultured Myxococcales bacterium
GTTGGCACGACCAGTTGAGCGTCAGGCGACAGTTGTACCGCGCCGTCGAGCAGGGCCTGCAGCGCCCAAGCAAAGGCCTTGGCGCTCGCTCCTTCCAGCATCAGGCCCGGGTTGTAGATAGGGCTGTTTGGCGGAAAGGCTTCCCCGTGGGTAACGCGGATGAGGTTGGGATGCCGCGCACTCGGCCCGGCGATCCCGTTGCCACCAGTCCAGAAGCAAAACCGAAGGGATGCACGCTGCTTCCCCCCGCCGCGACTGCGGCGACGCCCCAGGCGTCGTAATCGACCACCTCCACCGCCGTTCCACCGTCGGCACTTACGGTAAGCACCGGACTACCCACAGCATCATGCACCAGCAAGTACACCCCGCTGATCGCGCCACTCGCCGCAAACGTCACCACCGCATCGGGGCTATGCCCCAAGGTGGCATACACGAACCGCGCACGCAGCTTGCCGCTGCCGTCCACCTCGGCGACGGCGACAGTCACGATCCAGACAGTAGACAGCCCAGTCGCAACATGGTGGAACAGCACACTGTTTCACTGGACGATAACACCTTGTTGCAGAGGCACGTCCAGCTCGTCAGCGACAAGGCTGCCCATCAAGGGCGTCTGGTGTTGTTGTTCGTGTTCGTGTTTGCCTGGCAGGTCTGCATGTGTGACGTGACAGTCATTTTGTCGGAGATGCGGCACGTGTCAGAACGGGTGGTCGCTCGTCTGTCGATGGTCGCCGTCGCGTGTGCTGGTCTGTATTCGTCGATCAGCTGGGGAACGTCCACGGAGGCGCTCACCGCGTCATTCAAGGACGCCCAGTTTCTCACCTTCTGCATGTCGTTCGCGGACATTGTCATCCAGGTGATCACGGAGACAAAGGTGCCCTCTATCGGCAGATTATGCGGATTCGCCGTGTCGGCCGTCATGCTGTTGTATCTGCAGATGATTATCACAGGACTGGTCTATGCGGTGATCGCAGACTCGTCCGACAATCCCAAACGGCCCTCCATCCTGTCTCCATGCATAGGGTCCGCAAACCGGGTACCCGTCCATTGAACCACCCCGCCAGCGCCATGCCGCCCCCGACCAAGACCATCCCAGCCGTCAGCGGCCAGCCTACGCCAGCCGATCCCCGCCGTCAATCGCCAAATTTCACGTCAGTTCAAGCTGATCTGCCCGATCCGCACAAGGCTCCGCCAGTGGTTGTGAGCTGGGGCTGTTGGCAGTCATTGGCTCTTCTTCTCTGGCGATCAAGGGTCAAGGGATTAAGGGGCTCAAGGGACCGATCTGGCGGGGCGGAAGCCGATGAGGCCAGAGCGGTCGCCGGGCTCGTCGTCGTCGCGAGCCCCGGAGCGAACGTAGGCGGCATCGTAGTCCCACCAGCCGCCGCGGATGACGCGGTTCTGGCCCGAATCCGGTCCAACCGGATCCGTTGCACTGCTAGGGTAATCCCCTTTCCAGTCGTTCGTCCACTCCCAAACATTTCCCAGCATGTCGTATAGACCCCACGCATTCGCCTGCTTCTGCCCGACTGGATGCGTCGTTGAGTTCGAGTTTCCGCCGTACCAAGCGACAGCGCCAACTTCCCCATGCCGAGCCCCCGTCGTCCCGGCCCGTGCCGCATACTCCCACTCGGCCTCGGTCGGGAGCCGATAGCCAGTGCAGCCAAGGCCAACAAACCGCTCGCCAACGTAGCACTGCTGCAGATTCTCTCGCTCGCTCAACTTGTTGCAGTACGCAACCGCGTCGTTCCAGCTCACCTGCTCCACAGGACAGGTCGATCCGCAAGCGGTGTAGTTCGAAGGGTTGCTCCCCATGACCGCAGTCCACTCCCCCTGCGTCACCTCCGTCGGCTTCAGCCAAAACCCCCGCGTGATCGTCACTTTATGCTGCCTCTCGTCCTCGTACCGACCTTTCTCGCTAGCCGGCGACCCCATCGTAAACGTCCCTGGCTCAATCCGAACCCAGCCCTCGACAGCTGGCGCTGGCGCAGCAACCGCAGACTTACTGTTAGGAGTAGGTTGAACCTGTGGTGGTACAGCCACAGACTCACCGCCACCAGCAGGCGGAACCTCTAGTCGTCCAGCCCCAGACTCACCGCCAGCCCCTTGCCGACCCGACTCCGTGAACGCCCATCCGCCTGCCCCTAACAACACCACGACCCCAAGGACGGCGCCGGCGCGAGCACCACCGCCAAACCGCGATACCGATACCGGCGCAGCTACCCGAGCGACAGCGGGCACCGGAGCAGCCGCGGGCACTGTCACATCTGAAAGCGCGCCGGCCATCGCCCCAGCACTCTGCCACCTCTTGTCCGCCCCCTTCGCCA
>CAIXGW010000278.1 GCA_903919145.1 uncultured Myxococcales bacterium
GCACTCAAAACAAGTCGATCCTGGTGCTGGGTGTGCTGCGCATGATTGCCTACAACATGCTGCAGCACCTCCGGAAAAGTCACGTCCAGGTCATCAGCGCCACGGGCCAAGCCAGTCCTCGGCCGTGCGCCGACCTGGCCGAACGGATCCGTGACGCCCTGCGGAGCCTGTACCAACGGCTTGGACCTCTCGCCGTCGCATGGAACCGGATAGGCACGCACGCCTGCGGTGCCTGGGCAAGACTACAGCGACCGACTTCCTGAAAGAGCACTGGCGTCACCGCAGTCCAACCAGGAACCCGAAATGCCGAGAACCTCGGCGGACCAGTGCCAGCAATCGCCCAAGCTCGACCGGATCGGCAATCCCACGGCCGAAGACTGGGCTATTGCTGGCTGCGCCAACCTGGCACGCGCGAGGAGGGCGGCCAAGGTTGCTCGGGCCGACTATCGATCAAGTCTGGGCCGCGCAAAACCAGACCTTGACCGAGGCACAGATTTCGTGCGAGCATCGGTTTGCTGGCAACGTTCCGCTGGCGACGTTCCGCTGACAACGTTCTGCTGACAACGTTCTGCTGGTGGCCGTGTAGCACCGAGGTGCCTAATGTCGTGTGGTAGTCGGCTAAACCTTCCTCTTGTTCGTAATCAACAACTTCGCTCGGCCCAAGACGGCGGCGCAAAGACCTACTGGTCGCCAAGCGTGAGCTACGAACAGGCCGCGATCAACATCCGGCTGCTCATTCTGACCCTCGACAACGCTTCGATTCGCTTTCGGGGCCGTTATTCGTTCGACGGCGGGACATGGTTCGAAGCAAGTCCGCAAACATCGCCTGTACTCAGCGGCTTCATCGACGGGTTGACGAGTCCAATCAGTAGCTTGGGCGCGGCCTCCTTTCAATATATCGGGTTACCTATCGAGCACACGCCGTTTTTCCAAATCGGCATTGAAGTCACGGGCGCCGGTAGCGCGGTGGGCAGCGTCACCTTGTCGGCCGAGGCAGTGATTGGTCCAGCCCAGGTTGTTTCGGTGAGCCTGGAGCCGGCTTCCGGGACACTTATTGGTGCGACTATCCCGCTCATCGTCACCGGTGCCAAAACAATCCGCACCGCGGGCGCGAGCAGAGTGCGCGTCGAAATGGGGTTTGCGACGGCCATCGGCACGAATTTTGGTTTGGTCCTCGCTACGGGACCGACTGAGACCAACCTCTATCTCGACATGATGTCGCGGGTAAACGTCAGCGCCGCAGAGGCCAGCACCACAATTTCGTTTGTAGTCGATGCGCCTGACTTGTTTTCCACTGTCTACTACGTTGCCGGCGGCACAACGCCTACCGTAACGCGCCTCATTCTCACGCTCATTCCGTAGGTGGCCACGATGCGCAGCGACTCGCGGTCGCCGGCCTTGACGGCGGATCCCTACGGCAGCACGAGTTTTTCAGTGCTTGTGGCCGATGAGGAAGGCGATAGCTTATTGCCAACCGTTGTGCAAATGGGGCCAGCGAACATCGCACCTGGCGGCGTGCAAAATGGAGGTTCGCTCGCGCCAGAGGGACTTTCGGGAACTACGGGCGTGGCCAGCAGTCCTGCGGGGCCGCTCTACAATTTTCTGCGCGGGCCCGGTGGGAGCGGTTCAGGAGTGGGATGGTGGCCGCCTCCGCTGCCGTATGACGAGGAGCAGTCGAAGACTGATGCCGCGATCGCCAACGCCACGAATCCGTTCGAAAATTATTTCCCGCCGGGCTTCGCGGACTTCAACGCGCAGGACAAGGAAGGCAATGCTTTTCGCAACCCGTTCTGGAAGGCCGAGAACACTGTCATTGCATTGTTGGACGCTCAGATCGGACCCAATCTGACCAAGTTCAACTGCAATCAGTTGCTTGCCGAGTTCCAGAAACTTCAGGGAATTCTGAAGCAGGCGTTTACTGCGGAATTGGCCGCACAGTGTGCAGCGTGGCAAGCGAGTCTGACCAATGAGCAAGGTGCCTATTTGTTGCACCTGGCGAAGCGCTGCTTGGAGCAGAACGAGAAGTGGACGTTGAAGCAGATGCTTTCGGAGTTCTGTGGCAATTTGAGCGACGGCGCTTGCCTGTATATTGTGTTTGGGACCGTTACGGGCTATCAGCAACCGCCACAGCCATTCGAAAAGGCACTTCAGAATAGTTGTCTTGTCAAGGAGCTTTGGAAAGATCTCAGCCTCGATAGCACAGGAAATCTCCTTGCATTCCTCAAGAGCTACTTGCCCAAGCTGGAGGTATGTGCTTGGGCCGAAACGCCGGACGCCAGTTTTATTGGGCTAGATGCAGAAGTTGTCCAAAATATCTTGGGCCTGTACAACTCGAAATTCCCGGAATTCGCCATTTCAAACGGCAGCGCCATTGGTGATGTATGGGTTCGTCTGAAGAATGTGCTTTCGCTGATGGTGCTTAGAGGATGCACGACTCTTTCGGCTAGCGGGGCGACGCCTGCGAAGCTGAGTCAGACTTTCCCAATGGTTAATTGCCATAACGCAATTGCTCAGCTCGGCGGCGGGCCCGGCAGTTCCGGTGCAAAAAATCTTGCTGCAGCGCTCAAGGCTGTCTCTTCCGCGTTTCCATTCGCAGGCTGTGCGGCCTATGTCTAGGCGTTCCGACGTTTGGGCAGTGCTTTTCGGGTTGTTCGTGACGGGCGCTTGCGAAAAAGGCACGCCGGCCCCCCAGTCGACGGGCATTGGCGACACGTTCAGAGGCGTGATCGCGGAAACCGCCTCTGGCACCGACGGGCACGTTGACGCCGCTGAGGCGCCCGACATCCTTGATGTCGCAGCTATGCCATCGGCCGCCACCCCGTGTTCGGTCGCGATGCCCGAATGCGAGCGCACGCCGACTGCGCTCGATCCGGTTGATCGTATTGGGCTCTCCGCGTTCTGTGTTCGCAGCGCCTGCAATTCATTTGTCAATGCTTCAGCCTCCATTCGACTGTGCATGGCTGAAGCGCTGAGTACCAAATCTCCGGCCCAGATCCGCTCATCACTAACGGGGTCCGACGATGCTGCCGTGCCCATGGCATACGAACCGACCGCTGCCGCGTCATGTGCCGCGCTGTTGACCCAGAGTTGCGACGGCGTTCATTTCACCAACCGCACTGAGTGCGCAGCGCTTTTTAGAGGTCTGGCCCCAGACAGTGCGCCCTGCACCATTGCCCAAGAGTGTTCTGGTGCATTGTGCACATGTAAGTGCGATTCGTTGGCACCTTGGCAATGCAAATTGTTTGGGTTCGACTGGTACGCGTCGATCAGCGGCGACGGGTGGTGCGTGCGTCCCGACGCGGACTCTGATTGGGCTTCCTGTGTGGGTGCGCCAAAGGATCCCTACTGCCAGTTCGGGCCCATTGCAGTCGGCGAGCCCTGCAACCCGGACGAAAAATTGCGCCGGTGCGCAGAGGGTGCATGGTGCTGGCCAGACGGCCTGTGCCATCCCCTGCGAAAGCTCGGCGAGAAGTGCACGATCACCGACTTGACGCTGCGCGGTTCGATCCGCGAATGTGTCCTCGGCACGGTCTGTGCCGCGGGAAGCAGCAGCGGTGCTGCGGCCTGTTTGCCGGAAGTCAAGCGGGGCGAGGCATGCGGCAGCTCCTGGCAGTGCGCCTCGGTCGACGACGAATGTCGCAGTGCAGGCAAAGAACCCAAGTTGTGCGCGCCCTTGCCCGTGTTCGGCCAACCGTGCCAACAGGCGGAACCCACCAAAGGGCGATTGCGCGGCTGCCAATTCCCGTGGACCTGTAATCCGGTAAAACTGAAGTGTGCTGCAGCGCCACAGGTTGGTGAGAGTTGCTCTCCAGCGTTGGATCTGCACGATGGCTGCGCGCCCGGACTAGAGTGCGTAGATTCCATCTGCCGAGCGCAAGGGCTCACCGGCGATGTCTGCTCAGGCAAGATGCCCTGCCACAGTTTGCTGACTTGCGTTGACCAGCAGTGTCTCTCGAACTTGTGTGCGCCGTAGCCGCCTGACAGGAAGGCCGGCCCCCCGCAGTGATCACCAGGCAACACGCGACAGCGACAGGGGAAATCTCCGAACAGTTCACGCAAACGCCCGAGCCGCCCATCGGTCCACCCCGCCAGCGCCATGCTGCCCCCGACCAAGACCATCCCAGCCGTCAGCGGCCAGCCTACGCCAGCCGATCACCCCCGCCAACCGCTTAATTTCACGTCAGTTAAAGCTGATCTGCCCGATCCGCACAAGGCTACGCCAGCCAGCAGACCCTCAGGTCTCCCAGCTACGCGGCCCAGTCGTCGGCGGGCAGCTCGTCAAAGAACGGCTCGCCGGGGTCCTCGTCGACGGCATCGAGTTCTACAGGCAGCCCAGCTTCATCGACGTCCGGCGGGAACAGCTCGTCCGGCGGTCCGTGCAGCGTCGACTTTTTTGGCAGCCAGACAGGATCCTCAGGCTTGGTAAGTGCTTCGGTAGCCTGGTGGGGTTCAGTTTGCCAGTTCGGGCAGCGGTTGCGGCAAGGGTTTGGGCGTCCCGGGCCGGCGACGGGGGCTGGTCGGGTTCACGCCAGGGTCAGCGCCGGCCCGTCGCGCTCCGGCCGCCGGTCGATGGGGGCGTGGTCGGGCATCGAGGCGATCAGCTCCCGGCGGTGGCGACGCTCCGCCGCGCCGCCACCCCTGCGGGGCCAGGATCGCTGACGCTGCGGGTGGGGGGCTGGTCTGGGTTCGGAGGGGAATAATGACTTTGAAAATGGGGTGTTGTGTAGAAAGTTGCGACGTCGCAAATTCCTCGGGGCGTGTTGGGTGCGGGCCGGCAAACGGACCCCCCTGCTTCAAACCGACGTCTTCAGCGTCGCGAAACACCTCGCGGGTGTCGCCAAAAGCCAATTGGCCTTCGCGCTCCTCTTCACCGCCGCGGGCCAGCGGGGGCCGCTATTGGCACTTTTAGTGCCAATAGCGGGATTTTGCTTTTAGCGAGGGGTGGTGTTGATCGGCTCCTGGCCATTGGCCAGAGAGGATCTAGGCGCCTAAATGCTGGCGGCGGCGCGGGGATGCGCGACCTCAAGCCCGCCGGGACCTCCACACCCCACCGCCCGCCGCATTTTCGCCGGCCTTTTCACCAGCCCCCGCGGCTTTCTCCGCTGGCTAACGATAACTCTGGCGATGGGATCGCCTTCGCCACTCCTGCTCGACCTCCCCGCTGCCAATCACTTGGCGGCGCAGGGCTTTGTCTATGAGCGCAGGCAGCCCGAGCTGGGGCCGCTGC
>CAIXGW010000279.1 GCA_903919145.1 uncultured Myxococcales bacterium
ATGGTCTTGGTCGGGGGCGGCATGGCGCTGGCGGGGTGGTTCAATGGACGGGTACCCGGTTTGCGGACCCTATGCATCGAGGCGGTGGTCCATTTGGGTCTTGCCAACAGTCGCATGAAGGATTTTTATGATCTCGCGGTACTGGCGAGGTTATTTGCCTACGACGGCGGCCTGCTGGTCCGTGCCATCTGCGCCACTTTCGAGCGGCGAGGTACGCCAGTGCCGCGAGTCACGCCGCCGGGCCTGACGGCAGAGTTCTTTGCGGATCACGGCAAGCAGCAGCAATAGCGGGCATTTCTGCGCAAGATAGGCGCCGCGGATATCGCAACAATAGCCGAAGCGGCGGGCGTCATCAGCGGCTTTCTGACGCTACCCCTCGAAGTTGCTGCGCACGCGCACATTTGGGATGCACACTGGCCGGCTGGCGGACCTTGGCACATGTGCCAAGGTTAAGGGCTTGTGTCACCGGCCCCCCAAAACCGCCAAACTCCGGTGAAAACCGCAACTGCAGCCGCATCGGCGACGCGCCCAACGGCCACCACGGCGCCCCGCCCCGGACAGTTGCCGCGCGGCAACTGTCCCCCTTTGCGCCGGCCGCCCTCGCGCCGAAAGACATGGTTCTGAATAGCAAAGCGCGAGGGATGAGGGCCCGTTAGGGCGGCGTCCGACGCCGCTTTTTGCCGTCCGCCACCAGCGCCACAAAGTGGCGTCCTGGGGCGAGGCAAAAAGACCCAGCCCGGTCGCCGCCTCGGCGACGCGCCCAACGGCGGCCGCAGCTCTGGCCCCAGACAACAGTTGCCGCGCGCTAACTGTCCCTGCGACCCGCTCTCAACCGCCAAAGCCCAGTTGTCCCAATGCACCCGGCACATGGCCCGGTCAGTTCGGACAACTCCCGGCCACGGCTGGGCTCCGTGCTTCTTGTTGAGTGTGCTCAGCTTTTTGCCAGCGCGGCGTTGGCACGGGTCTTGCTTCAGGTGTTGGCTGGCTTTGGGCGGCTGTGGGGCCACCGATCCTGCGCCTGCGAACTGGGCCCAAGCTGCCAGTGGAGAGACACCATGCCAGACCCGACCCTTTTTGTGTGTTTTCGAAGGCCCAACGGCAGTGTCGTCGCCTTGGATCCCAGCGGGGAGTTGCTTGACGCACAGCTGCCTGGGCCTCCCGGGCGCGTGCTTGCCGGTGTGGCCACGCTAGGCATTGCCGGCCGGCCCGGTTTTCTGTGCGGGTTCAGAGGCGAAAGCGCCGTCCTGCCGATCCAGGTCGTCGTCGCCGATGCCGGTGCAGGGCCCAACTTGATCCGCTTTGCCGCCGAGTCTGTGCTGCCGGTGTTGGACGGCGGCAAGGTCGCCTGGGCCTGCGTCGAGACGGCTCGCCTGCCCCCGTGGAAGGCAGGCGCTGAACATGCCGTGGCCTTTGGCGGAGAATTGCATGTGGCCACTGGGAAAATCGATCCCGTCGACCTGCTGCGGCGGCTGCGCGCTTGCCCAGGGCCGCAGCCGGACGCCTCGCGCCGCTTGGTGCCTCCTGTGGGCCGAAATCTAGAGCAACGGCGCGAAATCGACGGTGTGCCCGTCTGGTTCACTACGGTGGCCGAGTACAACCGCTGGACAGCCGTTCCAGAGCCGTTGTCACGGCCGATGTTGGGGCACCCGGACTCGGTGCTGCGCGTGTCGGACGCCGAAGCCGAGCCAGCCAACCGAGTAGTGCCGAAAAATGCAGAGAATATCAGCATCTATGAGCCGTGGCGAAAGGGACCGTTGGGCCACAATCCGGTGGGTGGGATGGGCAGGGCCATTGCCCAGGCGCTGTCCGGAGCGTGGCCTGCAGGGCAGCGCCGTGCGCCAACGCGGCTAGCCTGGCTGGCGAATGACGAGTTGCGAGGGCCGGCGGGCATGCAAGTCGCGGTATTTCGCGATGGCGGCGCCGCGCAGGAGTTTGCCGCGACGACCGCGGCCAGCGGCAGCGCCTGTCGCAACGCCGGCGGCAACTGGACGGGAGCGGGCAGCGACCTGCTCGGCGTGCGTCGAGACGGCCTGACGTGGCAAGGCGGCAAGGGTCTGGACCACATGCTGATTCCCGGTGCGCTGCCTATCCTGGCCTGTGGCGGCGTGCAAGTAATTCGCGCCGCGCTGTTGGCGGCAGATGGCGCGAGCGAAGTGGCCGTGCAGCGCTTCCTGGTAGCCGACCCGGCCGATGTCCTGTTCGTCCAAGGCCACCACGCCGAGGGCGGCTGGGCGGCGTGGCAGGCCGGCGAGGATGGGCAGGTGGTGACCACCGGCGACTGGCTTGAGGGCCTGCGGCTGGCTCAACTGGCGCGCGGCAGAGAGATGCGGCCGATGGCGCTGGTTCTGCTGGGCTGTGGTGCTTTGGCGACAGCGCAAGCGCTGGCTGCGGCGCGTGCCGCCATGACGGCCGGAGCGGTCGATGTGATTCTGGGTACTTCAGCCGTGGTTTCCTTCCGCGACGAGTTTGCCGCGATTCAGGGCAGCGGCCATCCGCGGCGCAGCGCGCTGCTCGGGGCCCGCGCGGCGGTGGCGGCCTGGGCTGTCGCCCAGGTTCGGGCTGGGGCGGTGGAGGCAGCGCTGCGGCGCTGGGTCGCGTGCGCCACCGTGTTGGCCGGCCATGCTTCTCCCAAGACCTTGAATTGCGGCGTAGCATTGGGCATGGTGGGCAGGGACGACCAGAGGCAAATCGCGATGATCGATCCCCGGGAAAGTGCAATGTATGGGGCCGACGGGGGCCTGTTTCGCTGTGTGGGCCGGAGCGTGGCCAAAGAGCAGCTGGACGCAACATGTCCGGCGCTGCTGCACAGGGGCTATTGGATTAGATATCAAACGATTGAGCAACAAGACGTCGACCTGCAGCACCTCTCGCCGAAAAGCACAAGCAAGAGGAGCGCAGCGTGGTGGTACGTCGAGCGAGAACGCTCGGCTCAGGAGGCATTTCGCCAGCG
>CAIXGW010000280.1 GCA_903919145.1 uncultured Myxococcales bacterium
ATTGGAAGTGAATTCCAATATTTCGCCCGCCTGGGCGCTCGCAAGACGATCGCCCTAGGACCCTGTCGGATGCTGCGGCTGATTCAATAGTTTTAAGGAGTTATCCGTAGGCGACGGCATTACTCCGACAGGCTCCTAGCACCGGCTCCTACGAGGCGGCGATTCCCGCAGCGGCGATGGACGATCCGGGCATGGAGTACGTCGTGCTGTCTACCGACGTCAGCGGCACCGTCACCCGCCAATTCGCCAGCGAGCAAGCGCCCCACCTCGTCCTGGTCCGCGGCGACCGGGCGCGGGTCAGAGAGCGCGAGACCCTGGCCGAGCTCGGAGGCCTGCGCTCAGAGCTCGCATTGAGTGGCGCGTATGTGGACTACCGCGTGGCCGGCCCCAGCGCTGGCACGGAGGCGGACACCGGCCCGCGCTTCTCAGACTACCAGGTGCGCTACCGCTATTGGTCCCTGCGCGGGGTCGAGCACATCGAGGTGGGTGTAGGACGCCTGGACGGCATCGCACCATCGTCTGACCAGGCCCTGCTGGCCCCGCTGCCGGGCGTCCACACCGGGTTTCAGCGCGGCTGGACACAGGTTGGCTGGCGCCTGCACGACCACCTTGGCCTCGCGGCGCGGCTGGTGCTGGGCGCAGACGAACAGGGCTTTCGCCTGGGTTTTGCCAGTATTCTGAGGATCGGGCCACCCAGAAGCACCCGCTTTGAGCTCGACATCGGCAGCACCGCCGGTGTGGGCTGGCACGTGTTGTCTTCCCTGCACCTCACCACGCTGCCGCGCGTGCCGGTGACCTTTGAGGTCCTGTTGACCGACGGTCCCAACCAGAACGCCAGCGCTGGCGAAATGACCCGCCTCAAGCTGGGCTGGCAGGCCACAGCCAACCTGACGCTCACCGGCGTGGCCAGCTATCAAGCGCTCAGCGGCCCCGACCACGGCCTGGGCGGCGGCGCCGAGGCGATGTGGCGGTTCTAGCGCTGATCAACAATTTCCCTGTATATTCAGCGATCAGACATTGCCTAGGGGAGTGTCCGGGACTGTCCGGCCCAGCGTTCGGACATTGCCTAGGGGAGTGTCCGACCGGGGAGTGACCGGCCGCCCACCGGCCCCCCGCGCTGCTGGCGACACGGGGCATGGTCATTGCAGCCACCGCGGCCGGGGCACGGCGGGATTCCAGCTGCCCTGTTCGTCGATGATCAACGGCAGGCGGCGGCCTGGCAGGCGCAGCGCCATCCACGGAGCGGACACCGAGACCGTCATCCGCGCATGGTACTGGCCAGCGTGGGCCTGGGTCTGCGCTCCATCGCGCGCCGCCACCTGCACTGCGCGGCCGGGCCACAGCAGCCGCAGCTCTATTGTCTCGCTGTCGACTGCGAAGATGCGGCTGACATAGCAGCGCAGGTAGACCAGCATGGCGACCAGAAAAGTCCAGCCGAGCCCTGCGACCAGCGCCGCCATGGCCAGCCGCTCGGGCCAGGGCCGCAGCTGGTTGCCATCGGCAGCGCTAAGGCCCATGTTGTGCCAGATGCCCCACGCCGCCCAGCTGCTGCCCAGGGCGCACAAGCCAGAAAACAGCATCACGCCAAGGACTTTGGGGCGCTGCTCCCCGGCGTCGAACAGCCATGTTGCCGGTTGCGGTGCCATCGCTTGCTCCTGGTTCAGCCCCAGCGGTGCTGGTCCAGCATCTTGGCCCACCGCAGCTTTTGCAGCAACAAGACCTGGACGGCTTGGTTCGTCTTTGCCAAGACCGACGCGGGGGTGTGGCGGCTGCGCGGCACCGACAACGTCTCCCAGTAGCTGCTGGCCGATCGGCTGGACGCAGAGGGCCCCTGCCAACGGCCGGACAGCGCGTCGCCAAGGACCTCTTCTATGCCAGGGCCAGAGGGGCGGGCGCAATCTCAGGCCGCACAGGGGCAAAAGGGCCTTGCGGCCAGCAGCGCCACGTGGGTACCCTAGAGCCATGAACCATCCCTATTTGACCGCTGCAGTCTTGGCAATTTGCGTGCTCGTCGCTGGATGCGCCACAGAGGGCGGCGGGCCCGGCTCTGCGGCGGCTTCGGGCTCGACCTGCGCCGATCTGGCCAATTGCAAGCAGCTGGGCCTGTGCAGCTATGATGGCGTCGCTTGCGTGGCGACCAGCGATGCACAGTGTGCCCCGACCCCGGGCTGCAAGTCAGAAGGCCAATGCGCTGCCCAAGGCGGCCACTGCGTCGCCACCACCGCGAGCTGCCAGCAAACAGATGCTTGCGCCAAGCTTGGCCGCTGC
>CAIXGW010000281.1 GCA_903919145.1 uncultured Myxococcales bacterium
CGTCGGACACTCCCCTAGGCAATGTCCGATGCGCCACGCAGAGGCCTTGGCCAGCCGGGTGGCGCGGCAACGCAGACCGCTCGACCCCGGGCAGCCGGGCCATCGGACACTCCCCTAGGCAATGTCCGATGGGCCACGCAGACGCCTTGCTCAGCCGGGTGCTGCCTAGACAGGTGCCCGCTCACCCACGAGCAAGTAGGCCTCTATCTTGCCCTTGCCCTTGACATCGATGGCCCCGCGCGGCTCGACGTGAAAGGCGTCGCCAGTGGCCAACAAGGTGGCCGCCGTAATCTGCACCCTTCCAGGAATGCCATGCGATTCCATACGGCTGGCGAGGTTCACAGTGTCGCCCCACAGGTCGTAGATGAACTTGCGCTGGCCGATGACGCCTGCCACCACCGGCCCGGTGTTGATGCCAATGCGCAACTGCAGGGCCTCGCCGGTGGGGGTGCGGATCGCCCGCGCGACCTCGGCCATGGCAAGACCCATGCGCACAACAGCCAAGGCGTGGTCGGCGCGGGGCTCAGGAAGCCCGCCCGCCACCATGTAGGCGTCGCCAATCGTCTTGATCTTCTCCAGCCCCAAGCCCTCGGCCAGCCGGTCAAACTCAGAAAACAAGCGGTTGAGAAAATCCACCAGATCGGCGGGGGGCAGAGCTGCCGAAAGAGGTGTAAAGCCCGCCACATCGGCAAAGAGCACCGTCACAGCGTCAAAGCCATCGGCAATGGATTTCGGGTCTTCCTTGAGCCGGTCGGCAATCGAGCGCGGCAGCACATTGAGCAACAACCGCTCGGCCTTATCGTGGGCGAGGGACAGCGCCTCGGACTTGCCCCGCAGCTCCTCGGTCTTGCGCAGGACTTCCAACTCAAGGTTCTTGCGCAAGTAGTCGCGTTCGCGATAAGTCGCAACAATGCCCTCGTTGACTGCAATGGCGGTAAACATCAGCGACCCGACTACCCCCAGGGGCAGCAGCATCGGTGCGGCGGTCAGGCCGGTCACGGCGAGCATGTCGTTGATGCCCGCCACAGCAAACAGGCCAAAGCCAAAGGCCTGACCCAGAGGGGCCAGCTTGCGATCTGCCGTTGGCAACCGCGCAATCACCCTGCCAAAGGCGTAGATCAGCAGCAGGATGGTCGAGGCAAATGGCAAAGTCGTGCCCAGCTGGATGACATCGCCGGTCTGCCCAAGCAACACCAGTCCAAGGGCCGGAACCACATTGGCCACGTATGCCCATAGCACCCGGCGACCGATGACGCCCTGTAGCTGCAGGCACGCTGCCGTAAACAGAAATCCGATCCAGACCCCGGCGTCGGCCATGCGGTGGGCCGTCACCATCGGCAGCCCCAGGCCAAACAGCCCGGCGGTCGCCAGCGAAAAGTAGACGGCCATCGACAGGTTGGCCAGGGTAAGAGACAGCGCCAGCCTGCCTGAGACTTTGCCGGCGAAGATGAGAGCGCTCAGCACCGCGATCGCCAGCAGCGAGCCGCCGGCCACCGCGTTGACGGTCTCGCCCCAAAAGAGGTCGGCCGGCCGTCTGGCCACCCACTGCGGTGCAAAGGCCACGCGGGCAAAGTAGCGGGTCGGCGACCATGCCAGCCAGCGCAAGGCTTGGACATCTTGTAGCTCGCTGCAGGCGAGATGGGGCCCGCCAAAGAAGGCGCGCGTGGTGGCAAAGGTAGGATCGCCGTGGCGCAGCAGCAGCCTGCCATCGCCTTGCAGCTCCTGTGCGCCGTGGACGACCCCGGGAAAACGCAGCCAACCCTGAGGATTCTTGCGGCACTGCTGCGGCAGGTCCAGGGTCGATGCATCAAGGAGCCGGACCTGCCCGGTGCCGTCAAAGGCCTGGGCGACGGTCCACTGGGCCTGCAGCTGCGGGCGCGGATCCACCGGCACGCCGAGCAATTGACTAATGCCCAGCAGGATGGCGACGGCAGCTTCGGTTAGGCGCATCGGCAGCCCTGGTGCCGGCCCTCGCCAGCGGTGCAGGCCAGGCAAGAAGGCCTTGAACCCGTGCATCTTGTGGGGTTGTACGGCCGTGGTCCCGCGGCGGTCAAGGACAAAGCGCCGGTGGGGCGGCATACGCCATCACGGCTTGGTCACAGAGAGGCCCCGAGGACCTGCGGCGATGGCCGGCTGCGCCTTCGACCCCAAGCGCGCCATCGTGTACGCTCGCCGGTGCCGCCGCAGCTGCGGTCGCATGCCGATCGCGCCAACTGCAGGCCAGGAGAGCAGCGTGCCAGCCCCTTTTGTCACCACCGGCCCGGATGGGCGCACGCTGCAACCGGGTGGCCAGGTCTATCGGCCCCCTAGCGAGGCCGAGTCGCTGCTGCTGCAGGTCAGCGTCGGCTGCTCGCACAACCGCTGCAGCTACTGCGCCATGTACAGCGAAAAGCGCTTTGCGCTGCGGCCTGAAGCCGAAGTCATGGCGCTGATTGATGCCTACGCCGAGGGGCCGCCGCCGCCTTCGCGACGGGTGTTTCTGTGCGACGGCGACGCCCTGATTCTGCCGCAACCCAAGCTCCTGGCGATATTGCAGCGGATCCGCCAGCGTCTGCCGTGGGTCCAGCGGGTGTCGAGCTACGGCGACTGCCGCTCGATTCTGCGCAAGACAGCTACCGAGCTCAAAGAATTGGCGGCACTGGGCTATGGGCTGGTCTACCACGGTGTCGAGACGGGCGACGATCTGGCGATGGCCGCCATCGTCAAAGGGGCCAACCGCGCCCAGGTCATCGAGGCGGCCGACCGCTTGCGCGACGCAGGGATTGGCCATTCGGTCATTGTGCTGCTGGGGATCGGCGGGGTGGAAGGCAGTGAGCGACATGCCCGCGAGACAGCTTCGCTGCTGACCCGCATCGACCCGCAGTGGGTGGGCGCTTTGACGGTGACGCCGGTGCCGGGCACGCCGCTGTGGCAGGCCCAGCAGAACGGCGAATTCGCCCTGCCGGACGCTTGGCAGACCCTGGAAGAGCTGCGCACGCTGGTGGCCGAAGCTCAATTCAGCGCGTGCCGCTTTTCTTCCAACCACGCGTCCAACTACCTGCCGCTGCGGGCCGACCTGCCGCGCGACCGAGAGCTGATGCTGAGGGTCATCGATCGCGCCCTGGCCGAGCGCAATCCAGCGTCGCTTCGGCCGTCCTGGGCGCGGGGGCTGTAGCGGCTGTCAAGCCCGGCCAGGCCCGCCGGCCTGCGCCAACAACCACCGCCGCAGCGCCGCCAGCTCGCCCATTTGCCGGCCAACCTCCCCAAAAAATGGAGCATCGTCTCGGACAATCCCGCGTTCCACCAGCGCGTGAGCCAGGTGACCGGCCCTACGGTGGTCAAAGTTGCACCACGCGGCCTTGAGCTGCAAAGTCTTTGGCGGCATCTGCAGCAATTTCAGGGCCCGCTGGCTCCACACCACTGCCACGTCGGTTTGCCGCAGAAACTCTTGCCAGCGGCGCAGAAATTCGCCAGGTGGCACAGCCGTCTGCCAGATGCCGGCCGGCAAATCCAGGTACGCAAGCTTGTGCCGTTCGCTTGGCGGATCGCTGCTGATGAGGCACTCAAAGCGCTCGCCCGACTGCAGCCGCCAAGCGCAGACGTGGATGGGCCTGGGTGAGTCGCGCGGCCCTACGGTATCAAGGTGGACCAGCATGTGGCGATTGGGGTTTTGGGTCAGCTCGACCGGCAGGTGCGGCGGTCGCTTGGCTTTGGGCGCCAGGAACCGCCGCTCGCCAGTGCCCTCGTAGCTAATCTGTGTGTCGATCATCGCATCAAAGGCCCGCAACAACGGTTCAAAGCCCGGGGTGTCCGGCTCAAGCGCCTGCAGGGTCGCAACGATCGCCTCCAGCGTCGATACGTAGTGGATCTGCGGCTCGGCGCGAATGCGGTAGCGACTGGGCTCAGGGGTCGCCAGGAACACGTGGGGTAAGGCATCGAGCCACGGATTGGCGCGCACCAAGGCTTTGACCTGGTTCCAGGTGCCGTCCAGGACCAAGAGCTCGGTCGGCCGGTCCTCTGGCGCCATCGCCTCGACCGCGCGGGCCTTGGGGCTGGGAAATAGGACGGCGGCGCCTGGAGAAAGGCGCGCTGGCAGCGTCGAAGGCTGCCCTGCCCATGGCGCATGGACTTCGACCTCACAGCACTGCAGCCCCAGCTTGGCAAAGCGGACTGTGCCAATCGGTCGGTTCTTCTCACGTGGATGCTGCAGGATGTGCACGCGCGTGCGGTTGGCGACCTGGGGCAGAAGGGCGCAAATGCACACGCGCTCTGGCTTGTGGCAGCGGTAGCAAAAGGCGCGGGCGGCGGGCAGGTCTGGCGGCGGGCTGGTGGTCACGGCAGGTCCTGGCGCGGCCTGGAATTCCATGGCGCAGGTTCGCAGGGGCCGTCTGCCAATCGCAGCGGGCAGCCCATGGTACGCGCAATGCACACGGGTTGAGAAGGTCGAGCCAGCCTGGCACCCAGCGCCAGGGCCCCGGCCGTCTCTTGCATCGAAACTTCCGCCGCAATTTCATGGGTCAGACATTGCCTAGGGGAGTGTCGGGGCCCTCGGCAACGCGGGGCTGCGGGCGCCACCTGACTGATGCCGCCGACAGCCGGCCGAGCGCGCTCTCCCCGCGGGTGAAGAAGGTCGAGCCGCCGCGGCACCCGCCGTCGGGGCCCGGTCCGCCACCCTCATTGACAATTCCACCGCAATTTCATAGATCAGACATTGCCTAGGGGAGTGTCGGACGCCAGTTCAATGGCTGGCCCGCGGCTTGACAGCCCGAACGGCTGTTGCGTAGCGTGGTCGGCGCAGAGCCGGCCTCCTGCCCACGGCGGCTGTGGCCTGCAGGATGGGTGCGGTATGCTTGACCTCGACCCCGGCTTGGCGCTGCCTCAGGTGTTTTTTCAGCGGCCGGCGCCGGTGGTTGCCCGCGAGCTGCTGGGGTCGCTGCTGGTGGCCCAGGTCGATGGTCAAACTGTGGCCGTGCGGGTGCAGGAGACAGAGGCCTACCATCAGCAGGAGCGCGGCTGCCACTGCTATGGTGGGCGCCAGACCCCGCGCACGGCGCCCATGTTCCAGGCCGGCGGGCTTACCTACGTCTACTTCGTCTACGGGATGCACTGGGCTTTGAATTTCGTGACAGGCCAGGCAGGTTGCGGCGAGGCGGTGCTGATCCGCGGTGCGCAAGTCGAGGTCGGCGGCGAATTGGTGGCAGCCCGCCGCGGCTTTGCGCCCGCTGGACAGCGCCCGCGGCCTGCCAGTGCCCGCCGATGGTTGGATGGGCCGGGCAAGCTGTGCCAGGGCCTGGGGATCGAGCGCCGCCACAACCAATTGAGACTAGATGGATCGGCAGGAATCTGGTGCCAGAGCTTTGAAGTTGTGGGTGATTCAGACGTCGAAGTGCTGCCTCGCGTCGGCATTGCCTATGCCGGCGAGGATGCGAGCCTGCCGTGGCGCTGGCGCAGCCGCGCATAGGCGCTTGTTCCGCAACAGGTCGGTCGTACGATGTGGCGATGAAGCCGCCAACCAGGCGCAACACCAAGCGCTTGCGAGCTACTCAGCAGCGAGTCCACGTCGGCAACCTTGGTATCCCACCCAGCAGCACTGGCGCATCCAGAGCGCCTTTCTTGATGGTGCCCCAGGCAAAAACTAGTCACTGGGTTGGTTTGGCCGTGGCCGCCGTCGCGCGCGTCAGCTAGGGCCTCCGCCGTGTCAGCACCTTTGGACGCCGCCGCGGCCCCGCAGTGAGCTTGGCGTGCTAGCTTGGCATGACCTGCAGGCTCGCAGGCAGGCCAAAACCATGGAGTTGCTTGGACCGCCATCAGGCTTGGCCATCGCAGCTGCGGGATCTGCACGCCTTTGTTCTGTATGCCTATTTGCCCTAATCACCCTTGCCAGCTCTGCGGGTTGGCCGTCTGCCGCGGCAGCTGAAGGACCGGCGCTGCCCGCAACGGCTGCTGCCACGGTTACAACGGCAGAGCCCTTGGCCGGCCAAACCCTCCCCACAGGCGCGGGCACCCTGGCCGCGGAAGCAACGACTCCGCAGGCGCCGTACTTCTACCGGCAGACCGACATAGGCTCCAACCTGGCCTTCTCGCCCTTGACCGCGCTGATCAATGGCGGGTGGGACATCCTGCGCAACCCGAGCGTCACCGACCGCCTGGCCGCCATCGATTACCGGACCGGCCACGCCAACCTGGCCGACAACCTGCTGCGCGCGCCTCACCACCTCCGCAACCTGGGCTGGGCCCGCTTTGCCTCCCACGAAGTCCTGCCGATCCGCCAATTCGATACCAGCCACGGCCAGTTTGTCCCCAACTACTTCATGCACACCCTGGGCGAGGGCATGCTGTTTCGGATGATGGCCGAGTACTATGAATCCAAAGAGGTAGCCCACCCCCGCTGGCTGGCCTTTGGCACGGTGCTGGCGATGCAGTGGATCAATGAGACGGTAGAGAACGGCAGCTTCCGCGGCACCAACCAGGATCCGATTGCCGATATCTTGCTGTTCAATCCCTTGGGGTTTCTGCTATTTTCCTTTGACGCGCCAGCGCAGCTGTTCAGCGGGCCGGCGCAGATCCACTATTGGCCGGGCCAGGCGGCTGTGATGCCCGATGGCTCGCCGCTGCACTGGCGCCTGATCAACCAGGGCGAGAACTTTGCCTTTCACCTCGGGCGCGGCCTGCCGCTGGGGCTGCAGGGCTTTATGTACTACGGCAAGCAGGGGCTGTTTGGGCTGGCGGTTCCGCTTGGCACAGATACGTTCAGCGTGGGCGCCGGACCTTCGCTGCTGGGTCTCAGCCCCTACTACGAGCGCGACATCCGCATCATGCTGCCGGGACGCGACCTGCAGTGGGAGATCGGCGCCTTCTGGGATCGCGGAGGGTCGCTGCTGGCTTCGGTGATCGGAACGGCGGTCGGCCCCCCGGCGGTCCACTTCAACCTCTATCCGCGCGCTCTGCCTGGCGAATTGTCAACCCAAATCGGCCTGTTCTTTCGCTGCAGCCAGCTCGACGGCTGCATGGGCGGGCTGTCTTGGGCAGAGTCGCCGCTGGGCCTGGGGTGGGCTGCCGCCAAGCCCAATCAAGACAAGCTGCTGCACTGACCCTGGCAAGCGAAATCGGCGTACACTCGGCCGGCGTTGCTGGACCAGCGCATTTGTCGGCAGCCGGGCAGACCCGAGCGGCCGGGCGCGCGTCCAAGCCATCTGGAGGACCCGATGCCACACCTGCCCCCCTGCCTTGCTCGCCGCCGCTCTCCTCAAGGCGCCCTGTCCAACCCGCCACCGGCCGCGGCTCCAGGTCGCCCAGCCGGGGACCCGTCGCCAAGCGACTCAACCACCTCTTGGCTGCCAGGCGACTCTCAAGGGCTCGGTTCTGGCGCCGCCTGGTCGCTCCGTCGCCGCTTGATGCAGACGATCCTGTTTGGGGCGAGCGCTGGCCCAGCCTTGGCCGGAAGAACCTGCAAGGGAGACCCGCAGGCGCCCCAGGGCAAATCGCGGCGGGTGGGCGGCAATTCAGCTGCCAAGGCGCGCCTGGCCCTGGGGACGCTGGCGCTGCTGTGGGCGACGCTGCTGGCCGCCCCCGCCTGGGGCGAAGACAACTCAGCTTCGGCGCTGTGGAACCTGCTCAAGCAGTGGCTGGAGTCGCTGCCGCGGGTGGCGCCCGGCCAGTGGTCCGATGGCTCGGTGGCGCTTGGCTGGGAGAGCGACCGGCTGACGGTGACCTGGCGCGGCTCTCTCACGGTGGGGGCCTCTGGCCCGGTGGAGGTGCCCGTACTGGCCAGCGGCGGGGCAGTCACTGAAGTCAAACTGGGTGGATCAGCGGCAGATTGGCGCGTATCGGGCGGAATGGTGCTGGTGCGGCTGGGCGCGGACGCGGCGCGGCGGTCAGAGGTCCAGGTGACGGCGCAGTGGCCGCTGAGCCGGGTCGCCGGCCAGGCGGTAGTCGTCCCGCTGCCAGACTGGTCGCATGGCACGCTGCAGCAAAGTCCAGATGAACTCGAGGTCATCGGTGGCGATGCCCAGGGCAGCCTGCCCCACGCCACCCGTGCGCTGCTGGTGCGGACCCAAGATAGCTTGGCGCCGCGGATCCGCTCAGCCCGCTATGCGCTGCAGCTGGCCGCTGGGGCAGCAACCGTGGATCTTCGCGTAGAAGTCGAAGCGCGGGGCGCGGTTGGCGCTGTGGCCCTGGCGCCTTCAGACCTGGCGCTGCTGGATGTGGCAGTGGATGGCCGGCCCGTGGCGCCGCTGGCCGCCGACCAGGAAGATGGCGACCAGGCCTGCGCCAGCAAGCACTGCGTCGAGATCAGCGGCAAAGGGATGCGCGTCGTCACCGCGCGGCTGCAGGTCAAGAGCGACGGCGATCTGGAGGATCTGCAAGTAGAGCTCGGCCGGGTGGCGGCGCCGATTACCGCTGTAGAAGTGCGGGTGGCTGGCAAGCGCAGCGTGCGTTTTGAGCCCGAGGTCCCGGTGCAGACCGCGGTTGCGGGGGGCCAGACCGTGGCACGGGCGTGGCTGCCGCCGGGCGAGACCTTGACGTTGGCGCTGGCAACAGAAGGCGACGCCGTAGAGAGAACCGTAAAGTTTTCTGCAGAGATGTGGCAGGTGCTGACCCCGGCGGAGGGTCTGCTGCGCGGCCAAGCTACGCTGGACCTGGCGGTGGTCCAGGGCAAAGCGACGGCGGTGCTGATCGCGGTTCCGGAAAAAACCGTGGTCGCAAGCGTAGAGGGCGAGGGCGTGACGACCTGGGATGTCCTGGCCCCGGCCGGCGATCTGCCGCGGCGACTGCGGATCGGCTTTGGCGACGAAGGCGACGCGGCCAAGCGCCAGGTGCGCATTGCCTTTGAACAAACCAACAGCGCTGAGGAGCCCAAGCGCCCCGATGCCGAGCCGGGTTCCGCCTCGCCCGCCAGCGCCCAGCCCCCCATTGACGTGCCGCTGCTGCGAACCCTGGGCGCCTTCCGCGATAGTGGCGCAGTGGTGCTGTTAGACGGCGAGAAGATAGGCTTTGCCCCTCTAGAAGGAGCGTCAGGCTGGCTGCGAGCGGGCGTGGATGCCTTGCCAGCGGCAGTGCGCAAAGAGCTGGAAGGCCGCGCCGATCAGGTGTGGCGACACATTGGCCCAGCGCCCAAGCTGGCGGCCAAGATGGCGGCGGCGCGCGTACACGAGGTGCGGTTGGAGGCGCGCAGCTCTGGCCTGGTGCGCATTGACGAAAGGACGCTGCGCGACAGCCGGGTGGTGGTCGTCGACATCAAGTCCGGGCGCACCGACCGTATCGTGCTGGACCTGCCCGAGCGCGTCGGCGAGCCGCGGGTGGTGGCACCCAGTCTGTCGAGGATGACGGCGGCGGAACTGCAACCAGACAAGGGCAGAAAGCTGTGGGAGCTGCGGTTTTCCAGTGCCCTGGAGGGCTCGATCCAGCTGCAGATCGACCTGGAGCAGCTGATTGGCGCCGAGGTCAAGACCCTCAAGCTCCCCGACGTGCGGGTGCGCGGCGCGGAGGTCGAGACTGAAGTCCTTGCTGTCTCAGCAGAACCTGGCCTGGAGCTGGTGCCCACCACCCAAGGCGAAACGCGCACCGTGCCGCTGCCGGAGCTGCCAGAGCCGGTGGCTCGCCAGGCGGGTCGCGATTTTGTCGCCGGCTTCCGCTCGCCGCGCGGGCCAGTGCAGGTGGAACTGGCGCTGCAGCGGCGGGCGACGGTGACTACGCTAGACGCATTTGCCCGCCAGGTGTGGATCGACAGCCATGTGCTCAGCGACGGCCGCATCGCCTCGCGGGCGGTGGCCCTGCTGCAGAGCGCCGGCCGGCCGGTCCTGCGGATTGCCCTGCCGCTGGAGGCGCAGGTCCTGGCAATGACGGTCGACGGCGTCAACGTCAAGGCCGTGCGCGACAGCAAAGGCGGCTTGGCCGTGCCGCTGTTCGGCGGGGCGACGGTGCGGGTAGAGATCCGCTATGAGACCCGCGGCTCGCCGCTTGGGCTGTTCAGCGTGGCCCAGGTCGTGGCGCCCAAGTTTGACGTGCGCCAGGGCCCCCTGCACTGGACCCTCAGTCTGCCAGGGGATTTGCGGGTGTACCGTCTGGACTCTGACCTGCGTCGCGACGACGGCCTTGGCAGCAGCGAGCCGCCGGCCGCTGACAAAGACGACCTGGTGCCGCTGCCCATCCCGTTTGAGGCGCGGCGGGTGTACCTGCACGCAGAAGTGCGCGACGCCCAAGCGGAAGCCAGCGTGACGCTGTGGCTCGGCGCCGAGCCGCCCCTGGGCCTAGGCTGGCTGCTGGCGACCGCGGCCGCTGGCCTGGCCCTGCTGTGGCGGTGGCGGCGGCGCAAGCCGGTGGCGGTGGCGGCAGCGACGCTGGGTGCGCTGGGGCTGGGCGTGCTGGCCCTGCACGACGAGCTGGCCAACCTGCTGCAGGTGCTGATTCTGCTTGGCATGGCTGTGGCCGCGGCGTGGGCCATGGCCAAGCTGTGGCGCACCATCAGCGGGCGCCGCCGGGCTGGAGCGACCGGTCAGCCGCCGCCGCCGCCGCCTTCGGCCCCTCCGCCGCCGCCTTCGGCCCCTCCGCCGCCGCCTTCGGCCCCTCCGCCGCCCCCCCCAGCAGAGGAGTTCGAAGACGGGGGTGAGTCGTGAACGGCCGCGCGCGGCTGTTGAGGAGGGTCGGCTGGGCAGTCCTGCTGACCGCGGTAGCCGCTGGCGCGGCCTGCTGCGCCAAGATGGGCGACGCCCCATCGCCCACGGCGGCGCGGTCCGCGCCGGCCTCGGCCACCTTTGAAGTGGCGGTGGCCGCCAAAGAGGAAGGCGCCGCCGGTGACGACGGCGAAGCAAGGGCCGAACGGGCCAGCGATGCCAAGGTCAAGCAAAAATTCCGCCAAGACGGCTTTGGCGAGCGCCAAGCTGCCTCAGAAAAGCTGCTGGACCGCCCAGACAGGGCTTCAGGCAAGAGGCCCGCGCCCAAGGGCGGCGGAACCAAGCTCTTTGGCGACTCTCCTGACGAGTCCGACAAGGAGGGTGAAGCCAACAAGCCCACAGAAGCCAAGCCAGAAAGCCCTGCGGCCGCGGCCGCGCCGCTGGGCAGCCAGGCCATCGCCCAGGCGTTTGGCGCTGTCGGCGCCAAGAACCAGCTGGCGCCCAAGCTGGAACTGGCCGAAAAGAAGGCCGACGCCGCCCTGCCGCAACGTTCCGCAGGGCTCAAGCAAAACGCCATCAATGGCGCAATGGCTGCCGACCAGCATGGCTGGACCAGCGACGTGGAAGACGCATGCGGACCCCAGCCGCAAGCGCAGCAGCCGATGCCGCGCCGCTGCCATCTGGCCTCCAACTATCGCGCTGGGCAAGGGATCTGGCAGCGCCGGCTGGAAGCCCTGAGCGCCTTGCCACAGCCCTTGCGCGACCAGGCGGGTGCAGCGGCGCCGGCGGCCGAGCTGCTGCCGCCAGAGACCAAGGCTTTGGCCGTGGCGGCGCGCCTGGACCGCGAGCATATCGAAGGGCCTGGCCAGGTGTGGATGCGCGTCAGCCTGCGCAGCACCGATCGCTGGGGCATGCGGCGGCCGCCCTTTGACCTGGCTGTGATTGTGGGACCTTCTGCGGCCAAGGCCGAGAACCAGCTGGCGTGTCGGACCCTGGAAGCTCTGGTTCAGCGCATTGAGCCGCAGGACCGCCTGACCCTGATTCGCGGCAGTCTAGAGAGCGACACTCTGGACGGCCTTCCCGGCGCCGAAGCGCTGACGCGGGTGCGGGCTGCTTGCGCCGCGGGATCGGCGTGGGCCAGTGCACCGCTGGCCGACCAACACCGCCGCGCCAGGCAGCTGCTGGCGCAACACGCCCAAGCCCAGCACCGCGTCGCCGGCTCGCGGCTGGTGGTGGCGATCGCGATGGCGGTGGACCTGCAAGACCCGCAGCTGCAGGAGTCGGCTTCACAAGGGGTCTTGGAGCCTACCCTTTCTTCGGCCTTGGTGCTGGACGAGGCCGGTCTGGCCCCTGGCTGGCAGCTGGCGGATGCCGGCCACGGCTTGCTGGAAAATGTGGGGATCGACCCAGACGGTGCCGCCCGCCGGCTGTGGCACGGCTGGGGGCGGGTGGTGGCCAGACTGGTGCGCGTCGATCTGCGGCTGGCGCCTGGGGTGGTCGCCCTGCGGGTGGTAGGCTCGCGGGTGCTGGACCAGCAAGAGACCCAGCGGGTGCGCCGCCAGGAAACAGCGGTGGACCAGAACCTGGCGCGGGTGGCTGGCGTCCAGCGCGACCGCCAGCAAGATGGCGAAGGAATGACCATGCTGATCGCGGCCTTTTTGGGCAGCGACGAACACGTGATCGACGTGCTGCTGCAAGTGCCTGGCCCCGGGCCGGTGGCCGATGTGGTGGTCGACTACAAAGATCTGGTGCGCATGGCCAACGAAAAAGCCATGACGCGGGCTTCTTTGGCGCGGGTCAGCATGCGCGGCCACAGCCAGCTGCCGCCCATTGGCCGCGCCGACCTGGACGCCTTGGACTGGCCCCAGCTGGCCGCCGTGCGCGGAGCCATCGCCGAGCGAGACGAGCCGGCTTTGGCCCGCTTGGTCATGGCCTTGCAGCAGCGCCCCGACCAGCGGCCGCTCGCCGAGTTTGCCCAGGCCCTGCAGGCAGCCCTGCCACAGACCTCGGCCGTTGAGCCGCTGCTGGCAGCCCTAGACGTGTTCACCGCCCGCGGCCGCGGCTGCCACGTGGCCGCCCAGGGCAACTGAGTTCCCGCCAGTCAGAAGGCTTGGATCTCGGAGACCTGGAGCCGCACGGGGGCAGCCAAGCAGGCCTACGTGGCGCCGGTGCCTGGGGTGCTCAGCCGGTGCCAGCGCCGGGTTGGCCAAGCCCCCGCCCCATGCGCTACCCTGCCCAGGGCCATTCTGCCGGGGGGGATGCGTGGAGATCGCCAATGTTGAATCGCAGCTGGCCGGCTGGCTGCTGGCCCTGTCGCCCGCGGTGGCGCTGGGCTGGCTGCTGCTGCAGAACCTTGTGCAGATGCTGGGTTGCCTTGGCGGTGGCTGGCTGCTGCAGCGGGCGCTGGCTGGCCGGCGGGTCGCCCGGCCGCCCGATCCGCTGTCTCGCACCGAAGTTGCCGTGGCTACCCTGACGCTGCTGGGCACCACTGGCGTGACCTGGCTGGGCTGGCTGGCCCTGCGGGCAGGCTGGATCCAGGTGCGGTTGTCTATCGGGATCACTCAGGTTATTCTCGACGCCGCCCTGTTGCTGCTGCTGATGGACCTGGCCATGTACGCCACCCACCGCCTCGCCCACTGGCCACCGGTCTTTCCGGCGCTGCACGCGCTGCACCACCGCTACGAGCGCGTGCGGCCGCTGACGCTCTTTGTGCTCAGCCCCTTGGAAGTCGCTGGATTTGGCGCGCTGTGGCTGGTGGTGCTGGCGGCGGTCCAGCCCGGCTGGTCGGGGATGATTGTGTACCTGCTGCTCAATGCCTTGTGGGGCACCGTGGGCCACACCGGCGTAGAGCCGCTGCCGGCGGGGGTGCCCTTGCTGACCGGTGGCCGTTTTCACGCCGCCCACCACCTGCATCCAAGCGGCAATTTTGGCTTCTACACCGACCTCTGGGATCGTCTGGGCCAGACTCGCTCGCCGCGCGACAGAGCGTAGCCAACGCCTTGCAGCTCCACCTGAGCCCTTCAGGGGCGCCAAGGAGGTGCTGGCAGGCAAGCTGCTACCCGCCTCACACGCCCAACCCGAGGTTCGTTCCGGGTTTCGGAAGCAGACCCAAGCAGCGGGACCTACCACCTGTGAACAACAACCGGGCGTAACCCGCAGCGGATTGACCGTCTTGGGTATTTGCCACGTCACTGTTGCCGATTCATTGGGTGCAGTGTCCAACAATTCGCCTGCAGGCCCCAGGACCACTGGTCAAAGCCCCAGGACCGTTCTGCCCCGTTGCAAGGGCCGATCCCCCGGTAAAGCAGGTGCGCAGAGGCTCTGCGACGTGCTACGCTGCGCCGCAATTGTCTCTGGAGATCGCTTATGATGCGCCCCTCACTTCTAATTGGTCAGTGCGCTGTAGGTCTTTTGGCAGCCACGGTCGCGAACGCCGCCGTTCCCACCTGGACCCCCCTGGAGGGGGTGCTGCTGTCCAGCGCTGGCGGCCCTGCGGCCGATGGCAACTACACGGCCACCTTTACCTACCAGGATGCCGGCGGCGCAGTAGCCTGGAGCGAGGCGGGAGTAACGCTGGCAGTCAAGGGCGGCCAGTTTCAGGCCAAGTTGGGCGCCAAGAATCCGCTGCTGCCGGCGCTGTTTGCCAAGCCCCTGCAGCTGGTCTTGCAGATCGGCAGCGACCCGGCCCTGGCGGCGGTGCAGGTCGGATCGGTGGCGGTGGCCCTGCGGGCGGGCGTGGCCGAAGAGCTGGACTGCAGCGGCTGCATCAAGGCAGCGCACCTGGACCCCACCGTCACCCAGGGCTTTGTCAAGTCTACGGATTTGCAGACTTATGCTAAGACCACCGATCTAAGCGCCTACGCCAAGACCGCCGACCTCAGCAGCTTTGCCAAAGCCGCCGACCTGGCCGACTACGTCAAGGCCGCGTCTCTGGCCAAAGTCGCCGGCACCGGTGCCTACGCGGATCTGGTCGACAAGCCGGCCCTGGCCAAAGTCGCCACCACTGGCAGCTATACCGACCTGATCAACACACCGGTGCTGCCCAAGCTCGGCGCGGCCTGCGGCACGGGCCTGGTGCTGCGCGGCCTGAAGGCCGATGGCTCCTATGACTGTACGTCGACCAGCCTGACCGCCGCCGACCTGCCCCCAGACGGCCTAAACGAAGTCTCTGGCGGCATGCTAACGACCCAGTTCAGCGAAGTGTCGGCGTCCAGCAACGTGCCGCTCGACATCCCCGACGGCTTTGCCGCTGGCGTCAGCGACGAGCTCACCATCGGCGACCTTGGCACGGCAGAGAGCCTGTCTGTGTCTGTGGACCTGACCAACAGCGACCTGAGCAAAGTCCGAGTCTACGTTTACGATCCCAACGGCGTCAAGTACACGCTGCACGATCAGAACGGCAGCGGCACCGCTCTCAAGACCACCTACCCCGACCCGACCAAGCTGGCCGCGGGCGACTTGAGCGCGTGGATTGGCAAGAATCCCAAGGGCAAATGGACGATCAACGTGGCCGATCTCGTTGGTCCCTCTGGCGCCAAAGACGGCAAGCTGATCGGCTGGTCCGTGGGTGTCAAGACCCTGTCTACCTCGCGGGTCGCGGCCACCGGCGGCCTGCAATTCGCCAACAGCGACGCCCCCAAAGTCCCCTGTTCTGCCAGCACCTTTGGCACCATCTACGCCAGCCCCAAAGCCATGGCCCTGCTGGTGTGCAACGGCATGGAGTACGTGCCCCTGTCGCTGCAGGCCGTGGGCACCGCCCAGTCGCCGGGCAAGTCCTGCAAGGACATCAAGACCAAGGCCCCCGCCAGCGCCGATGGCATCTACTGGCTCACGGTCGCCGGCGTCGCCACCCAGGTGTACTGCGACATGACCACCAAGGGCGGCGGCTGGGCGCTGGTCAGCTACGGCTACCGCGCTTCGACTGGCGGCACCGACGTGTACTACCTGCCCAACGCCAACCAGGGCAGCTGGGAACCGGCGACCCGCTCTGGCAAGGCGGCCGTCAACGCCGTCGAAATGCTCAAAGCTGGCAGCGAAGTGGCGCTAACGGTCACCAACGGCGGCAGCGCGGTCACCGGCAACTTGCTGGACTACGAACTAGCCTATACCTGGACCAAGCCTTCGTCCTACAACACCTTCAGCCTGCCGCTGGTCACCACTGGCAGCGTGCAGGTCAGCGTCACTGAGCTCAAGGCCAACAGCACTTTCAATGCCCTGACCTTTGACAACCGCCCGCAGGTGTCATGCAGCGGCCACACCGGCGGAACGTCCTATGAGCGCCAGTTCATCGGTTTCAACAGCGCCACCCACTACGGCGTGTGCGGCTCGGACCCGGTGAGCTCCAACGGCATGGTCGTGTGGTACGGCGACGGCTACAGCCCCACCACCTCTGGCGGCAAGGGCAACCCGGCCCGCGCGGGCTCCTTTGGCTTCTGGATTCGCTGAGGGCCCGTAACCCCTTGGCTAGCTGGCTCTTTCCCAGGCGCCAGCGGGTGTGGAAGACGCCGCCGGTCGGTGCGGCGCGCAATCAGGTCAAGCACCGCAGGGGCGCCAACCAGAGCAGCCCGCTGGGTTCTGTTGCGCAGGTCCCTAGATAGCCAAGCTCAGCGCTGCGGACTGGCGGCGAGGATAGCCCAGCAACACCGCTCAAGACCTGTGGACAACAACCGCGCGTCCCTTGGCTCAACCGGGCAGGCCTGCGCACCAGCTGTCTGGGCTTTGGAGCTTTGCGGCCCGGCACCCGTAGTCGCCGGCCTCAAGGCCCCACCGTGTAGGCGCACTGCTTGCCACCGGGCGGCGTCCAGATGCCGTCGCCGTCCGCGTCTACATAGATGGGATTGGCGATGAAGCGCGGCACCCGCTTGGCGTCGGCGCCGTCAAAACTGCGCGGCAGCGGGCTCTTGCCAAAGGCCATGACCACCACGTGCGCATCCTTGGTCAGCGTCAGCGGGATCGTGCCCTTGAACTTGGTGGTGCCATTGGGGTCGGTGGCTGGGACGGAGGCCACTTCGTCGCAGTTGGCCAGCACCACCACGCGCTGGACGTCAATGCCGGCGATGCCGTGGACTTCGACTTGCAGGTCAGCCTTGCCGCCGGTCAGCGTGGCTGTGGCGCCCAGACCCTTGCCGTTGAGGGAGACCCTGGCAAAAGCACCCGCAGACACTAGGATATTGCCGGAGCTGATGGCGCTGGTGACCATGGCCATCTTGAACTGGCTGGGCTTGTCGGTCGGGGAGCCGAAGTAGGTGCGCGGGGTGCCAATGCCGCCGTAGTCGTGCACGTCGGTCACGCCAATGCCAACGACGCGGTGACCGTGGTTCAAAAAGCTCATCCAGTCGTCAAAGATGCCGTTCTTGCGAGGGTCGACGCCCACGGCAAAGGGGTTGTTCAGGCCGTTCATCAGCTCGACGGCGTCAAAGTCCCAGCTCCACAAGGTGGCGTCCTTGCTGAGGCCCAGCGCGGTAGGGTCGGTGAGCTTGGGGGCGCCGGCCACGCGGTCCCAGTCGACCAAGCACAGGTAGTTGCAGGAGTTGGCTTGGCGCGGATGGTTGAGGGTAACGACCTGGGCGCCGCGCTGACGGCCGTCTTTGTACAGCTGCGCCAAGTCCTTGCCAAACCACTTGACGGGATTGCCGCGCACGCTGCTGGGATCCGGCGGGGTGCCCCACAGGTTGATGTGCTCTGGGCTAGATGCCGTGAGCTCTTCGCCCGGCACCGAGGCGACCCAAGGCACCACACCGCTGGCAAACAGATGCGGCGAGGGGTCGGTGATGACTTCGTGGTCGGTGTGCATGACGACTTCCAGGCCCTCGGCGGCGGCGGTCACAAAGCGGGTGGCCATGGGCACGGTGCTGTCGGCGCTGGGGGCAGCGTGGACGTGGCCATCCAGGCTCATAAACCCTGACGAATCGACTGCCTGGGCCAGCTTGGCCGACAGCGAAACGGTGCTCTGGGGCAGCAGCTCAAGCTTGGCTTCAAAGGGGCTGTACTCGTAGCCGCGGGCGACCGTGACCTCGTAGTCGCCGGGCGGGAGGCTCAGCTCGCCGGTACCGCTCGCAGTGTACTCGCGGCGGACTAGCTCGCCCGCAGCGTAGAAAAACAGCTTGGCGGGCATGGGCATTCCCTTGGTGTCGGCGACCTGGTAGGACACGCGACCTGTGGGCCCCAGCTGCACCACTGGCGCCGGCAGGGGGCCGGAAGTCGGCAGGTCAATGGGCGGTGGGAGCGGCCATCCGGGCTTGCTGACCTGCAAGCGCTGCGCCTCGCCCTGGGCCGCAGCCGGCACGTGGATCTCAAACTGGCCATCGATCACCGGCGCCGTCGCCAGGGGCAGCCAGCCCGCGCTGTTCTTGCGCTCTACGGTCACCGCCGCGCCGCTGGCCGGATAGCCGCCGACCTGCTCTTTGACCGCGCCGCTGACCGTGACCATGGCGACCTTGCTGGCCTCGGGAAGCTGCTCTTGCAGCGCCGCTATGGCCTTGTCTGTACCGCCCGCCGCCACCGCCAGCCACCACGAGCGCTCGGTGGTCGCCGTCGCCTCTCCGGCTGGCCCCAGCTGAAGGCCCTGACCGAGCTGGCCGACGTCGAGCAGCGCATCCACCCCAGAGATGCTGACGCGAGCCAGGTTTTCCGCCTGCACGCCCAGCGCCCACGAAGAAGGGCCCAGCGCGGCAAACCACGGCACGCCGGCCTGCAGACCAAAGCCGCCAAGGTCCAGCTTGGCGCCGTAGTAGATCTGAGGAATCGTGGAGTCGTCTGGAAATATCGCTGCGCCTGTAATGACTTCATTCAGCGCCTGCTTCTGGTTGAACAGGTGCAAGCGAATCTGCATGGCCGCGCCATTGGGCGGCAGGATGTAGTCGATGGCGAGCTTGAGCCCCAGCGGCTGCGAGCGAGCCTTGTAGCCCCCCGCGGCCAAGGTGCGCAGGATCAGCTCCATTTCCACCAGCCAAAAAGGCTGATCACTGCCCCAAATCCGCAACACCGCCGCCTTGCCGTCGCTGCCGTCGGCCAGTACCTCTGCCTTCTCGCCAGAAAAGCCCCGCAGAATCGACTGCAGAAAGTCGCCGGCGTTGAGCGTGCCGACGGCCAAGGCCATCTCGCCAAAAGTCTCTGGCCCATCCTGCACGCAGGTCGTCCCTTGGCGACGGAGTGGCGCTGCGTCGATCGGCAGGCCACCGTAGTAGTAGTAAGTGTGGTCGCCGCCTGGCTTTTGGATGACAAAGGCCGCGCGATCATTGGCCAGCACCCAGTCGCCCGCGGCTCCCAAGGCGGCTGGCCCCTGTAGAGCTTCGCCGTCTTTGAGTTCGCGCACCGAAGCCCTGCCGGCGGGCGCACAAAAAGGCAGCGGCGCGCCGGGTTGGGACGTGTCGGCTGCGCTGTCTGGCGCGGCATCGGCGGTAGCGTCGCTGCTGGCATCGGCGGCGGCAAACGCGGCCGGAGGCTCGTCTTCCGAGCAGGCCGACGCTGCTCCCACCATCACCGCCAACAGCACTCCGATCCAACCGCTCTTTGCCATCTGCCCAAACATCAACTGCGCCATCAAGCCCCCCGCCAGGAAACGGGCAGTATGGCCAGCACGAGATGCGCAGCGCAAGCCCAATTCCGCCGTCGATCGGCCGCCCCAAGCCAAAGCAAAGGCCTGCCGGGAAAGGCGGGCGCGGTCGAGCACCTCTCCTCCACGGCCACACCCTTCGCTACCCTTCCGGCCCCTTCGCTTGCCTGCCCGTATCTTCCCGCGCTGTCACCTGCCAGCAACTGCCTCCGACACTCACCAAGGCATTGTCCGATGCGACACTGCGCCGCAGAGGACCTCCCGCTTGCGCAGAATTTGACGCCCGTAGCCAGCGCTGCCTAGCCTAGTCCGGCGCGAGTCTTGCCCACCCTGCCCAACTGTCGCCCGCCAAGCGCAGGGGCAGCGTGCCCAGCAGCATCCACGGCGGCAGCCCGACTTCTGC
The DNA here is from genome assembly GCA_903919145.1 of uncultured Myxococcales bacterium. Classification (GTDB taxonomy): domain Bacteria; phylum Myxococcota_A; class UBA9042; order UBA9042; family UBA9042; genus SXRM01. The sequence goes on from CAIXGW010000281.1 coordinate 19,550, forward strand.
ACTGCAGACTGCACCGTCGCAGACCCGGGACTTGCAGAGCCACGCAGCCTTGGCATCGTAGTACAGCGTCACCGCCTCCTTGTAGCGTTCCTCATACGCATCGACTAGTTGCTGGTCAGCCGCCAGCAGCCGTGGTGGGCGCGACCGGCGACGCTTGCCATCGACTTGCTTGGGCTGGACCGGACCTTGGCTGTAGACGCCGCCCTCCTCAGACTCGCGGGTCGGCAGCACCTGCTTGGGCTGCGGGGCCGGCAGCAGTTCCTTCTCTGGCTCGAGCGGAGAGGTGGGACCGGTGGCTTCGTCTCCGTGCATAGGCCCAGTTGAATCTTCTGCAATTTTAGGCATCAGACACTGCCCAGGGTGTTGTCTGGGCACACTGCTGGCAATGTCGGCGGCGATGGCGGCGTAAAGGTGCCGCAGTTCCTCCGCCCGCAGGCTCTCCCAGCAGTGCGGGACTGCCAGTTGCAGCTCGACCCAGGTCTCGTAGGCCTCGTCCGGCTTGGCGCCGCCGACCAGCCGCGCGCGGTCCCGACATTGACTCGTGCGATCAAGGCGTCGGCCCATCAGCCGCTTGCCGTACAGCATAGCATCCACCGATGACGGGCCGGGAAACTGACCCGGATGCTCTACAAGTTGAGCGGCAACGGCCTGCCCCAAGATGTAGCGCACGCGGCGGGCGACCGACTCGGCATCAGGCGCGACGGCGCAGACCTTGAGAGGAGCCCAAAACTTGCCGCTGGTGTTCCGGGCATGGTGGCCAATGCGGGCAAGATTGCCATGCAGAAACGCGAGGAACGCGACGAACTGCGCCGGCGAACTGAATCCGTACAGGCCGTGGTAGTGATTGCTCATGAAATGAAAAGCGAACACTGCCACTTTGTAGCGGTCAACAGCCTCGGCGAATACGCCGTAGACCAGGTCGCGCAGGTCAGAATCGTTGAGATCAAAGCGAAATTTTCCACCGTCGGTGCGAAGTGTGACCTCACAGTAGTTGCTGGGGTCGTAGAGGCGTAGCTCTTTCATCCTTGGCTCGCAACCAGAGCGGGTTTGCTCTGTAATTGAGTGATCGCGATCTGGCCAACTTTCCCGCGGGGGAAGGTAAAAAAAGATCGCGGAGGCGCCATGACCCTGGCACCGCCGCAGGCTGAAGCTGGAAAATCCCAGAAAAACCATAGATCAGACATTGCCTACGGTGTTGTCGGGGCAAGGCGCCAAACAGATCGCGGTCAGCTGGCGGTCGCGGCCGGACACGCCACCCGCCAAGCGGCCCTGAGCCGAGCAGGCCAGCCGCGAGTGGCAAAGTCGCCATGTTCGGCCCCGCGCGGAAAGGTCTGAGCAAAGAGTAATCTCTATCAATTTCAGCGATCAGACATTGCCTACGGGACTGCCCAACGGGACTGCCCACGGGGTTGCCCACGGGGTTGCCCGAGGGACACTGAGGGACACGGACGGCAAGGGACAGCGAACGACAGCCAAGAGCTGTCGGCCAGCCAGGCAGCCCGCGGCCCCGGCCAACCCACCGCGGCGCGCTGCAGGCAGCCCGAGCCAACCCCACGGGACGACGCGGGGGCCATCTTCGCGCTTGGCGCCGCCGGCGGTGACCGGCATACTGGGGGTTATCACAGCCAGCCGCGCCCCACCCCTCCGCCCAAGGTACCCCTAAAGCTGCCTTCTGAGCCTGCGTCTTGCCGCTTTGCTGTGTCTGGGTGTGTCACTGCTGGCATGCGGCGAAGACGCGAGCGTGGCGGCCCCCGATGCCGCCGTGGATCAGGCTCCCGAGTTGGCGGTGGCTGATCCTGGCCCGCAGCCCGATGAGTGGGTGCAAGTCGATCTGGCCGAGGTGCAGCCCGAGCAGGAACTGCCGACCGAGGATCTAGCTGACGACCTGGATCAAACTCAGCAAATCGAGGTCACGCAAGAGGTCACGCCAGACGCACCAAGCCAGCCGGATGCGCCAGACCTGGCCGACGCGCCCGACGTGCCGCCCGGCATCCCCTGCAAGGTCAACGACGACTGCCCGCCCGCCACCGAGGCGTGCACCGAAGCGCGCTGCGAGGCCAAGCTAGGCGTGTGCAAGGTGTTGCAAGCCAAAGAAAATGCGCCCTGCGACGACGGCGAGAGCTGCACCGTGGGCGACCTGTGCAAGGCCGGCCAGTGCCATACAGGCCAGAACGGCTGCGGCTGCGGCAAAGACGGCGACTGCGCGGCATTTGACGACGGCAACCCCTGTAACGGCAAATGGTTCTGCGACGCCAGCGTCAGCCCCACGGTATGCGCGCCCACGAAGGGGTCGCAGGTCACCTGCCCTCCCAGCGACTCGCTGTGCACCGCCAACCTCTGCAACGCGGTCAGCGGCGCCTGTGAGTTGACGGCCACCAATGACGGCGGCGCGTGCGAAGACGGCAAGGTGTGCACCAGCGGCGACCACTGCGCAAGCGGCGAGTGCCTGCCCGGCAAAGACGAGTGCCCCTGCAAAAAGAACAGCGATTGCAGCGATGATGGCGACCCCTGTACCGGCGGCGACAGCTGCAGCAACGGCCAGTGCGCCCCTGGCGTCAATACCTGCGGCTGCCAGACCGATGCAGAGTGCCAGAAGTTTGACGACGGCAACCTGTGCAACGGCGCGCTGTACTGCAACAAGGCCGTGCAGCCGCACCAGTGCCAGGTCAACCCCGCCACAGTGGTCGTGTGCCCCAGCGCCGACGACACCGCCTGCGCGCAAAACAATTGCGACCCGGGCAGTGGCAAATGCGCTGTCCAGCTGGCCAAAGACGGCTCCACCTGCGACGACGACAACCCTGGCACCCAAGGCGACGCGTGCGCCACCGGAAAGTGCGCCGGCCCCACCAACATCTGCCCCTGCACCAGCAACACCCAGTGCGCGGCCAAAGACGACGGCAACCTGTGCAACGGCAGCCTGTTCTGCGACAAGAGCAAGCTGCCCTACCAGTGCAACCTCAACCCAGCGACCGTCATCAAGTGCTCTACCCTTCAAGACAATTCCTGCCAGCGAGCGCTGTGCACCCCCTCGACCGGCGCCTGCCAGCTGGCCGCCGTCAATGAGGGCGTGGGCTGCGACGCCGATGCCAATGCCTGCACCGTGGGCGACGTCTGCACCGCCGGCCAGTGCAAGCCCGGCACCAACAACTGCCCTTGCACCCAAGACACCGACTGCAAGCCCTGGGATGACGGTAACTTATGCAACGGGACGCTGTACTGCGACAAGGCGGCCAAGGCGTGCCTCGTCAACCCCAACACGGTGGTGACGTGCGCTTCGGCGGGAGACAGCACCTGTGCCGCCAACTCCTGCAACCCCTCCAGCGGCAATTGCGCCATGACCCCGCGCTCTCAAGGTCAGCCGTGCGATGGCGACGGCAATGCCTGCACCGTGGGAGACGTGTGCGACAAGGGGATCTGCGTGGTGGGCACCAACACCTGCGGCTGCCAGAGCAACAGCGACTGCACGGCCATGAACGACAACAACCTGTGCAACGGCACGTTGTATTGCGACAAGGCCACGCTGCCCTTCCAATGCAAGGTCAATCCGGTGACCGTCAAGGACTGCAGCAAGGGCACGCCTCCCCTCTGCCAAGTCAACAGCTGCAACCCGGCGACCGGCGTATGCGGCTTTACGCCCGTGGAAGACTACAGCCCCTGCAGCGACAACTCCCTTTGCACCATCGGCGATACCTGCAAAGCCGGCAAGTGCATCCCCGGCAGCAACCTGTGCGAGTGCTTCGCCGACAGCGACTGCGGCGGCAAGGAAGACGGCAACCAGTGCAATGGCACGCTGTATTGCGACAAGGGCAAGGTTCCTTTCAAGTGCAAGGTCAATCCAGCGTCGGTAGTGGTATGCGACGCGACCGGCGACCAGCCCTGCGTCAAGAACCTGTGTCAGGCCAGCAACGGCGCCTGCGCCATCACCGTGATCAGCGACGCCACCAATTGCGAAGACGGCAATGTCTGCACCCTGCAGGACCAATGCAGCAAAGGCCTGTGCACGGGGCAAGAGGTCGTGTGCAACGATGGCAACGCCTGCACTTTTGACGACTGCGACCCTCTGCACGGCTGCCTGCCCATTGCCAACGCCGTGGCGGCTTGTGACGACGGCAATGCGTGCACCGCCGATAGCTGCGACGCCAAGGCCGGCTGCGCCCACGGACCGGTCAGTGGCGTGCAGGTGTGCAGCGACGGTGACCCATGCAGCGGGCCCGACCTGTGCCAAGGCGGTGTCTGCCAAGGCAAACCCGACGGTGGCTGCGACGACGGTAACCCTTGCACCAGCGACAGCTGCGTCGTTACCGGCAAGGCCTGCCTGCATGCGCCCAACAGCGCACCGTGCGGCGATGACCTGGTGTGCTCTGGCGGGCGCTGCGGCGGCTGCGGAGCGTTTGCCCGGCAACAGCGGGTCGGCTGCGACTTGGTGGTCGGCTGGCCGTACTACGACAAGATCCCTGAGCAATGCAAGATCACCGTCAACAACGACCGCGAGGAAGGCGAAGACATGGTCGAGCTGAGCGATGGCCGGCTGGCGATGGTCGGCGCCGCTTCCACCGATGGCAGCGCAGCGACCAAGGGCTGGCTCATCGTGCTGGAGTCAACCGGAAAGTGGGTCGGAGACTGGACTTTTGGCAAGGCGGGCTTGACGCGGCTGCTCAGCGCCGCCAGCGACGGTAAAGGCGGCTTGTGGACGGCCGGCGTCACCGCCAACGCCAGCGGCACCGCGCGGCCGTGGTTGGTGCACCTGAGCGGCAGCGGCGCCATCTTGAGCGAGACCCTCTTGCCCGCCGAGGCGACCGCAGGCTCGGCCAGCGGCCAGTTCGACACGGTGGCGGTGCTGGGCGACAGCAGCGTGGTGGCCGCCGGCTTCTCGCAGCTGCCCGGCACCTCGACCACAGATGCGCTGGTGGCCCGCTTGGACTCCCAGGGCAAGCCGATCTGGCAGAAGGCCTTTGGCGGCAGCACCCCAGGGATCGCGCCCCAGAATGAGCGGATGTGGGGGGTCGTCGGGCTGACGGAGGGCACCTTCGTCCTGGCGGGACAGCGCGCTAACCCCATGACTGCGCAGAATAAAACAGATGGTTGGCTGCTCAAGGTCGACGCGCGGGCGAGCTGGTGTGGTCGCGCGAGCTGGGCGGCCTGGGCCACGACGTGCTGTACGGGGTGGCCCTGCGGCAAGACGGCGGATTCATGGCTGTCGGCAGCCGCGACCGCGCTACGGCCAACGGCGCCGGCAAGGCCTGGGCGGTGCGACTCGATGCGCTGGGCTACACGGCTGCAGAGAGCCTGATCCCAGGCCGCGGCGACGACAGCTTGCGCTTTGTGGGCTGGAGCGCGCTGGGCGGCTGGGTCCCGGGCGGCAGCCAGGTGGTCGACCACAGCGCAGAGACTGGCAAATTCACGGGCGGCTACGACCGCGGCCACGCGTGGTACGTGCGCTTTGACGACGCGCTGAAGGTCACCTGGTCGCGCACGACCGACGTGGCAGGGGCCGAGCGGATCCTGGGCGGCAGCGTCATGAAGAACGGCGATCTTCTGGCCGCGGGCGACACGCGCACTTTGGCGGCCTACAGCTATGCGCCGTCAGACAAACCCGATGCCCTGGCTGTGCGCATCGACGGCAGCAACGGTGAAGACTCCTGTGCCTGCGGCTTCTTTCAGCGCACCGACGCCCAGGCCGTCATCGGTTCGCGGCTGGAGAAGGTGGTCACCTGGACCGATGGCACCGCCGTGGCTGCGGGCTTTCAGCCCGATTCCTTTGGCGAAAAGGATGGTTGGCTGCAGCGTCTGGCCACTGACGGCACGGTCTTGTGGTCCAAAGGCTACGGTAAGTCGGGCGACGACCGGCTTCTGAACCTGGTTCAGAGCGGCGGAGATATCATCGCGGTCGGCAGCACCACCTCGGCCGGCGCCGGCGGCCGCGATGGCTGGATCGTGCGCGCCGATGCCCAGGGAAAGCTGCTGGCGGACTATACTTTTGGCGGGTCTGAAGACGACGAGTTCTTCAGCGTGGCCGTTCTGCCCGATGGTTCGCTAGTGGCCGCCGGCTGGAGCAAGACCGCGGCCCAGGGCGAAAGCGACGGTTGGCTGGTGAACTTTGACAAGACGGGCAAGCTCCTCTGGGAAAAGCGCTGGGGCTACAAGGGGGCTGACGAGTTCCGGGCTCTTCTGTTGATCGGCGACGGCAAAGACCAGCGGCTCATGCTGACCGGGATGGCGACTCTGGCCGCCGGCAACGTCGCTTCACGGGCCTGGTACGTCGTGACCGACTTTCAGGGCAACGTACTCAACGGCTCTGACGGCCAACTGCTCAATCGCAATACAATTGTTGACAAGATTAACCCCAGCTGGGAGAGCTTTCGCACCGTGGCGCACTTACCCGGCGGCGGCGCGGTGGCTGTAGGCCGCACCTGTGCGGTCTTGCAGTGCGGTGCTTTTTGGCAGCGTTTTGATGCAGTGGGAAATCCTTTGAAGATCGGATACATGCACGTAGGCGCCTTCGTGCCCTATGTCCACCAAGTGATCGGAGAGGCGAGCGGCGGCTTTGTGATGGTCGGCTCGGCAGGCGGTGGCGGGGATCCAGAATTGAACGACGCCGGCTGGAGCCTGCAGATTGGCCCCGATGACAAGGTGGGCATGCAAACTACCAGCTTCATCTGGCCCTTTGGCTTTGGCCCAGCCTACAACCCGCGAGGGCTCACACGCCTGCACGACGGCCACTACCTCGGCGTCGGCGCTTCGGGCCCCAGCGGCGCTGCTATGCGGGCCTGGGTGTTCTCTATGGACCGCTTCTTCTACTCCGGCAACCAGCGCTTCAACAACGAAGGCTATACCAACCTGTGCACCGAGGCGCGCTGCAGCCAGTTCATGCCGCCCAAGGTGCGCAACGTCAGCCGCAGCTGCGACGACGAAAACGAATGCACGACCGCCGACTACTGTGCCTAGGGTCTGTGCGGAGACAGCGGCGTCAACACCTGCGACGATGCCAACAGCTGCACGCTAGACAAGTGCCACTCCGCTACCGGCTGCTGGTACGCCCCGCAAAATGACGGCGCCCTGTGCGGCCTAGCCTCTACCTGCGCCGAGGGCAACTGCGGCGGTGGCTGCGAAACCCTGGTCAACTCTTTGACAGACAATGGCAAAAACGACCACGACCGCGGCATCGCCCCAGCGCCCAGCGGCGGCTGGTGGGTCACCGGCTCGTCGCGCGCCGCAGGATTTGCCAGCAATTACCCTGGTGACGCCTGGGCCGGCAAGCTGGGCTCCGACGGCAAGCTGCAAATGCTGTACAACCCGGCCAAGGGCGGCATCGACGACGTGCTCGAAGGCATCGTCCCCTTGGCCGACGGCAGCGCCTGGGCCCTCGGCTGGATCGACCAGACGGTAGACGGCACCAACCTCAGCGACCGCGACCTGTGGATGGTCCACCTGGGCGCCGACGGCAAAGTGCTCGACGACCAGGCCCCCAAAGCCGCCAAGTGGCAGATGCTTAGCAAGGGCCACCTCAGCAAGAATGGCTGGATCTTCAGCGGCAGCAAAGACGAGAAGGCCTGGGTCGGCGAGCGCGACGCCACCGGCAAGATCCTGTGGGACGTCAGCATGGGCCATGCCAACGCCGCGTTCACCGTGGCCACCGACGTGACGCAAACCGCCGACGGCAGCTTGTTTGCACCGGTCTATGGCGGCGGGCTCAACGGCTACGGTGAAGGGTTCCTGCTGCACGTCGCTCCAGACAAGAAAGCGACTCTCACCCCCTACATCAATTCCAGCTACATGGGCGCTCCCGGCACCATCCTCGCCCAGCCCGACGGCTCGGCCCTGTTGGTGCGCGCCATTTGGAACGGCAGCAAGTGGGAGCTCTCCATTTTCCGCCGCACCGGCCCCAACCTCATTCAACCGCTCGTTACTGTTGGTATCTTCGGCAATCAATACGCTTTTGACGCCATCCAACTGGCCCCTGGCGGCGACCTGTTCATTGCGGGCATAGGCACGCGGGAGTGGGGGATCGACAACGGCGCCGAGGTCTGGCGGGTCAGCCTGCAAGGCAAAGTCGTGTGGTCAGAAGCCCCTCAGGTGTCGGCCACCACCCACAGTGGCTATTGGGGCTTGGCCGCCGGTCCGCAGCCAAATACGCTGACCGCCGTTGGTTTTGCCTCCAAGACCGGAGCCAAGCAGTCCGATGCGTGGGCGCGCAGCATGGACGCCAGCGGCAAGATCTTCTGCAACGGGTCGCCGCCCTAGGAACTGCCCGAGAAGACCCTGACAGTTCCTGCTGATCGGCGGGTCACAAGCCCGCGGCTTCACAGCCGACTCGCCGCTCCGGTGCCAAAGTACTCGGTCGAGTGGTTCTGGGACACATTCTTGGGGTGGCAGCACAGGAAAAAGCTGTCATCCTAGCAATCGAGTGGAGGCCGACCTCGCCCAGCTAGTCTGGCGACGGCGCCTCGCCCCCCCCCTACGGGCTGCCAGCCCTGCCACTGAGGTCTCGCTATGAGTGATGCCGTCCCAGCCGCCGCTGCAACCGATCAGGTCTGGCGCGACCCCAAAAAGGCCATGTGGTTGCTGGGGTTGGTGGTGCCGCTGTTCCCCTTTGGCGCCGCCTGGCTGGCGCTGGGCCACGGCTGGCGCGTTGGATGGTGGATGGGCCCGATCTGGATTCTGGCGGTCGTACCCTTGGCCGACCTGTTGTTGGGCACCGACACCGCCAATCCGCCCGAGTGGGCCACCAAGCAGCTAGAAGAAGACCGCTTTTATCGCTGGTGCACCTACCTGTTCTTGCCGCTGCAGCTGGCGGCCCTGGGGTTTTCCTGCTGGGTGGTGGCAAGTCGGCCTGACCTGGCGTGGCTGGACTGGCTGGGCTTTGCGCTGACGGTGGGCGCGGTGGGCGGCGTGGGCATCAACACTTCGCACGAGCTGGGCCACAAAAAGCCAAAACATGAAAGGTGGTTGGCCAAGCTTGCCCTGGCCCAGGTGGCGTATGGCCACTTCTTTGTCGAGCACAACCGCGGCCACCACACCCGCGTCGCCACGGCCGAGGATCCGGCAAGCTCGCGGATGGGCGAGTCTTTCTGGGCCTTTCTGCCGCGCACGGTCATCGGCTCGGTGCGGTCGGCGTGGGAGCTAGAGCGCAGCCGCTTGGCCCGCCACGGCCACGGCGCATGGAGCAAAGACAACGACGTACTGACGGCCTGGGCCATGACGGCGGGGCTGTATGCCGGGCTGACCCTGACCTTTGGCCTGGCGATCCTTGGCTTTTTGGCAGTGCAAGCGGTCTTTGGCTTCTCGCTGCTAGAAGTAGTCAACTACCTGGAGCACTACGGCCTGCTGCGCCAACAAGATGCCCAGGGCCACAACGAGCGCTGCACCCCGCAGCACAGCTGGAATTCCAACCACATTGCCTCAAACCTGCTGCTGTACAACTTGGAGCGCCACTCTGACCACCACGCCTGGCCCTCTAGGCGCTACCAGGCCCTGCGGCACTTTCCAGAGGCGCCGCAGCTGCCCACGGGCTACGGCGGCATGCTGGCCCTGGCGCTGGTGCCGCCGCTGTGGCGGGCGGTGATGGATCCGCGGGTGGTGCAGCACTACGGCGGCGACGTGAGCCTGGCCAACCTGCACCCGCCGGCGCGGCAGGCCTTGCTGGCGCGTTGGAGCAAGCGGCCGGATCAGCGGATTGCGCCGGCCGCATAGCGCTCACATCTAGCCCCGCGGCGACCTCTCACGCGCCGCGTGGATAGCCAACTGGGCGAAAGACCGCCAGCTATGACCAGCTCGCCACCGCCGCACCGACGAATGGCTTGAGAGCCAATTGTCCTTAGGTTCTTGTAGAGAAGGACTGCTACGGCGACACGCCAGCGCACTCGGTAAACACCGTGTTGCAGCCTTTGGCGGCCATGCACTTGTCGCATCCTGCGGACTTGCCGCCCATGCAGTCGAGCAAGCAGCTCTTGAAGGTGCAAGCCAGGATGCCGGCAAAGCAGCCGGTGCAGCCGTCGCTGAGCCCCGTGGCGGCCTTGAGGCAGGTGGCCGCCTTGGCGGCGTCGCCCAAGCTCTGCATGGCGCAATTGGTGGTGGCGGCCTCGACCTTGCCCGAGTCCAAGATGGTCTTGTCGGCGGCGTTGGTGCAGGCGCCTGCAGGCGCAGCGCTATCGGTCGCGGCGACATCGGCCGGACTGACGTCTGCCTTGGCGGCGTCGACCGCCGCCGTGTCTGGCTGGGCCGTATCAGGGGCCGGCGCATCGACCGTCGCCGCGTCTGCCCCGGCGGTGTCTGAGGCCGCAGTGTCCGCCGTGTCCGGAACGGCCGTGTCCGAGGCTGCGGTGTCGGGCGCGGTCGCCGTATCCTGAGCATCGGCCGGCGCTGCGTCGCTGCCAACAGCCGTGTCCGCCAAAGCTGATGAGTCCACGGCACTATCCGCCGTCGCGTCGCCGGCAACCGCCGAGTCGCCGCCGGCTTGGGCGTCTGCTGCCACATAGCCGGAGCCGCCAGAGTTGACAGGGGTAGTCGAGCAGGCGCCCAGAACGGCGACAGCCACCACGGCAAGGCGCCAGACAAAGGGGTGATTCATGGTCGGTCCAACAGGGCGAAGGGGTGGGGATGGGCAGCTGCGGCCCGCTGTGGGCCGGACAATACACTGCGGGTTGTGGCGGGCCAGGTCAAGCGCAGGCAATTGTGGTGCGGTTGACGGCCCTTCTGGCCCAGCGTAGCCTTGGCCAATTGCCGCGGCAAAGCCCTGGTAAATCCAAACTCAACCGCCGATCCCAGCGAAAGCTCCGGTAGTCCATGACGGGTGGTCGATGAATTCTGAGCCCTCTGCCCCCGCGCCAACCACTGCCGGCGCGTCTGCTGCTGCCCTGGCCATCGCCCTGGAAAAGCTGCCCCCGGCGCCACGGCCGGCGGCGGCGCGGCTGTTGGGTGCCTTCTTCCAACTGGTGGCCGATCCCTTGGCCTTTATGACCTTGGCCTCGGCTAGCGGGCCGCTGGCAAGGGTCAGGATTTTCCGCGAGACTTTGGTGTTTGTCAGCGATCCTGCGCTGGTGCATCAGGTGCTGGTGGGCCAGGCCAGCGAGATGCTCAAAGACCGCATCACCCAAAAGCTCCAGGAAACGCTTGGCAATGGCCTGCTGACCAGCGAAGGGGCCTTCTGGCGCAGCCAACGCAAGCTGATGGCGCCGCTGTTCAGCCGCAAGCAGTTGGCCGGCTATGCGTCTACCATGGTCGAGCGCACGGAAGCGGCGGTGGAGCACTGGCAAGACGGCGAGCAGCGCGACTTTCACCTCGACTCGATGGCGCTGACGCTCGACATCATCTTTCGCACCGTCTTTGGCAGCGAGATGCCGGCCGGCGCATCAGAGAAGATGTCGCACGCGATCGAGCTGATGATGGACCAATTTGAGAAGGAGCTGCGCACCTGGCGGCGGCTGGTCCCAGCGTCGTGGCTGCGCCGAGGGCGGGCGCGGGCAGCGCTGGCCCGCTCTGAGCTGGATGGCATCGTGTACCAGCTGATTGCCCGCAAGCGCCAGGAGGGGGCGGGCGGCGACGATCTGGTGAGCCGGCTGCTGGCGGCCCGCTCTGACGATGGCCAGGTGATGAGCGACCTGCAGGTGCGAGACGAAGCCGTCACCATGGTCGTGGCCGGGCACGAAACCACAGCGCTGGTGCTTACCTTTGCGACCCTTCTGCTGTCGGACTGGCCGCAGACAGCCGAGCGCCTGCGCGCCGAGCTGACCGCCGTGCTGCAGGGGCGCAGCCCAGCGCTGGAAGACCTGCCGCGGCTGCCCTACACCCGCGCGGTGGTGCTGGAAGCCATGCGGCTGTTTCCGCCGGCCTACGTCATCGGCCGGCAGTCGCTGGCGCCGTTTGAGCTTGGGGGCTACCGAATTGCCAGCGGCGACCAGCTGCTGATCGCCCAGTGGGCGCTGCACCGCGATCCGCGCTGGTTTGACCAGCCCACCGCCTTTCAGCCCGAGCGGTGGCTCGGCGACCTGGAGCAGACCCTGCCGGCCCACGTCTACATGCCCTTTGGCGGCGGGCCGCGTATCTGCATCGGCCAGCATTTTGCCATGATGGAAGCGGTGTTGTGCTTGGCGACCCTGGCCCAGCGCGTCGACCTGCAGGCGGTGCCCGGCCAGTCGCGCGAGCTGTCTCCAGCGGTCACCCTGCGGCCGCGCCACGGTCTGAAGGTGGTCGTGCGCAAAATCGCCAGCCAGAGCTGACCCCTGGCAAGGGACCCGGCGACAGGCCTGCAGAGCCAGTCCACAGCTGCCGTGGCCAAGAGCCTGTCGATTGCCGCGACAACGCAATATTGCCATACCGTTATGCCCATGCCGCGGCATTTCTGGCGCAGACTGCTAGGGCTGAGCTGAGCGCCGCGGTGGCCGTGGCAAGAACGCCGGAGTGCGCTGGATGTAGTCGGCGTAGCCGGGCTTGGTGCGGCGCAGCAGCTCGTCCAGCATTGCCACGCCTGACACGCGCACCAGCAGCAGGGTCAGCAGCGCCGGCCCCACCGCAGTGGCCCAGCCCCACGGCTGGTCGACGGCGTGCAGCCACAATCCCCACCACAGCAACGCTTCGCCAAAGTAGTTGGGATGGCGGCTCCACGCCCACAGTCCGCTGTCGAGCACAGTGCCGCGGCGGGTGGGATCATTGCGAAAGCGCTGCAGCTGCAGATCGGCGACGGCCTCGATGGCCAGGCCAATGGCAAACACCAGGGTTCCTGCGCCATCGCTCCAGCTCACGGGATCGGCGGTGACGGCGGCCATGCTCACCACGATCGGCGCCGCGATGACCAGGGCCAGCGCGCCCTGCAATAAAAAGACCTGAAAAAAGCTGAACCACCAGTATCGCTCGGCACCGTAGCGCGCGCGGAAGGCGGCATAGCGCGGGTCCTCTGGCTTGCCGCGCGCCCGCAGCCACAGGTGGCCAAACAACCGCAGCGCCCACCCAGAGAGCAGCAGCAAAAGCAGAGTCTTGCCCGGGGTCAGGTCGGTGCGCAGGGCGCCGTTCCACCCGGCAAACATCAGCAGGATCGACCACCACGGATCGACAATGCTGACGTCGCGCAGGCGCACACTGACCAGCCACAATAGGCTGACAATGCAGAGGATGCCCAAGGCGGTACTGATCAGCAGCTGGGTCACGGGGCCTCCTGGAGCTGGGCGCGGACAAAGGCATCGCAGGCCCGCCACTGCTGATAGAGCCACAGCTCGCGCTGGGTCGGCGGAATTTCCGCTGCGGCGATCCGCCTCAGCCGCACTCTCAAGGTGCGGCCCATCAATTCGCCGCGCCACAGGGCAGCCAAACCGCCTTCAAGCTCAAGCCCGGCGTGATCCAGAAAGACCACGTCGGTGCCCGGCGCGGCGTCCATCAATGCCAGGACCCCGGCGGTCTTGGGCGGCAGCACAGCTGGCATGGCCTGGGCGAGGTCGGCCAGCTCGTCGCGGCCTTTGGCGCGCAGGGCTTGGATCGCCAAGGTACGTTTCTCTTGAGAAAATCGCGTACTTTCAGGGTAGATGAGCACGGCGGAGTGGGCATCCAGGTCGCGCGCCAAGCCGGCTACCGCCGCCACTTCGTCGGCACTGCGCCGCCCGCCGCGCAGCACAAAGGCATTGGGCAGGCGCTGCCCCACCACATCCAAGCACGGATCGACCATCAGCTCGCGCTTGAGCACGTAGCGCAGCACGATCTTGTGCGGGTTGGCCACCACCGCTGCGGCAATCAAGGTGTCGGCAGCGCTGCTGTGGCGCACCAGCAGCAGAAACGGCCCGGCCTGCGCCAGCTCGCCGCCTTGCACCTGCACCCGCAGGCCCAGCAAGCGCCGCCCAGCGCTGAACAGCAGCGACGTCCACCAGCGCTGCAGCACCGCGTGGGCAGCCACGTACCCAGCTGGGCCGGTCAGGCGCCCTGCCAAGGTCCACAGCCAGATCGAACCGGCGCCAACCAAGCCCAGCACTTCGCAATTCAAGTACGTCAGCACCATTGCGGTCAGGCGCAGGCGGGTGCCCAGGGCGCGCTGCGGCCCCGCGATGTCCAGGACGGCCATCACCGGCAGCCACAGCGGCAGCAAAGCCCAGGCCAGCACGGCCAGCCCCACCACGGCCGGAATCGTGAGCGCGCGGCGGCGCCACGACTGCCAGCGCGGCTCGCGGGTCGCCGGCAGGGTCACGGTGCTCCTGAAGCGCTGGGGGCGCCGCCTGCCACCCAACGACCCATCGCGGCCACCGCCGCCGTCAGCACCACCCCCCACGCCACGTCGATCGGCACCAGCCACGCCGGCCAGTCGCGCAGCACGGCCCAGTTGGTCAGCTCGTACGTCGCATAGGCGGTCAGACCCAGCCACGCCCCGCCGCGCGCAGCCGCAGCGACCGATGGCGCGCGCCGCACCGCTTGAACGTAGATAGCGCCCAAGTAGAACGCATAGAAGATCGCAGCCGCGGGCACCACAACGTCCGGCCGGCGCAGTGAAGCCAAGCCCTGGTCGTAGAGCGGCTTGGCTAGAACGCCCAGCCACCCCAAGTCCAGGATCACCAAACTGCCCGCCATGACCGCAAAAACCTTGACTGTTTGCCCCGCGCTTGCCACCGTCATCCTGCCTCCTCTGACAGGGTAGGATGCAGGCCGCGGCGCGATAGGTGCGGGTGGGGCGCGAGCGCAGGACCAAAGCTGGGTGCGTGTGGCCGGGATGCCACAGCCTACCTGCGCCAAGATGATGCCAAGGGGGCGACCCGGACCACCCACGGGCTGCCAGAGACTAGGGTCTTGCGAGAGCCCCTACCCGCCATCTATCTGACTTTGCTTGGACTATCTTTTGAACGACTGGAGAAAGCCATGGGCAAGAGCGACCAGGCCCCTACAGCACCTTCTTGACCGCCCGCTCCAGCTGCTCCCAGCGCTGCTCCAAGCTGCCGGTGTAGCCCACGCTCATGCGCACAAGTCCGTCAGAAAGCCCCGCCTTCCAGCGCTCTTCCTGGGGCAGTTCACTGGACGTCGAGGTGGCCGAGGCCGACATCAGCGTGTCAAAATAGCCCAGACTGACGGCGATAAAGCCAAAGCGCTCATCCAGCTGCAGCGCCTCCATCAGCTTGGCGGCCCGCGGCGCTGTCTCCAGATCCAGGGCAATCAAGCCGCCAGCGCCGAACTCGGGGTTGGCCAGGCTGTTGAACAGCTCGTGCTCAGGATGCGACGGCAGCCCTGGGTAGCGCACCCGCACCCCCATGGCCTGCAGTCTCTCGGCAAACACCTGGGCGCGGCGGCTGTGCTCGACCATCCGCAGCGGCAAATGCGGCACCCGCAGCGACAATTCAAAGGCAATGCGCGGGTCCATGGTGGGCCCCAGCAGCATCAGACTGCCCTCATTGACGTCGTAGAGCTGGTCCAACAGCGCCCGCGGCCCGCACACCGCCCCGGCCACGCTGTCCGCCCCTCCAGAGATAAACTTGGTCAAGCTGTGCACGACCACATCTGCACCCAGCTGCGCGGGCGAAAAGATGAGCGGAGAGAAGGTGTTGTCTACGACCAGCAGCGCGTTGTGGCGGTGGGCGATCGCCGCCAGCTTGGGCAGGTCGGCCACTACCAGCGTGGGATTGGCCAGCGACTCGACGTACAGCAGCTTGGTGCGCGGCGTAAAGGCCGCCTCGACTTCGGCGTGGTCCGTGACATCGACAAAAGTCGCTGTGATCCCAGCCTTCTTGGGCAGGTACCTGTTGAACAGGGCAAAAGTGCCACCGTAGATGGTCCGCGCCACAACTGCATGGTCGCCGGTGTCGCACAGCTGCAGCGCGATGCCGCTAATGGCGCCCATGCCGCTGGCCGTGCAGTGGGCCGACTCGGTGCCCTCCATCGCCGCCAGCATCCGGGCAAAGTGAATGACCGTGGGGTTGTAGTGGCGGCCGTAGAGGTAGCAGCCCTGCTCTGGGGTCGCCGCGCCGTGAAACAGCTCTGGCAGGGTGTCGGCCTTCATCACGGTAAAGGTGACGCTGGACTCGATAGAAGCGTTGACGCCGCCGTGCTCGCCAAACTCATGGCGCGCGCGAGCCAGGGCTTCAACAGGATGGAAGGGCGGATTGGGCGTGGCAGGCTTGGTCGTGGGCATCGGCGGCTCCAAAGGGCTGCGGCCAACTCAGGCCGCTGCGCAAGCGATCATTCTCCGACCGACGTCGGAGTTGTCACGGCTGCGTCAGTCTGCAAAAACCGTAGGCGCGGCGCGGAGTAGACATTGCCCTGGGGATTGTCGGGGCCTGGCCACGCCTAGCTGCGCTCCAGAACGCGGACCCAGGGTAACCCTTTGCCGCGGCGCGCAAGCTCGGGTAGGATGCAAGGTGGGCGAGGAGGCCCGGTCATGTCGCAAGATCGCCAGTTCGAGCAGCTCGTTCAGACCATCACAGAGAAAGTGCGCAGCGAGATGGCCCGCCAAGGCCAGACCTCCATGGGCGTCGCCCAGCGCAGCGGCGGTTCTGCGGCCGATGCCCCGATTGTCAAAGGCAATGCCCACGACCACGGCCACCACCACGGTCCGGGATCGCCGTGCAAGGCGGGCAAGGGCGAGTGCACCGGCTGCGGCTGGTCGATCTCGCGCCGCCCGGATGACGTGGCCAAGATCGTCAACCTGGGTGCCCAGCGCGTCTCGGCGGCCCCGGGGTTTGACGGCTCGCTGCTGCGCCAGGACTTGGCCCGCTACATCGACCACACCCTGCTCAAGGCCAATGCCACCCGCGACGAGCTGAAAAAGCTCTGCGAAGAAGCGGCCAAATACAAGTTTGCCTCGGTCTGCGTCAACGCGGTCAACGTCGCCTACTGCGCCCGCGAGCTGCGCGGCTCAGGCGTACCGGTGGTGGCCGTCGTCGGCTTTCCGCTCGGCGCCTCGACGCCGGCTGCCAAGGGCTTTGAGACCCGCGAGGCTGTGCGAGACGGTGCCCAAGAAATCGACATGGTCATCAACATCGGCGCGCTCAAGTCCAAAGATTACGCGCTGGTCCTGGCGGACATCCAGGCGGTGGTGCAGGCCGCCGGCGGCAAAAAGGTCAAGGTCATCCTGGAGACGGGCGAGCTGACGCGGGAAGAGAAGATCATCTCCTGCGCTCTGTCCAAGGTCGCTGGCGCGGCGTTTGTCAAGACTTCGACCGGGTTTGGCCCTGGCGGTGCCACCGCCGACGACGTAGCGCTGATGAAGGCCGTGGTCGGCGATGAGCTGGAGGTCAAGGCCTCTGGCGGCGTGCGCACCAGCGAAGACGTCGACACCATGATCAAGGCCGGTGCCACCCGCATTGGCGCCAGTGCCTCGATCGCCATCGTGCGTGGTACCGTGGCGGCCAAAGAGGGCGCAGGCAAAGTCGGGCCCGGCAACGACGGGGCGGGCAAGCCCCAACTGCGGCGCATCGGCGGCTACTGATGGCGATGCGGCGCGGTCCCAGCTCGCGGCGATCGACCGGGCAGCCGCTGGCCGGCTGGCGCCTGAGTCTTGCCGCCCTGGCCGCCGTGGCCGGCCTGGTCAGCGCCTGTGACAGCGCCAGCAGCGACGCCAGCGCCGATGCCACCAGCAGCGACAGCGCCGCCGGTGACGGCCTCTCTGGCAGTTTTGACCTCAACGCAGAGCTCTATCCGGCCACCAGCCAAAGCGGTGCCACGGCGCGCATGGAAGTGGAGGCCGGCGGCCCGGGCAAGGACTGGCACGCGCTGCCCTTTCCCAATGACGTGCGCCGCGCTGCCGACGGGTCTTTGGACCTGAGCGGCTTTCCACCGCCGCGTGAAGGCGAATTGTCAGGGTTTATAGAGAACTACCTGGACCACGCCAAGCAGGAGCTGCGCGGCTTTTCGATCCAGCCAACCCTGTATGTGCAGTTTGACCAGGGTCTGTCGGCTACGGCGGTGCTGGCGCCGGAAAAGACTTTGGAACAGGGGGGCTACTTCCTTATCAACGTCGATGGGGCCAGCCCAGACCTGGGCAAGCTGCACCCGCTGCGCGGCAAGGTCTCGCCTGCGCTGCGCGGCCAGCACTTGTTTTCCAACTTGCTGATGCTCCAGCCTGTTTGGGGCAAGCCCCTGCGACCGCTGACCCGCTACGCCCTGGTGGTGCGGCGCAGCTGGAAAGACGCGGCGGGCAAGCCGCTGGGCCAGCCCAAGGCGCTCAAAGACCTGACAGCGCTGTGGAAAGCCGGCAAGACCGCGGCGGCGGCACCGCCCGAGCTGACCAAGCTGGCGCAGAGCCTGGAGCCCCTGCGCGCTGCGCTGCAGGCAGGGCAAGTCAAGGTCGCCTATGACGATCTGGCCGCGGCGACTGTGTTTACCACCGGCAATCCGACCGGCCAGCTGCAGGGCATGGCGCAGTGGGTGCGCAGCGAGTGGAAGCCCCAGGCAACGGCCGAGTGGAAAGTTCAGAAAAAGACCAAGGATTTTTGGCTGCTTTCGGCAAGCTACCGCAGCCCCAACTTCCAGGTCGGCAAGTGCCCCTACGACCAGGAAGGCGGCTTTGCCTTTGACAAGGACGGCAAGCCCATAGTCCAAGTCGAGGAGACGCTGCGGCTTTCTGTGCTGGTGCCGCTGGAGCGCAGCGCCGACCTGGACAACCGTCCGCCGGTGGTTATGTCTGCCCACGGCACTGGGGGCGACTATCTCTCCTACTCGCAGGGAGGAAAGTTTAAGATTTCTGAAATGTTGGGTGGGCGCGGCATGGTCATTGTCAGCACTGACCAGCCCATGCACGGCCCGCGCTGCCAGCCGGAGATCTCTGGCGACACCTTGGATCTCAAGACCTTCAACTTCATCAACATCAGCGCTGGTCGCAGCGGTTTTCGCCAGAGCGCCCTGGACACCGTGGCCATGACCCGCCTGATCCGCGAAGGGCGTTTTGACGTGCCTGCCGAGTTCTCTCCCGACGGCAAGCCAGTGCAGCTGGACGGCCAGCGCATCACCTTTATTGGCCACAGCCAGGGCGGGCTGTCTGGCGCGCTGGCGGCCGCGGTGGAACCCGACGTGCGCACTTTTGTGCTGTCTGGAGCCGGAGCCGGTCTGTCGCTGACCATCATGCAGCGCAAAGACCCTTCGGACATCGCCTCGCTGATTCAGGCGCTGCTGGGCACCGACCCTGGCGAACTGTCTGAGTTTCACCCGCTGATTTCCCTGGTCCAAATGCTGGCCGACATCACCGATCCGCTGAGCTATGCCGGCCTGGCCCTGCAGCGCCCGCCAGAGCAGCGCCCGCCGCACATCCTGTTGACCGAGGGCCTGCTCGACCAGCAAACGCCGTCGGACACGTCAGAGGCCTTGGCGTCGGCCATGGGTCTGGAAATTCTGTCGCCCAAGGTTCACCTGTCTGAAGCGATGCAGTTGGACAAGACCAAGGTCCTGCTCGCTCCGGTGACCGGCAACCTGCAGCGCAATGGCTTTGCCGTGACGGCGCTGGTCTCTCAGTGGGACGGCCTGGATCACTTTGCGATTTTCACGACCGACAAAGTGGCCCGGCTCTACACCCGCTTTCTGGAGTCGACCATCACCGACGGCGAGGCCGTGGCGGACTTCAAGTAGAGCCCTCGCCTTAGCGGGTTGAGCTGGCTGACTCCTCGCGCGGCAGGCTTGGCGTTTGGACTTTTTTTCTCTGGGAGGTGCCATGGCGCACTGCGGCAGTCGGCGAATCGATAGGCGGATTGTTCTGGCTTTGGGCGCCATGGTCCTGGTGCTGACCGGCGCGAGCTGCAGCGATCCCGCGCCACCAGCAAGCGTTGACAGTGCCAGTGCTGACGCCGACGGCAGTCTGGACACCGGTGTGGATACCGCGACTGGCGCCGATGCGACTACCGATGCAGCTGCCAACGCCGCAACGGATGCCGCTGCCGATGACACTACCGCGATCGGGGCAGACACGGCGGCCGACACCGCGGCAGCTCCGGCGTGCCAGCATCCCATCCCCTTTGACGCAACAGCCAAGGGTCAGGGCGAAAACTGGAAGCGGGTAGAGGACTTCACTGTACCCACCCTGGATGGCGACTGGACCCTCTCCACCAGCTGGAGCGGCTGCGACAGCTACCTGTTCGTCGGCTATGCCCCGGGTCAGCAGTACGCGCCGGTGCGCGCCGCCTGGAACACCCTGAGCTCGACGTGGATCAAGGCGCTGCCCAAGCACGTCCACGTGTTCTTCGTGTCGTATTCTCCGACCCAAGCTCAAGTCGAGGCCGACGTCACCGCCCAGCGCGAGCGGCTGCTGGAAGCCCTGGCGCAGCTGCCCGAGGCCCAGCAAAACCATTGGTATTCGCGCCTGCATTTTGTCAGCGTCAGCGGCTTTGCGGTACCTGGCTGGATCGGCGCTTCGCTCAAGAAGAAGGGCGCGTTTTGGTGGGCGATTGACGCGCTGCAGCGGCGCCGCGACGTGGGCATGCCGCAGCTGCCCCAGGCGAGCAAGCTGGACCTGGCCCTGCTGGCCCACGAAGCCCTGCTGTTTGAGTTTGAGCGGCTGCGCGACGGGCCGGGCGCAGCGCAGCCGACCAAGGTGGTGCCGCTGTGGCAGGACCAGGCGATTGGCGCCGGGTGGAGCAGCGGCGGCCCAGTGCTGGAGGTCGAGCTGCCGCCGGCCGCCGAAATGGCCAGCTATAGCAAGCTGGAACTCGACATGACCCACCTGTGCGGCGACGACCACGCCGACAGCAGCTGCCCAGACTGGGACCGCGAGGGCTACCTGTACACCTGCAGCCGCCCCGCCGCCGCCGAGTTGCCAGAGGTCGCCTCCGCCTGTGATGCCAGCGCCAAGCTCGCCTGCACCTGCGACAGCCCCGCCGGCGGCCAGGAGAAAGGCACCCGCAGCTGCCAGGGCGGCAAGAGCTTTGGCACCTGCGAGTGCCCCTGCAACACCGAGATCTACCGGATGATCACCAGCTACAAGCGCCAGGGCCGCTGGGTCACCGACATCAGCCCGCTGCTGCCCCTGCTACAGCCCGGCGGCAAGACGCGCTTTCGCTGGTACACCGTGGATGGCTGGCGCGTCACGGCGAACCTCAGATTCACCAAGGGCGACGCAGCCATCCCCAAGCCCTTTGCCGCGGTAGCGCTGTACGGGACCGAGCAGTTCAACCAGACCTACAACGGCAAGTTCGCGCCGATGAAGATCGCCGTCCCGGCTGGGACCAAGAGCGCCAAGCTGGTCGCCCTCATCACCGGCCACGGCTCTGCCACAGACACCTTCAACTGCGCAGAGTTCTGCAACTTTACCAACCACTTTACCGTCGGCGGCACCGAGCACAGCCTGGCCCACCCAGAGGCTGGCACCGCCACCGGCTGCCTGACCCGCGTCAACCAAGGCGTACTGCCCAACCAGTACGGCACCTGGCCCTACGGCCGCGCCGGCTGGTGCCCAGGCTGGGACGTCAAGCCGTGGGTCGTCGACGTCACCGCCAACCTCAAGGCCGGCAGCGACGTCGAGGTCAGCTACAAAGCCCTGTTGGGCGGCAAGGTCTTTACTCCTGTGCCCACCGGCCAAGGCGACTACGCCCCGGTGATCAAGATGAGCAGCTACCTGGTATTTGAAAAGTAGGCTACCGGGCGCAAGGCGAGGCGGGCGTGAGGATCACCATTGTCAACCTCAACCTGGATGCCTTCGATCTCCAAGGCTGTCTGGGGATCGCTCAAGCCCTGGCTGCCCTGGGCGCCACAGACGTTGCCATCGTTCACTTTGCTGCCTTGCGCGCAGCGGCACAGCTGCCTCTGTTGGGCGCCGGGCTTGTCCTAGGCCCCCAGGGCACGCCGTTTGACGCCTACGACAGCGGGTTTCTGCCCTGGCTGGAGCGACTTGCCACAGCCTTTGCCGGCCCAGTTCTGGGCATCTGCGGCGGCATGCAGGCCCTGACCCTGGCGCTTGGCGGCGCGCTGGGCTGCGTCGATGGCAGTCCGCAGGCCCTGGGCGGCAGCTACGGCGACCGCAGAAAAGTGAGCGGCCCGCTGGAGATCTCTCTGTCCACCGCGGCGGCACCGGGCTGGCTGCTCCGCTCGGCCCCTGACCTGGCCAGGGACTGGCAAGCGGCCGGTGCCCGGGCGTGGCAGAACCACGTGGAGCAGGCAACCGCCATTCCAGAGGCCCTACAAGCCATTGCCCATAGCCCCCCCACCCCCATCGAAGCTTGGGCTCACCGCAGCCTTCCGTGGCTGGGCTGCCAGTTTCACCCCGAGCGCGGCTGGCTGCCCGATGCCAGCGACGGCAGCTGCACTGCTGGCAAGGTCTGGCTGCAGGCATGGCTGCAGGTCGTGCGCGACCACGGCCAGGGCGCGTCTTGCCCATGACCCGTCGGCCCCACCTCGCCCTGGTACTGACAGCCGCTGGCGATCTGTGGCCGGCGCTGCTGCCGGTGATCGGCGCCGTGGGTCTGCTGGCCGTAGGCCAGGGCGTGCTGGACTACCACTCAGCGCTGGCGGTCGCCCCTTTAAGCGCGGTAGGCGCGGCGCTGTTGGCCTCCGGCGAGGCGCTGCCCGGCCGCCCGCTGCGGCGCTGGCTGGTGCTGGCACTGGCACCGCTGCTGCTGCTGCTCGGCGCGGCGCCGTGGCGGCCCTCCTGCGACCTGGGGCACGGCCTGGGGTTCTGGGTGCTGGGCCCGCTGCTGTCGGCCGTGGTTGGGGCCGGCATGGGGACCTTGGCGCGGCTGCTGGCCCCGCTGCGCCGCTGGCTGCGCGGCTTGCTGCTGACTGCGCTGCTGCTGGGGTCGTGCGCCCCGGCTGCGCTGGCTTTTGTGCAGGGCCCGCAGCTGTTTGGCTACGCCCCGCCCCTGGGCTGGATCGCCGGCGCGCTGTATGAAGACGGCGTGGCGCTGCACTGGGGCTACCTATCCTATCGGCTGGTGGACCTGGCCCTATGGCTGCCGGTGCTGGCCCTCGGGCTCTCCTCCAGGGCCCTCGGACACTCCCCTAGGGAATGTCTGATCCGCATTAATACTAGAGATTTTGCTTCGCTGCTGGCGCGCGGCGGCCGATCGGGGCTGCTGCTGGCGCTGCCGTTGGTGGCCCTGGCCGTGGGGGGGCTGCGCGCTGGGCCAGAGCGCTGGCGGATTGACCCGCGCGACATCGCCGCCGTGCTGCCGATCCAGGTGCAGTTGCAGCATGGCGAATGCGGGGGCCAGGCCGGCGACACCGATGTGGCCCTGACCCTGCACCTGCCAGGCGGCCCCAAGCGCGAGCGGGCGCGCCAGCTGCTCCGCCACGACGCCTGCTTCCGCTACGCCCAGCTGCGCCAGTGGTTCGGTCGGCCGGCCGGGCCAGTGCACCTGTACGCGTGGCCGGATGTGCGGGCCAAGCAGCGCTGGACCGGCGCAGCGCGGGTCGAGATGGCCAAGCCGTGGCTGGGGCAGGCCCACCTGGTCTTGCCTGAGCTGGGGGCGACTGTGCTGACCCACGAGCTGGCCCACGTCTTTGCCGCTGGGTGGAGCCGCAGTCCGCTGGGGATTCCGCTGCGCTATGGCGTGCTTCCTGATGCCCTGGCTATCGAGGGCGTGGCCGTGGCTGCCGAGTGGCCGCTGCGCGGCGGGCTGACGCCCCACCAGTGGGCAAGGGCAGCGCGGCTGCTGGGCAAGGCGCCAGAGCTGGAGAAGCTGCTCTCTCCCAGTGGTTTTCTGGCGGGCAACAGTGACCTGGCCTACACCATCGCCGGGTCGTTGGTGCGCTGGCTGCGCGACAGCCGCGGCACTGCAGCGGTCCAAAAGCTGTACGCAGGCGGCGACTGGCAAGCGGCGTCCGGCGTGCCGATAGGCGAATTGGCCAGACAGTGGGCCAGCTTTGTCGATGATGCGCAGGCGCACCCTTTGGCCGAGGCAGACATGGAACGCGCCCGGTCGCGCTTTGAGCCGCCTGGTATCTTTGAGCGGCCATGCGCCCTGGCGGTGGGACGGTGCCGCGACCGCGCCGGCGTGCTGCAGCGGGTGGGCCGACCACAGCTGGCGCTGGCGGAATGGCAGAAGCTGCGTGCTGCAGTGCAGGCCAGCGCCGACGGCCAAGAAGATCCAGAGCTGGCCTGGGAGTTTAGCGCGGCCCTAGCCACAGCAGGTCAATTGCCAGAGGCGCTGAGCGAGCTGCAGCAGTGGCTCGACCAGACCGCCCAGCGGCGACGGCCCCTGAACCGACTGCAGCGCGCAGCTACCCTGAGCCTGCTTGGCGACCTGTCTTTCCAGGCTGGGCGGTTGGCGACGGCGCAGGACTACTGGCAGCAAGCCGCGCAGGCCCCCGTCGCCGAGGCCATGCTGCGCACCCTGGAGATCAAGCAAGCGCTCGCACCGCAGCCCATGGCCAAGGAATTCCTAGCGACCCAGCTGATGGCCGGCGGCCCAGCGGCGCGACCTGGCCCGGTTTTTGAGCGTTTGGCCGCCCAACTGCCCCAGCACCCCGTAGCCGGCTACTTGGTCGCCCGGCGGGCGCTGCGGCTGCGCTCGGACGACAGGGCCCTTGCCCAGCTGGCCAGCCTGCTGCCTGCGCTCGGGGCAAGCTGGCCGTGGACGGCGCGCGAGGCCGCGCGGCTGGTCGCCCTGCACCGCGCGCGGCTGGGGCAGTGCGAGGGGCTGGCCCTGCCCCAGCTGGCCGTGGAGCCGGCGGCCTGGCGCGCCGAGCTGGCTGAGCGGTGCCGCGTCAGCGCCCACAGCCGCGCCGCACCCTAGGCCCTCGGACACTCCCCTAGGCAGTGTCTGATCATTGAAACTACTGCCGATCTCTGCGACCGCCTTAGCGACCGCTTCGCCGGCCAGCTCCCAGCCTCCCGCCCTCGGACACTCCCCTAGGCAATGTCTGGTCCTTGTCATTGCTGACGAATTTGGGGCTTGACGCGCACGCGCCGCAGCGCGCATCCTCTTGGCCGCCCCCTCTTCGCCCTTGACTGCCCCAGGAGTTCGCCATGATGAGAGCGTTTCGATTTCGCCCCTTGCAGGGCATGCGCTGGCACGCAGCCGTGCTGCTGGCATGGACAGCCCTGGGTCTGGCGGCTGGCGGTGACGCCGCGGCAGCTGTGCCCACGCAGGTCGGCGTAGAGGGAGTGCTGCTCTCCAGCGGCAGCGGTCCAGCTGCGGACGGCAACTACACCCTTGCCTTTGCCCTCTACACCAGCGAAACCGGTGGCAACGCGCTGTGGTCAGAGAGCGGGGTCACCGTCGCGGTCAAGGGCGGCCAGTTCACCTATACCCTGGGCGCCAAGACTCCGCTGACGGCGGCCATTGCCAACCAAGCCAACACCTGGCTGGGCATCCAGGTCGGCACCGACCCCGAACTGCCGCGCAAGCCCATCGCCGCAACGCCGTTTGCCTTGCGCGCTGCCGTCGCCGATGGCCTGGAGTGCAGCGGCTGCCTCAAGGCCGGGCACCTGGACGCAGGCGTGCTGCAACCCTATGCCAAGTCAAGCGATCTGAGCGCCTACGCCAAGCTCAGCGACCTGGGAGGCTTGGCTAAGACCAGCGACCTGTCCAGCTATGCCAAGACCGCAGACCTGGCGGATTACGTCAAGGCCACCAGCCTGGCCAAGGTCGCCGGCACCGGTAGCTTCAACGATCTCAAGGATCTTCCAGCACTGGCCAAAGTTGCCACCACCGGCAGCTACGAAGACCTGGACAAGAAGCCGATCCTGCCGGCCCTGGGCAGCGCGTGCGGTACCAACCTCGTCATGAAGGGCATCAAGGCCGACGGCAGCTACGACTGCACCAGCGCCGCCATCGCCCCAGACATGATCAACGAAATCTCTAACGATCTTCTGTGGAATCAGTTTGTCGAGAGCACCCCCGGCACCACCGACGTCCAGATCAAAGACGGCTTTGTGGCGGGCACGACCGACAGCCTGACCTTTGCCGACCTGGGCATCGTCCAAAAGCTCTGGGTCGAGGTCAACCTGGTCAACAGCGACATCTCCAAGCTGGAAATCGAGCTGTACGGCCCCGGCCAGGCCACCCCCTACATTCTGTACAAGGGCGGCAAGACCGGCACTGCGCTCACCGCCAATTTCAACAGCGACGTGGCCATTGTCTCGGGCGACATCAACAAGGACTGGCTGGGCAAGAACGCCAAAGGCGGCTGGTCTATCAACGTCAAAGATGGCGCAACCATCGCTGTGCCGCCGGGGACCCCGCCGTTTGAATTCGACGGCAAGTTCAACTGGTCGGTGGCGGTGCAGACGCTTTCTAGCAAGAAGATCAAGGTCGCCGGCGATCTGGTGCTGGGCGGCGGACTGCAGCTCAATGTCGCCGACACCCACCCGGTGACCTGCGACGCCAGCCGTTTTGGCTACATGTACGCCAACAAGAAAGACAATGCGATGTACGTCTGCAACGGCAAAGCGTTTTTCCCCCTGCTATTGACCTTGCCTCCCGGCAACAAGGACAACCCGGCGACCAACTGCAAGCAGGTCTTGACCTTCAACCCGGCCAGCAAGACCGGCACCTACTGGCTCGACCCCGACGGCAGCGGCGGCAACCCCGCGTTTGAAGCCTACTGCGAGATGAGCTATGCCGGCGGCGGCTGGACGCTGGTCTTTAACCTCGACACCAATGACAGCGCCATGCGCAGCTACGGCGACACCGACTTCTGGCTCAAGGCCGACAAGCTGTACGGCGTCGCCTCGACCGCCCTGCAGTTTGACTACAAGGGCCCGACGCACGGCGCTGTGCCCGGCAGCGAAGTGCTGGTGTGGGCCCACAAAGAAGGCGCCGAGTGGAGCAGCCCCGCCGCCTTTGCGCGCATGACGGTGGTCAGCGGCCTGCAGAACAAGACCATGGCCGACTGGCTGGCCCAACCTGCCAACACCACGCTGAGCAGCGGCAAGGTCGATACCTCTGGCAACGTGTCCAAGCCCGGCACCTACACGCGCACCGCCGGCGATGTGTTTATCGACAACGGCTTGCCCCTCATTGTCAATTCCACCGGCAAGGGCGGCACCAATGCCGTCAACACCGTGCGCCTGGGCACCGATTTTGGGCCGATCTGCTCGATTGTCGAATGTAATGGCCACAACGTGCAGGGCGGCTACGGCGGCTACCACATCATCCCGACCCAAAGCGGCTACCCGTTGACCTATGAAGCCGAGCCTGCCTTTGGCTACCACCCGGGGCCCATGGGCTTTGGCGACAACTACGTCAACAACAACGGCTGCGGCAACTCGGTGTGGAACAACGGGTGCACGCCGACGACGGCGACGCTGCAGGTCGACTTTGCCGTGTTTGTACGCTGACAAGAAGGTCGACGGCCAGCCCAGAGCACCGTGGGGCTGGCCGTCGCCGTGTCAAAGCAAACCGCCACCGCCAGCTGCAACTGTGGCTCCAAGAGAACCGCGCGCTGGCCGCCCCTGCGCTGCCAGGTGGCTCCCCAAGCGCAGAACAGCGTACTGGCGGTAACGCGCCGACGACGACTCATCGATTTGTCTTGGTTGGGGCGCTGATCGCCAAGCCGACGTTCGCTGGCGGCCATCGGGCCTGGCAAAGTCCTAGCTAAAATCCGGCAAGTGATTCAGCGCGGCTTCTAGCGTGCTGCCGAGATCGGCACCGAGGTCCACGGCGGCCATCGGAAAAAGCATCGAAGCGATCGGCATCCCCAAAGGGCTGCCTTGGGCCTGCTGCCAGGCGTCAAGGGCTTCGTCAGAGTGGAACAGACCGCCGCCGCGCGCAGCCTGGGCGGGCGACACCTCGCCATCCCACGCCGGCAAAAACAGCGCCACGGTCTCTGGCGAGCGCGAGGCAATGCCGGTCAGGTCACAGGTCAGCTCGATCTTCTGGCCGGCGTCAGCGGCGCACTTGGCGCGCACCACGCCAGCCTTCTGCAGCGCGTGAGACACCGCCAGCGCCGCCAGCGGCCCCAGCAGGTGCACTTCGGTGTGCTGGTCGAACTTGAAGGTAATACCCGTGGGCTTGGTCGACAACAAGCCAGCCAGTTGCGTAATCTTGCCAGCTTCTACGCTGATCAGATCGAGCGCCGTCAAGCTCTCGAATTCCGCCGTCACTTGGGCGCGGGACTCGTGCAGGTTGTCGGCCGCAGCATCCAGCAGATTCTCTACCGCGCCCAGCCAGCCCCGCGACAGCAGGGCCGACACCAGGTAGCTCAGCAGCCGCCGCGACGGGTCGCTCAGCGTTGAGGTGGTGCGCCGCCAATAGTGGGCGATCTCAAGACCCGGAGGATCTTTACGCAGCAGCAACTTAGCCGAATCGTCCAAGAAGGACATAGCCCCCCCTCCTGCGGACACAGCCGTCTACCCAGCGCCCCAGTGGGGCTGCCGCAGGTGCAGGCGCCTCAGCCTTGCGGCAAGCTCGTGCAAACCCCGTCGCCGCGGCGACAAGGACTTGCAAGGCTGCCTCAGAGGACCTTTGCGGCTTGTCTGACTTACTTGCTGGCAGCCAGCGCCTTGGAAAGGCGAGAGATCTTGCGGGCGGCGCGCTTCTTGGGGATGGTCCCCTTGGCGGCGCTGCCAGCGAGCTGGGCCATCACGATGGGCAGAGCGGCTTCGCCCTGGCCCTGAGCGGCGGCGGCAAGGAACTTCTTGACCGCCGTGCGGTTAGAAGCGCGACCGGCGCGGTTGCGGGCACGGGCTTTTTCGTTCTGCTTGGAGCGCTTGAGCGCAGAGACATGGTTGGCCACAGGCGACCTCAAAATGGGCAATAGGCGGGGGACCCCGCAAGGGGCAATAGGTTACGCATACCAGGGCCCGCGGTCAAGCCGTAGCGCTGCACACAGGCCAATGTGCCGCTTGCAGGGGCGGCCGGGCGGTGCTAAACCGCAGATGGCGCCATCGCCAGTGAGGCAAGCAATGCGAATTCTCTACGGTGTTGTCGGCGAGGGTATGGGCCACGCCACCCGATCGCGTGTCGTCATTGAGCACCTACTGCAGCGCGGCCACCAGGTCGAGATCGTGGTCTCAGGCCGTGCTCATGAGATGTTATCAAAGCATTTCAAAGGGGTTCATCGCATCCACGGCCTGCACATGATCTACGAAGACAACGAGGTCAAGAAGGCCCGCACCGCCTTCTCTAACCTCAAAGGCGCCCTGCTGCCCGCCTCTTTGCGCGAAGGCCTGCCGGGCAACGTGCGGCAGTGGTATGAGATGGCCCAAAAGTTTGCGCCCGACGCCGTGATCTCTGACTTTGAGTCCTGGTCCTACCTGTTTGGCAAGGCCTGCGGCGTGCCAATCATCAGCATCGACAACATGCAGATCCTCAGCCGCTGCCACCACGACGACGACGTCTTCCGCGTCGACCCGGCCTCCTTTCTGCTGGCCAAGGGCATCGTGCGCGGCAAGCTGCCGGGCTGCTACCACTACCTGATCACCACATTCTTCTACCCGCCGACCAAGCGCGAGCGCACCACCCTGGTGCCGCCGATCTTGCGCGCCGAGGTGCTGGCCGCCAAGCCGAGCCAGGGCGAGCATGTCTTGGTTTACCAGTCTGGCGAAGGGGCCGAGTCGATAGCCGCGGTGCTCAAGCAGTTTGACCAGCAGCGCTTTGTGGTCTACGGGATGCGCCGCGGCATCAGCGAGCCGCAGATCGAGGGCAACTTGGAGCACCAGCCCTTCAGCGAGACGCGCTTTGTCGATCACCTGGCCTCGGCCAAGGCTGTGGTGGCAGGGGGCGGGTTTTCGCTGCTGGGCGAGGCCGTGTACCTGCGCAAGCCGCTGCTGTCAGTGCCGCTGGAAGGGCAGTTTGAGCAGACGCTGAACGCGGTTTACCTGCAGAAGCTGGGCTACGGGCTGTTTCGCCGCGAGATCCAGGCAGCCGACATCGAAGAACTGCTGCGCCGCGCTCCGGAATTTCAGGCCCGCCTGGACCAGTACAGCCAGCCCGGCAACCAGCAGCTGTTTGACGCCCTAGACGGTCTGTTGGCCAACATCGAGGCCGGGGATCGCCAGCTGCCCTGAGCGAAGGCTTGACGAAAACGTTTTGGCGGTCAGGGGCAATTGGTCTCCGCGCACTGGCCAAAGTCATCGTACAGGTAGCCGTTGGCCGTGTCGAAGCACCCCTGAACGCAGGCGTCGTCGGTGCACTTGCCAATGCAGGTCGCAAAGGTGACACAACCCGGCGTCTGCTGGCACTGGCTCAGCTCGGTGGCGCAATTGCTCTGGGTGCAGCTGTTGTCTTGGCAATTGAACTTCTTGGCACAGGCGTTGAGGATGACGTAGCCAATGATGCCAACGCACTTGCTGTCATCCACACAGGCGTCCCACTCGGTTGTGCAATAGGTGTCCAGGCAGGAGCCGCCGTTGTCGACGCACTTGTTGCCGGTGCAGGTCTGGGTAGAGGCGCACTTGCCGCAGTCTTTGGAGCACTTGCTGGCAAAGCCGCAGGTGTAGCCGTTTTGCTTGCAGCAATCGACGGTTGTCTTGCAGTCTTGTGGGCAATTGACGGTGGTCTCTCCGGATTCGCAGGCGCCGTTGCCGCACACCGGGCCAGCGGGCCCGCAGTCCTTGCTGCAGTTGGCAGTGGTCTCGCCGGATTCGCAGGTGCCGTTGCCGCACACCGGGCCAGCGCTGCCGCAGTCTGCACTGCAGTTGGCCTTTGATTCACCGGTTTCGCAGACACCGTTGCCGCAGACCGCGCCGGAGTCAATGTCGACAACGGCCACTTCCTTGACGGCGTCGCCGCTGCTGGTGGAGTCGCTTCCGCTGGAAACGTCTGGCTTGACGGCGTCGGCAGTGCTGCTGGCGTCGCCGCCGCTGGAGCTGTCGGAATTGCCAGTGGCGACATCGGCAGAAGTGCCTCCGCCGCCGCTGCTCACGCAGACCGCCGAGCGATACTGAGGCTTGCCGCTGGCCGCATCCAGCTTCTCAATGCAGAACTGCCCAGAAGGACAGGGATCCATAGCCTTCCAGCTGCCGGACCCGGCGTCGCACTGCATAGGCAAGCCGGCGTAGCAGCCCTGGAAGACCTGCGCGGAGTCGCACTGCGCCCCAGCGGCCTGGCCCACCAGCGTCGCGCCACCGCCGCCGCCGCCCCCTGCGCCGCCGACAACACAGCCCGTTTGGACGATGCTCCCGAGGCACCACAGCACAATAGCAACATGCTTGCTCATTCTTCTCCAGAGATCGCGTGCCGTCTAACCTGCGGCGCAGCGGTTGCACTGTGCCGTTGCCCGCAGTGCACCGCAACCTGCCCTGCCGCGCGCTCCGCAAATCGGCAAAACTACTTGTGGAGCAGGTCGCGCAGCGTGGCCGCAATGTTCTTGAGGTCGGCGCCGCGGGTGTTGGCGTTGGCCAGATTGTCGCGCAGCTGCTCAGCGCCGTCGGAGCGGTCGTCTTCGTCGTCGCTGGCCAGCATGGTTCCCGCATCGGCCAGGGCGCGCAAGTCAGAGCGGAACGAAGACACCACGTCGTAGAGCTCATCTGCCAAGCCGGCCAGCTTGGCCGTGTCCGCAGCGCCGCCGCCACTGGCTGGGGCCGCCGGAGCCACCAAAGCTCGCTCCTTGGCCAGCTCTGCTTCGCGCTCGGCTGCCGCCTTGGCGGACTCTGCAGCGCTCTTGGCTTGGTTGGCGTCGGCCAGAGAGGCCTCCAGCTGGGCCACTTGCTTGTCTTGCGCGTCCAGCTGGTCCTGAAGCAGCTCCGCCTCGCGCCGCGCCGCCTTGGCTTCGGACTGTAGCTCGGCCGCCTGGGCCGCCGCTTGCTGGCGCTGCGCCTCGACTTTGGCCAGCTCGGCCTGCAGCTCGGCCAATGCCTCACCCTGCCCAGCGCTTGCTTGAGCCGCCTCTACCTGGCCGGCCAGCTCGGCTGTGGCTTGGCGCTGCTGATCCAGTGCCGCCTTGGCCTCGGCCAGCTCTTGGCGCAGCTCCTGGGCCTCTGCCGCGACGACCTGGGCCGCGTCAACCTGCGCCTGCGCCTCTGCCGCCGCAGCCTGGGCCGCGTCAGCCTGCGCCTGCGCCTCCGCGACTTTGTCTTGCGCTTGGGTCAGCTTGGTCTGAGCCTTGTCCAATTCTGCCTGAGCGCTGGCCAATTCTTCGCTCAGACGGGTTGCCTCGTCGCCGGCGTTGTCCCGCGCCGCTGCCAATTGCTGCTCCAGGGCCCCGATCTTGGCCTGGGCCTCCAGCGCCTGCAGTTCGGCGCCCTCGACGCTGGCCGCCGACTCGCGCAGCTGACCTTCCAGCTCGGCCTGCTGGGCCTGAGCCTTGTCCAGTTCTGCCTGAGCGCTGGCCAATTCCTCGCGCAAGCGGCTGGCCTCGTCGCCGGCGTTGTCGCGCGCCGCCGCCAATTGCTGCTCCAGGGCCCCGATCTTGGCCTGGGCCTCCAGCGCCTGCAGCTCGGCGCCCTCGACGCTGGCCGCCGACTCGCGCAGCTGGGCTTCCAGCTCGGTCCTTTGGGCCTGAGCCTTGTCCAATTGAGCCTGGGCACTGGTCAATTCTTCGCGCAGGCTGGCAGCCTCGTCGCCGGCGTTGTCCCGCGCCGCTGCCAATTGCTGCTCCAGGGCCCCGATCTTGGCCTGGGCCTCCAGCGCCTGCAGCTCGGCGCCCTCGACGCTGGCCGCCGACTCGCGCAGCTGGCCTTCCAGCTCGGTCCGCTGGGCCAGGCTCATGGCCAGCTCGGCCTGGGCACTGGCCAATTC
>CAIXGW010000282.1 GCA_903919145.1 uncultured Myxococcales bacterium
GATTTCAACGCCACCGACTGCATGACCGCCAGCTGGTTTCCCACCTACCAGCAGCTGGGCCAGATGGACACCGCGGCGTTTCCGGCGGGCAGAACCATTACGGCGTCGCGGGGCTGCGCCATGCAGTGCCCAGAGTGTGTGGGCTCTCATAGCGCTACGTTTGGCAAGGGGCACCTGCGGCGGACGCCAGAGCGCGTGGCCGAGCTGGTCCGCACCGCTGCCGCCGATAACCAGCGAAACCTGCGCATTTTCATGGCAAAGCCTTCGGCCACCTGGCTCAAGCGCACCATCGCCGCCTTGTACGAGACGGGGCCGCACCCGCTGACCAGCGCCATTGGCCTGTACCTGTGCACGCCGCCGGATGCCGAGGATCTGCAGCGCCTTGACGCGGCCTTCACAGAGAAGGTGACCGTGAGTTTTGTCCCGCCAGCGCAGTACTTTCCGCCGCTGACGCCTGAGCAGATCGACCAGCTGGAGCAGCGCTGGAAAGTCGCGGCAGAGGCGGTGGCGGGCTCGCAGAACCTGGAGCTCGACGTCTGGACCACCCGCCCAAGCGACCTGGAGCAGACCCGCGCACTGCTGCCCAAGAGCGACCGGGTGCGCGTCAGCTCTGGCGCCGTGTGGCAGTCGACGCGGCCGGTGGACGGCGCCGTCCCGCCCTTTGCCACCCTGTTTGCCGCCATGCAGCCGGTGTGGACTTTCTATGCCGCCAAGGTCCTGTCGCCGTCATTGGCCAAGCTGTTGGCGCCCTTTCAGTTTCTCGACGAGATCGACGAGTCGCTGACCGCCGTGCCCTGTCCCGCCGAGCGCCTGAGCGCCTTTCACCAGGTCATGGCGGCCGCTTGGCTGCGCCACAAGCTGCCGGTGTTTGCCGAGCTGCAGTGGTCGCTGCTGCCGGTGGCGCTGGCGCCGCAAGACAGGGCGCCGCCGCGGCCGCCGGGCGCGCAGCGTCAGCCGACCCGCACCGCCCAAGACGTCCGCCTGTGGGGCGCCGCCGTGCTGCTGACGCCCGAGCAGTTGAGGAGGGGGACCCTCCTGGAACCCTTTGCCTGGGCTTGTGAATTGGATCACCGCGGCCCAGGTTTTGACGCTGCGGTGCCGCTCAGCGCCGGGGTCACCCATCTGGCCCTGCTGCCGCACTTGCCCGGCCAGAACCCCCAAGATCTCGAATGGGTTCGCCAAGTCCTGCTGCCAGATGGCCTGGTAGCCCTGGAGCTGCCGCGGCTATCCACCGCGCCGCTGCGCTGTCAGGGCGTGCTGCGCCTGCAAGAGATGCGGCTGGCCCTGGTGCGCGGCGATGGGCAGGTGGTCGCTCAAGGGCGTGCAGAGCTTGGCTATTTTACCGCCGTGCCGCCGCCCCGACCCAAGCCGGCAGGCGATCACGGGCCCCAGCACGACCACTCGGCGGCATAGCCCACGGCGGCGGCGGCGGTCACCTCGGCTGCGCTGGCCGTCAGAAAGTGGTCGCTGCCGGCGGCGCTGTAGAGGCGGGTCAGCTTGGTCTTGGCCCAGGCGCTGGGCTGGGTTGCGCAATAGCCCAATAGCTCTGAACCGTTGTAAGAGGGTCCCCCCTCTGTGGGGTCCAGCGTCGGCATGTGGTCGGTGCAGCTGGCGCAATAGCGTTGGTAGACGGGGACCATGGGCTGCGCGGCGGTCGCCGGGCCGCCAAAAAGGTAAAATCCCAAGCCTTCACTGGCATATCCAGGAGGGTCCCCCTGCTGCAGCGCCACCATGTGGTCGGTCACGCCTGGGGTGGCAGCGGCAAACCGCCACAGCGGGTGCTTGGCCGGGTCGGCCGTTGCGGGCGGCGCGGCTGGCTTGGAACCACCTGTAAACAAGCGCGAACTGCCAATGACGCGGCTATTGCCATGGCTGTCGGTCGCCACGACTTCAAGCAAGTGTCCGCACGCTCCCAGGGAGGCTGGCAGCTGCACGGTCTGGTCAAAGCCCACCGGACCCTGGCACATGGCGTAGCCCGGCCAGACACTGCACACATCGGGCCGCGGCACACTCAGCGGCAGATTCGCCAAAACCTTACCGTCCAGGCGGGCTTGCAAGAGGGTCCCCCCTCCCCCGTTGCCGCCGCCGCCATTGTCCAGCGCCCAGCCGGCGATCTTGACGCTGCTGCCGACCTCCTGCTCGGCGGCCGGACTGTCGACCGCCCCAAAGGCCGGCAGCTTGGCGTCAAGCCCTTCAATCAGCGCCTTGACCGTGGCAAAGCTGCCCAGCACCAGGTAGGCCCGCGCCCGCACAGTGCCAAAGGCCGGGATGCCAAAGCTGAACTGCGAGCGAAAGTTGTTGAACACTCCGGCCTTCTGCCAGCCCTGAAAGCTCGGCAGGCGGTTCTCGTAGTACAGGGCCACGCCATAGTCTTTGGTGGCGTTCTGCAGCGTGGCCCAGCCGCCGGGCGAGCTGAAATTCTTGACAAAGAACCCGTCGTTGGCCGGCTGGTCAATGGCGATGGCCTGGCCATTGGAGTCCAGCAGCACGTTGAGGTTGGGCAGGCCGGCACTGCCAAAGGCCGCATACAAGGTTGGGAATTCCTGCAGCGTTGCCGCGTGGGCCATGTCAGACAGGTTGTCGACCTGCATCTCGATTTCGACCACGTTGTTCTGCACAAAGCGCAGCCGCTGGGTGTAGCGCACGTCCGACAGCAGCGCCTTCTTGGCCGGGTCGCTGCAGCCGGTGGTCACGCATTTTTCCGCCTGCCAATCGGGATTCCAGTGGTTGGGCCGCACCACCGCCTGCAAGACCCCCGCGTCTTCGCCAATGCTCTCCAGGGGCGAGCCGATGTTGCACTCGTTGCCGCCTTGCACCGGATTCCAGCCCAGGTAGGTGATGCTGTTGGCGCAGATGGCCGCCGGATTGCTCTGGCAGCTGGCGTTCCAGGCGCACCCTTGCATGGCCCGCGCCGGGTCGTAGAGCGCAATCTGCACCTCGCGGCCGGTGTCGTTGGCGTCGATGACGTTGGTATTGTTGAGCCCTGGCGCCTTGTTGAAGCCGTAGAACACAATCGACGCGCCCCACTCGCGGCGCACCCCGACCTTGAGCTGGCCGTCGCCCTGCAGCAGGAAATCGTCTGTGAAGCCGCCGGCCTTGACCGTCTCGACCTTGCCCGCGGGCTGCTGGATGGGCAGGGGGCTGCTGGACACAGCCGCCGGCTTGGGCACATCGGTGCAGGTGGGCGGCGGTGCGGCGGTGTCGGTTGAGGTGTCGGCGGTGGTGTCGGCCGACGTGTCCGGAGTGGCGTCGGCTGGTTGGGTAATTTCTGCTGGGATATCAGGGGTGACTGTGGTGTCCCCAGGGCTGTCGGCGCTGGTGTCCGCTGCCGTGTCGGCCCCGGCGTCGGCAGCCCCATCGGTTGTAGCGTCGGCTTTGGCGTCGGTCAGCGCATCCGCAGCAGTGTCGGCCTTGGCGTCGGCAACTCCATCTGCCGCAGTGTCGGCCTTGGCGTCGGCAACTCCATCTGCAGCAGTGTCGGCCTTGGCGTCGGCAACTCCATCTGCCGCAGTGTCGGCCTTGGCGTCGACGGGCGCCTCGGCGTCGTCGCCGGGCGTGGCTTCCCCATCCGTTTTCGCCGTCCCATCGGGCAGCGCAAAGCCATCTGCCACGCCGGTCGCCGCATCGCCGGCAACGGCGGCCGCCGGCTCGGTGCACGCGCTTGCCGCCAGCACCCAGGCCACAGCGGCGGCCCACCCGTAGGTCCTTGCAGGTTGAGCCACAGCGCGGTTCTCCTTGGCCTCGTCAGGCCATTCTCAGCAAGGGATCAGCTGCCGCAGCGCCCCACCGCCACGTTCTTGACCGCCGCTTGCCAGGCCGGCAGCCCAGCCAGCCAGCCGCGGCGCACCAGCAGCGCCTCTGGGTCGGCCAATTTGGCTTGGCCGGCACAGTGTACCAGATAGACCAGCCGCGGCAGCGCCTTGCCGCTTGGCGTCTTGCCGTCCAGCATCGCCAGCCACGCGCTGCGGTCGACGGCCTTGGCCAGCGGTTTGGCCACAGGCTCAAAGGAGCTACCGTCTACCCGGCCACCGCGCTCGTAGGCAGCGTAAACCAGGACTTCTGCTGCCAAGCTCGGCCGCTTGGCCACCGCCTTGGCCACGGTATTGGCCTTCTGTTCGCACCAGTCAGGTGCGGTGTGGGGGTCGCGCTCGTTCTCGCTGTCGGCATAGCAGTCTTCGATGACTTCGGCCGCGGCAGTGCCAATGTCTTCCAAGTACTTGCGGTCTTTGGCGCTCAGCGGCTCCGGCTCAGAGCTGGCTACCGCCGCCTCAGCGACTGGTGCAGCGACTGGTGCAGCGGCGGGGTCAGCGGCGGCCGGTTGTGGCCACGCGGCCAGCTGCGCGGTCGCGGCAACTGCGAGGGCCGCGCTGAATCCAAAGAAGCGCTTGGTGTAGCTCATCGATCCCCTTGCCGGGTGCCGCAGCCTCTGCCGCCCGGTGAATTCAGCCTGGCCAAAAGGAATACCCCAAGAGACAACCTTCCAGCTCTGTGCAGAGGCGGCGGGCTGCTACAACTCAATTGACAAAGACTAATTACGGCACGGTGTAATGGTAAGACGTCTTGGCAGGCCCGACCATCCACACGTTCTTGCCGCCAAAGCCCCAGATGCCGCGCAGGTGCAAGTCGGTCTTGGCGTCAAACTTGGTCCACAGCGCCCCGTCAAAGTGCCAGAGTTCTCCAAAGTTGCCAGAGGCCCACACATCGTTGCTGGCGGCCGCAAACACCCGAAACAGGTAGGGGCTGTTTTTGATCCCGGGGCCTTGCTTCCACTCCGTGCCATTCCAGCGCAGGGCCATGCCGCTCTGGCCAACGGCCCACACCTCTTGGCTGCCTAGGCCAAAAAGCCCTTCTACCGTGCCGGTCAAGCCGGTGTTCGACTTGGTCCAGGCCTTGCCGTCAAAGTGCACCAGGGTGCCCTGGCCGCCGCCGATCCACACGTCGTTGGGGGCCGCAGCCCAAACTGCGTAGAGGTAGGCGTCGGTGTTGGCCTTGACCGTGGCCCAGCCGGCCGCCGTCTTGTGCAGCACCAGGCCTGCGGGGCCGACTGCCCAGATGTCATCTTTGCCGGTGCCAGAGAGGGCGTAGAGCGGGTCGGTGGTGCCCACATCGACTTTGGCCCAGTCTTTGCCATCGTAGTGCACGGCGGTGCCAGAGTTGCCCACGGCCCAGACGTCGCTGGCAGAGGATCCCCACACGGCGTAGAGCCACTGAAAGGTCGGCGAGGCCACGGCCAGCCACTGCGAGCCGTCGCAGCGCAGGATCGCACCTTGCTCGCCTGCGGCCCAGATCTGGTCGGGCTTGGCGCCCCAGATGCCGTGGACGGTGTTGGTCGAGGCGGACGGCAGCTCGGTCCAGGTGCCGTTGGCCGGCTGGATCACTGTGGAATCTGCTGCACTGTCGGCAGCTGCGTCAGGGGCGGTGTCGGCGGCGGCGTCGGTGGTGGTTTCGGCTGCGGTGTCGCTGGCGGTGTCGGTCGTGGTTTCGGCAGCAGCATCGCCAGAAGAGTCGGCGGTGGTGTCCGCACTGCTGTCGGCAGCAGCATCGGCTGCGGTGTCGGCCTTGGTGTCGGCAGCATCGGCAGCGGCGTCGGCGGCCGTGTCGGCTGCTGCATCGGCGGTCGCCGCCGTAGGGGTGGTGGCAGCTTCGTCGCTGCAGCCGCTGGCCAGCAAGGCCGCAAGCAGGCCTGCCAGCGCCGTCGACGTGCCAAAAGACTTGTTTCGCAAGGAGCTTGTCTTGAGCATGGTGGTCGCATCCTGCGGCTGGTGGGGGCCGCAACTGCCAGAGACTAGAGCCGCGGAGCCGCAGAGGTCAACCTGCGGGGGCCGGTGTCAGGTATTGCCTTTTAACAATTACCCGGCGACCGGGCGGCAACATCACCGGTGGTCGGAGGTCTTTGGCACGTCGTCATCGCCGCACCGACCTGTGTGGCCACGAGGCGGCCAAAGTGCAAAAGGCAATACCTGACACCCGGTCTCAACCCAGCCGCTCTGCCACAAACAGCAGGTGCCGCGCGCCTTTACCGCTGGGTCCCCCCGCCCTGACCGTCTGCACCTGCACCGCAAAGCCGGCCTGTTCCAGCCGCTTGGCATAGCCTGGGTCGGGATGCGCCGACCACACCACCAGCACCCCGCCAGAAGCCAGGGCCTGCCAGCAGCGCG
Source organism: uncultured Myxococcales bacterium (assembly GCA_903919145.1). Taxonomy (GTDB): domain Bacteria; phylum Myxococcota_A; class UBA9042; order UBA9042; family UBA9042; genus SXRM01. The sequence continues at coordinate 6,159 of CAIXGW010000282.1, forward strand.
CGATGCCTTGCTTGCCGTAGAGCTGGTCATTTTCAGAAGTGGTCAGGCCTCCCGGGCCGTTGTCGACGTCCAGCAAGACCGCATCCAGCTTGCCGCGCTCTTGCACCAGCACCTGGGCCACGTCTTGCTCGCGCACGTCGACCCGCGGGTCCTGCAACGGAAACGCCGCCAAGTGCCCCAGCGGCCCGCGGTTCCACTCCACCACGGCTGGGATCAGCTCAGCGACCACAATGCTGGCGGTCGGCGGCAGCAGCTCCAGGGTCGCCCGCAGCGTGTAGCCCATGCCCAGCCCGCCGACCAGCACCCGCGGCCGCGGTCGCCGCCCCAGGTGAGCGCAACCCGCAGCGGCCATCGCCTCTTCAGAGCCGTGCTGGCGGCTGTGCATCAGCGGCTGCCCGCCGACCCGAATCACCAGGCCATCCCCTTGGCTGACCAGCGTCATCACGGCGCCGTCGGGCGTTTGGGCCGTGCCCAGGGTCACATGAGGCTTCACTGCAGGTCTCCGCGCGCGGAGCAGCCCGCCTTGCGCAACAACCGAGAATAGCTTGCCGCGATGCGAGGTTTCAAGAGGGTCCCCCTGTTGCGCTTGCCGCTAGATCCTCTGCCCGACCTGTGCGTCCAAGGCCGGTTGGCGCCGCGCTGTCTGCGCGAACTGGCGCTGCGGGAGGCACAGATGTCTAGGAGAAATCAGTGGTTGCTTGGCCTGCTGTGGATCGCTGTGGGGGCAACGGGGCTGGTGGCGCCGCAAGCCATCCAGGCTGCCGAAGCGCCGGCGGTGGCCAGCCGCATCAGCGCGGTCACGGTGTTTGCCGACCGGGCGCAGGTCACCCGGGTGGCCCTCCTGCAACTAGGCGCAGCGCCAGAGCGTTTTGCCCTGACCCGCCTGCCCGGCTGGATCGACGCCGAGTCGGTGCGGGTGGCGGTGGACCCACCTGGCGCCGCGCAGATCCTGGACGTAGCGGTGCAGCCAGCCTTTGCCGCCGAAGTGGCCGAGGAGTCGGTGCGCAAGGCCCAGCAGAATTGGCAGGAGGTCAGCGATCAGGTCGTCGAAATTGCCGACGAAGAGCGCACCTTGCGAGACGAAATCACCCGGCTTGAGGCGCTGCGCTCGCTGTCGATCGACAAGGTGCCGCGCGAGCTGGCGGTGGGCGAGGCGCGCGTCAAAAACCTGAGCGAGACCATGACGTACATCACCGACGCCATCCGCCAAGACAGAAAGCAGCTGCGCGAGCTGGCCAAAAAGCGCCGCGAGCTGGAGCCGGTGCTGGCCCAGCGCGCCGCCGAGCTGAGCGAGCTGCAGGTGCGGGCCCAGCTGCAAACCAGCACTGTAACGGTGGAATTGCGCCGGACGGGCAAGGCCGATGGCGATAGTCCCAGCCAGCAGGTGAGCCTGAAAGTGACGTACCTGACCCCGGGCGCTTCCTGGGAGCCGGCCAGCGAGCTGCGGGCGGCTCAGGGGGCGCCGGCGGTGCAAGTGCTGCAATTTGCCTCGGTAGTCCAGACCACCGGCGAGGACTGGTCGGGCGCGGCGCTGGCCTTCTCGACCCAGCGGCCCGATGACGTGCTCGACGTACCCCAGGCCCACGGGCTGATGCTGGACAAGGGCGGGGCAGGGCTGCACGACGTGGTGGGCAGGATGACCGAGAGTTTTTCGCGCGCCCAGACCGTGTACGCCTCGCAAAATCAGCAGATGGCCAAGAACCGCAAGAACTGGGATGCCTCTTTGGCGCGGCAAAACGATGTGCAACAGCGGGCGCTGCAGAGCTTTACCCGGCTGACCCAGCGCGGCACCACCGCCCACTTTGCGGCGCTGGCAGAGCGGACGGTGCGCAGCGATGGCAAGTCGGTGCGGGTGCCGATCGCGATTGGCGATTTTCCCTACAAGTCCAAGATTGTGGCGGTGCCTGAGGTGTCGCTGAACGCCGTGCGCGTGGCCGAAGTGGTCAATGGCGGCCAGACGCCGGTCTTGCCCGGGCCGGCGGCGCTGTTCAGCGAGGGGGCCTTCATTGGCGCCGGCGAGCTCGACTTTGCCGCGCCAGGAGAATCCTTCAGCGTTTTCCTAGGGGTCCACGATCGCATCAAGCTCGAACGCACTTTGGACAAGAAGGTGAGCTCGCTGCGCCGCGGCGGCCGGCGGACCGAGATGACGCTGGCCTTCATTGTGACGGCCGAAAACCTCTCGAACCAGCCGGTGACGCTGGAGATGTCAGAGCGGATTCCCGTGGCACAGACCGAAGATATCGAGGTCGATGACGTAGAGACCCCGCGCAAGGCCAAGCCCGACAGCCAGGGGGTTGTGCGCTGGACAGAGACCCTGCCGCCCAAGGCGAAGGTGACGTGGCGACTCAGCTATTCGCTGGATTATCCTTCGGATTTTGTAGAGCGCCGCCGCTCCATGCCCAGCCAGCGCGCCCCCCAGCAGGGGCCCGGTGCGCCAGCGCCCAAGCGGTCTCTGCACGAGCAAATCGACATGCTGGAGAAGAGCCTTTAAGGGCCTGCAAAAAATCAACTTGATTTTCTATCAGGCCCTTTTGCTTGCTGGGTAGGTCGCAAGTTCGCGTCTTTGCAAGCCGACTCGCCGCTCCGCTCTAAACACAACTCGATCGAGTTGTTGTTTTGCGAGCCCTAACGGCGGTCAGCCCTCGCCGCTCAGCAGCCACTCCAAGTCTTTGTCTAGCCAGCGCTGCCACAGGCTATTGAATTCCTTGATATCTGAGCGGTTCCACGCGGCGTCCAGCATGGCCAGCCGTTGCTCCAGGCGCGCCAGCTGGCGATCCTCTGGGGCCAGGGCGCGGGCGCGGGCCAGCTCGTCGCGGGCCTGATCGCGCCAGCCGCGGCGCAGGGCGTGGGCAGCCTGCAGGCTGTGCTGCCACAACAGCACCATCTTGGTGGGGTGGTCGGCCAGATCCGCTGGGGTCAGGCGCTGGTACAGGCGGTCCCAGAGGCGCTTTTGGCGCTCGCGAATCGCCAGCGGGTCGTAGTCCAGCCCGCGCTCATTGGCCAGCAGCAGTCGCTGAAACTGCCCGTCAAAGCCAACAAATGGCTCGGGGATGCGCGCCGCCGGGTCCGACTCCGCAAACACCGGCTGCGCTTCAACCAGCTGCAGGGCGTTGCCTACTGGCGCGCGCTTGTAGTGCTGGGCGGCCTGGGCCAGCACCGCAAAGTCCGTATGGCGCTTGCTGAACCATGCGGCAAAGCCGGCGCCGCCATCGGTATCGCCGGTGCGGAAAGACAGGTGGGCCACTACCCAGTCGGGCCGCCGCCCTTCGGCCAGGCGGCTCATCGCCTCGGCATACTGGCTGCCGTAGTAGTTGGTCAGCACCAGCGCGCCCGGCGCCACTGCCCGCCGCGACAGTGCATCCAGGGTGTCTGGCGCGCGCAGCTCGGCCAGATGGCTGGCGGGATCGGCGCGCAAGTGTTGGGTCTGAAACAGCAGGATGACCGGCGCCACCACCGCGGTCAGCGCCGCCAGCGACCGCTCTGGCCTGGCCCCCGCCGTCACCGCCCCCAGCTGCACCAGGCCCAGCGCCAAAGCCGCAGCGGCCAGCAGCACATAGCCGTGGTCGTCGGGATTGTGGGTGTCAATCTGCATCAGCGCCTTGGTCATCAAGCCGCCCAGCAGCACCAGCGGCAGCACCAGCGCCGTGCGATCCTTGCGCAGCACTGCCAGGCCCAAGCCGCCAAGGCCCAGGGCGCCCAGCCCCTTTGCGCCAGAGTCAATGACCATTGCCAGCAAGATCAGGGCATTGTCAGCGATCGACACCTCGACCTGGCTGACGGACTTCTGAAACTGCTTGGCCGTCATGGCGTCCCACAACCCGCTCCAAGAGGCCGGATGGCCCCAGCGCAGCTCCACGTCGGCCTGGGCGCGCAGCCACAGGGCGGCATAGCCAAGGCCCACAAACAGGCACGTCGCCACCAGCACGGCCAGGGCCCGCGGCTCTTTGCGCACCAGCACCCACAGCGCCGGCCACGCTGCCACCACCGCCGCGGGCACGGCAAACAGCGTGACATAGTGGTGGTTGGTCAGCCCCAGGCTCAGCGCCAGCGCGGCGACGCCCAGGTGGCTTAGCATTGGCCCGCGCTCGATGGCGTCGGCGGCCTGCCCAGCGCGCAGCGCCGCCAGCAGCATCCACAAGTTGGTCGCCAGCGTCAGCGTGTAAACTTCAGCCCGCACAGAGACTTGCCACAGCGAGCCAAAGCCCAGCAGGGCCACGGCCGCCAGCGCCACCCAGGCGTCCTGCACCCAGCCGCATAGCCGCTCGGCCAGCAGCTCGCGGGCGATCCGCACCACCAGCAGCGCCGAAACACCAGCAAACAGGCTCGACAGCCACGCCACCCGCGCGGCCACCGGGCCCAGCGGCAGCAACTCGGCCAGGCCCGCCAGCGACAGCCAGCCGGGATGCCCAGGCGGGTGGATCCCCCCCAGCGTCCGGGCGGCGGCAATCAGCTCGCCAGAGTCCAGCCACGACCCAGCCGGGGCCGCCGACCACGCCGTCAGCGCCATGCCCGCGGCCAGCGCCAGCCAGGCCATCCAGTCTTGCTTGAGGGGCAGGGCTTGCTCAGCCGTCCAAGAGCTCACGAGTAAGTCCGCTCTACCCAGGCAGATTGCCCAGGCGATTCTTCTACGGTGACGCGCAGCCTCTCTACCGCCAGATCGGGCAGCGCCGCGGTCATGCGGGCAGAGAATTCGTCGGCCAGATGGCGGGCCAGCAGCTCTGAAGAGGTGTTGGCGATCGGCAGGATCCGCACGTCGCGCTCGGGGATGGCAAAGCGGTCAAAACCGCCGTCCTGGCGGCTGTAGGCCACGTGGACCACCGCCGCATCGCTGCGCAGCTCTAGCCGGGGGTGGTAGGCCGGCAGCAGGGTCTTGTGGTCCAGCTCATCGCAGCACTTCTTGAAGATCGGCTTGATGACAATGAAATCGGCGACCACGTGGCCCTTGTCCAGCGCGGCGTCCAGCTCCAAGGTGGCGCGGTAGTTGTGGCCGTGCAGCTCTTCGCGGCTGCCGTCGGCAAAAATCAGAAAGTGCGCCGAGCCAAAGTTGAAGTACTGCTTGTCTAGGCGGATACCAAAACGCTCGGTTGGCTGCTTGGGGATGCTCACGGCTACGCCTCGCTGGCAAGAGATGGGCCGCGGTAGATGCAGCCAGTCGTACAGGTTTCGCGGACTTCAATGGCGTGCAGCAAGGGCAAGCGAGCCGCCAGCTGCTGCCACAGCCACGCGCTAAGGACCTCTGAAGTCGGATTCTCCAGCCCGGCAATGTCGTTGAGGTACCGGTGATCCAGCATGCCGTCGACCACCGGCTTGCAGGCAGCCGACACATCGCCAAAGTCCATCACCCAGCCCTGGGGCTGCTGCAGCGGCCCGCGCACTACCACGTCTACGGCAAAGGAGTGCCCGTGCAGGCGAGCGCACTTGTGCTCGGGCGGCAGGTGCGGCAGCCGGTGCGCCGCCTCAAATCGAAAGGTCTTTCTTAGCTCGAACAAGGCCTCAGGCATCCCATGCTTCCATCGCGGTCACCGCGTTGATTGACAGCCCCGGCAGCCGAGCCGCGGAGTGCCGCCGCAAAATACAGCCCGGGCGCGGTGCTGACAACCGCGAAGGTCCGGGGCTTGAGCCGCCGCGGCGGTTGCCGGATCGCCGCAACCGTGGTACACCGCGCCGCCCGGATGACGCTGCGGAGGTCCGCGGTGCAAGGCGAGGTTGCATGAAAATCCACGAGTACCAGGCCAAAGAGCTGTTCCGTCACTATGGCGTACCAGTTCCAGAGGGTTATCCAGCCTTCAGCATTGAAGAAGCCATGGCCGCAGCTGACAAGCTGGCCGGGCCGATTCGCGTTGTCAAAGCACAGATCCACGCCGGTGGGCGCGGGCTGGGCGGCGGCGTCAAGGTGTGCAAGACCAAGGAAGAGGTCAAAGAAAAGGCTTCGCAGATCCTTGGGATGACTCTCAAGACCCACCAGACCGGCCCCGAAGGCCAGCTGGTGCGGCGCCTGTACATCGAGGGCGGCGTCGACATCCGCCGCGAGCTGTACTTGAGCATGCTGCTGGACCGCGACACGGGTCGCATCGTGATCATGGCGTCCACCGAGGGCGGCATGAACATCGAAGACGTGGCCCACAACACGCCAGAGCTGATCTACAAAGCCTGGGTCGACCCCAAGGTCGGCCTGCAGGCGTTTCAGGCGCGCAAGCTGGGCTTCAAGCTCGGCCTGTCGGCCAAGGCGGTCGGGCACTTTGCCAAGCTGCTGGCCTCGCTCTACCGCCTGTACGTAGAGAAAGACTGCTCGCTGGTGGAGATCAATCCGCTGGTCGTCACCGGCAGCGACGACGTGATTGCGCTAGACGGCAAAGTCAATTTTGACGACAACGGCATGTTCCGCCACAACGACATCTTGGCCTACCGCGATCTCGACGAAGAGGATCCGGCCGAGGTCGAGGCCGGCAAGTACGATCTGTCTTACGTGCACCTGGATGGCACCGTGGGCTGCCTGGTCAACGGCGCTGGCCTGGCCATGGCCACCATGGACATCCTCAAGCACTTTGGCGCCGAGCCGGCCAACTTCCTGGACGTCGGCGGCGGCGCCACGGCAGAGAAGGTCACGGCGGCATTCAAGATCATCCTCAGTGACCGGCGGGTGCAGGCGATTTTCGTCAACATCTTTGGCGGCATCATGAAGTGCGACACCATCGCCGAGGGTGTGATCACTGCGGCCAAGCAGGTCGGCCTGGACCGCCCGCTGGTGGTCCGCCTAGAGGGCACCAACGTCGAGCTGGGCCGCAAGATGCTTGCGGAATCGGGTCTGCCGATCATCGCCGCGTTGGACATGAAAGACGGAGCGCAGAAAGCAGCAGCGGCAGCGGAGAAATTCGCGGCCAGCGGCGCCCTAAGCTAAGGAGGCACGACCATGGCAGTTCTTGTTGATAAGCACACGCGCCTCCTAGTTCAGGGCATCACCGGTTCCGCTGGCGCGTTTCACACCCGCCAGTGCATCGCCTACGGCACCAACGTGGTCGCCGGCGTCACCCCGGGCAAGGGCGGCAGCCAGTTTGACGACTCGGTGCCGATCTTTGACACCGTCGCCCAAGCCGCCGCCGCCACCGGTGCCAACGCCACCATGATTTTTGTGCCGCCGCCCTTTGCCGCGGACGCCATCATGGAAGCGGCCGACGCCGGCATCGCGCTGATTGTCTGCATCACCGAAGGCATTCCGGTGTTGGACATGGTCAAGGCGCAGACGTACCTGCAGGGCCTCAAGGCAGAGGGCAAGGTCATTCGCTTGGTCGGTCCCAACTGCCCCGGCGTCATCACCCCTGACGCCTGCAAGATCGGCATCATGCCCGGCCACATCCACAAGGCCGGCCACGTGGGCGTCGTCTCGCGCTCTGGCACCCTGACCTATGAAGCGGTCGGCCAGCTGTCGGCCCTGGGCATCGGCCAGTCGACCTGCATTGGCATTGGCGGCGACCCGGTCAAAGGCACCGACTTCATTGACGCCCTTGAGCTGTTTCAGGCCGATCCCGACACCCACGCCGTCATCATGATTGGCGAGATTGGCGGCTCGGCCGAAGAAGCCGCGGCAGAGTGGGTCAAGGCCAACTTCACCAAGCCAATCATTGGCTTTGTGGCAGGTCTGACGGCTCCTCCCGGCCGCCGCATGGGCCACGCTGGCGCCATCATCTCTGGCGGTTCTGGCACCGGCCAGTCCAAGATCGCGGCGTTTGAAGCGGCGGGCATCCGCGTTGCTCCGACCCCTGCCGATCTGGCCAGCACCCTGCTGACCGTCTGGAAGCCGTAGCCGCAGTCGTTGCCCTCTTGGCAGTCGCCCGTGCCGCGTCCGCTTCGAGCCAGCCACCCAAATGTTGCCCAGCCGTTACCTGCCAGCAACCCAAGTTTTGCCCCACCGTCACCCCCGCGAAGGCGGGGGCCCAGGCTAACCCCCTGGTTTTGTGGATGACCTCTTGACCCCGTCGGCCCGTTGATGGCCGACCCACTTTCGCGGAGTTTCTCATGGCCACTGAACGCACCCTCTCGATCGTCAAGCCCGACGGCGTCGCCAACGGCCACATCGGTCACATGATCAGCATCTTTGAGGCCGCCGGCCTGACCATCAAGGCCGCCAAGCTGGTGCGCTTGACCAAGGCCCAGGCCGAGGGCTTCTATGCCGAGCACGCCGGCCGCGGCTTCTTTGGCGAACTGGTTGAATTCATGACCTCTGGCCCAGTGGTGCTGATGTGCCTAGAGGGCGAGAACGCCATTGCCAAGAACCGCGAGCTGATGGGCGCCACCGATCCGGCCCAGGCTGCCGAAGGCACCATCCGCAAGCTGTACGCCGAGTCCAAGGGCCGCAACACTGCCCACGGCTCCGACAGCCCGGCGTCGGCCGAGCGCGAGCTGAAGTACTTCTTCTCTGAGGCTTTTGAACTGGTCGGCTAATCCGGCAGCGCTAGTCCCACGCAAAAACTTATCAGACACCGAGGTTTCCCATGAAGGAAGTCTGGATCGTGGGCGCTGCCCGCACTCCGATTGGCTCTTTTGGCGGTTCGCTGGCCGCGGTGTCGGCGCCCAAGCTGGGGGCGGCGGCGATTGCCGCTGCCGTCGAGCGCTCTGGCGTGCCCAAAGACGCCATTGACGACGTCTACATGGGCTGCGTGCTGCCCGCCAACTTGGGTCAGGCGCCGGCGCGCCAGGCGGCGCTGTTTGCCGGCTTGCCGCAGTCGACGCCGTGCACCACCGTCAACAAGGTCTGCGGCTCGGGCGTCAAGACGGTGATGCTGGCCGCCAGCCAGATCCGCGCAGGCGATGCCGACATTGCCGTGGCCGGCGGCATGGAAAACATGAGCCAGGCGCCGTACTACCTGGACAAAGCCCGCGACGGCTACCGCCTGGGCCACGGCCAGGTGACCGACGGGATGATCAAAGACGGCCTGTGGGACGTCTACAACGACTTCCACATGGGCAACGCCGCCGAGATCTGCGCCAAAGACAAGGGCGTTTCGCGCGAAGACCAAGACGCCTTTGCCGCCGAGTCCTACCGCCGTGCCGGGGCCGCCATCGCCGCCGGCATCTTCAAAGACGAGATCGCCCCGGTCACCATCACCGGCAAGAAGGGCGATCAGACCGTCATCGACAGCGATGAGGAGCCCGGCCGCGGCAATCCCGCCAAGTTTGCCAGCCTGCGCCCAGCCTTTGACAAGGCCGGCACCGTTACCGCTGCCAACGCCAGCTCGATCAATGACGGCGCGGCCGCGGTGGTCCTGGCCTCGGCAGAGAAGGCCACCGCCCTGGGCCTCAAGCCCATGGCGCGGATTCTGGGCTACGCCAGCCACGCTCAAGCGCCAGAGTGGTTTACCACGGCGCCGGTGTTTGCCGTGCAGAAAGCCTTGCTCAAGGCCGGCTTGACCATCGACCAGGTCGACCTGTTTGAGATCAACGAGGCCTTCTCGGTGGTCTCGCTGGCCTGCAACCAGGGCCTGGGCGTCGATCCCGCCAAGGTCAACATCCACGGCGGCGCGGTGGCGCTGGGTCATCCGATTGGCGGCTCAGGCACGCGCATCTTGGTGACCTTGCTGTACAACCTGGAGCGCACCGGCAAGCGCTACGGCGTGGCCTCGCTGTGCATTGGCGGCGGCGAAGCGGTGGCGATGGTGGTCGAGCGGATGTAGGGCCTGGCTCGCTGAACCTGGCCGCTCCAGCTGACAGCAGCTCTGGTCGGCGTGGTCTAGCAGCGCCCAGGGAGGGGCGGCCAACTGGTCGAGCCGACGCCCTGTAGGCGTTTCTACTGCCAGAGCCGGCTCCGTCGTCGGGACAACCCTGCTCGTCCGGACAGCCCTGCAGGGGCTGGGGAAACGACAGGCCGGGCAGGGCACGCGGTGTTCGCCCGCGCCACGGATGCGAATCGCGGAGCGACGGCGTCCGACGCCGCTTTCGGCGCCGCACGCAAAGGGAATTCGCCGCCCGCCACGTCGCCGAAAGTCGCAGCCGGGTCGCCGCAGGCGAGGCGCCCAAACTCCCCGGGTCCAGCGAGCCGAGAGACACAGCACGGCCTCCTTTCGGTCCAAGCCGCTACACAGCGCTGTACATCCGGCCGACTGCAGACCATGCGAGCTTGTCGACAGGTTGCACCTGCGAATTGTGTCAAGGCTCGCAGTCGGGCGAGACGGCGGAGGGCAAATCCGCGCAGACGGCCGCCAGATCCCCCGATTGACCGAGCGGGGCAGCCCGCGTAGCCTCGGCGCACGGGGACAGCGAGAGCAGAGCCAGGATTGCCAGCGCCTTGACGACGGCTGTCTGAACAAGTCCGCGCCAGAGTCCAACGGGCTATATCGCCGAGGAACTCCCGCCATGGTCGATAGCCCCGGCAACCTTAGCCATTTTGACGATCCCGCCGCGGCGGAGGAATGGGAGGCCTTTGTCGGCCCCCGCCGCTGGCCGGCGTATCGGCCGCGGTTTGAGCGAATCCAGCGCGGCGAGGCGGATGCCTTTCACTTTCCAGCGGCGCTCACCCAAATGTTTTGGATGACCTACCGCGGCCTGTACTGGGACGCCGCCGGGGTGGTGATCATCTGGGTCGCCCTGCAACTGCCCGTCGTCGCCGTGGAGCGGGGGTTTGGCGGCGGCTGGGGCGATGCGCTCGGCTGGCTGGTCAACACCGCGGTATTTATCGGGGTCGGCCGGCGCGCGAGCTACTGGTACTACCGCGAGGCGAGCGCGGCGCTGGCAGCGGTCCACAAGGCCGGACTCAGCCGACCAGAGATGCTCGCGCAGCTGAGGCGCAAAGGCGGAACGCGACCGTGGACCACCGCCGCGCTGTTTGCGCTGTACCTGGCCGCCTCGCTGTTGCTGGGCCCCGAGCGCGAGCCGGCTGCAAGGGCCGAGTGCGCTGCCCCGCAAGCACCTGAGCGCTGAGAGGCCTTGGCGGGTGATCCTTGCACGCGTCCTGTCCAGCCAAGCCGATGTTGGACTACCGCCGACGGGTCTGTTTAGCGAACCAGAGGAGTCCCGTCATGGCGCTGGCGACCAGGCAGAAGAGCTACTCGTAGTGCGACCACATCCGCAGCACCTTCACGGTCTTCACATCCGCAAGAACTTCATAAACCAGGCGATGTTGGATGTTGATGCGCCGCGAATACGCACCCGCCAAATGCCCGACCAACTTTTCATACGGCGGTGGATTCTGGAATGGATTGTCGCGCAAGACGTCCAACAGCCCCTGCGCTCTGGGCTTCAACCCAGCCGCGGCGAGCTTCAGCGCGTCCTTCTGTGCATCCTTGGCAAAGACCAGTGTCCAAGTCATCGGCGGCTACCAGTTGAGCTCTTGCGCCATATCCTCGGGTGGCGTGGCCATGCCTGCGCGGATGGACGCCACCATTCCAGGAATCTGCGACAGATACAGCGTTTCCTGGATGGCCTTCCAGTCGTCTTCGCCCACCAACACGGCGTTATGGCGTCGACCAGTGATTAGGATGGGCTCGCCGTTTTCGGTCACGGCATCGACCAATCTGAACAACTGCTTGCGGGCCTCTGTGGCGCTGACCAGGGACATGGCGAACCTCCGAAGGCCCTTAGTGTACGGAATCTGGTACTGCCGGGCAAGGTGGGATCGCTGTCGCAACGTGTGCGGGGCAATTTGGGCCTCTCGACCTCGCGCCTAGCGGCTAGTCACTGCTTCCTGCGGCTGAGCCTGCGCGGCTGGGCAGACCGGACCAACGTCACGCAAACCGACTCCATCGCCGCAGCTCCCGCTTGCAGCTCCGTATCCAAATGGATACACTTCGCCCATGCTGACCTTCTATCGGACCAAAGAATTCGACAACTGGCTCAGCGCCCTGAAGGACGCCATTGGCAAGGCCCGTGTTGTCCAGCGCA
>CAIXGW010000283.1 GCA_903919145.1 uncultured Myxococcales bacterium
CCGAGGCGCGACTGACTCGGGGCCGTGCCCCGAAACCCGCGGCCTGCGCGGCCTGCGCCCAAGGGCGCCGCCCTTTGAAAACCCGCCAAGGACTCTGGTCTCTGGACTTTGCAGGGGAGGGGTACTCCGAGCTCATCGGTAAATCCTCCTCGCTTCAGGGACTTGGAAAGTGGTGGCGCCAGTGTTCAATCTTTGCGCCAAGCCGCGCCACGCTGCGGCCGGCGCGCGGGTTTGGGGCCCGGCTGCGCCGTAACGGTTCATCACCAAGGAGACAACAATCTGTTGTCGGCAAGAGACGTGGCCCGAGGCCGCAGAGACGACCACCACCACCGATTCTACTCGCAGCAACGCCACGTTGTACATCGCTTTTGACCTCAGCCGGACCAAGTGGCAGCTGGCCAAGAGCGACGGCGCAGCCAAGCCGCGAGACGTCGTCGCCGACCGCGAGTCCGTAGATGCCGCAAAGGCTCAGTTCATCAAGGAAATCGCCGCGGCCAAGCTCAAGTTCGGCTTGCCAGCCTCGGCACCGGCGACCGCCGTATTCGAGGTGGGGCGCGACGGCTTCTGGATTCAACGCTGGCTACGCGTCATCGGCGTCGACTGCATCATCATCGACCCAGCGTCTATCACTTTGGACCGCAAGGCTAAACAGCGCAAGACCGATCAGATCGACGCATGCAAGCTGCTTGTGCTCTTGTGCGACCATACCAGCGGTCGTGCTGGGCTGCGCATCGTCCAGGCCCCATCGCCAGAGGACGAGGACTCTCGCCATTTACAGCGGCTGCTCGACAAGCTCCAGTCCGCGCGAGAGAGACTGACCAACCGTGCAATTTCCGTGATGTTTGCTCAGCGTATTGACCGGAAATATGACCGGTGGTTCAAGGATGACATCGCAGAACTCGTCACCGGAGATGGCCGCAACCTTGGGCCTATTCTGCAGCAAGAGTTGGGGATCATCTGCCGCCAAGTCGGCAACCTGGATGAGGAGATTGACCAGCTTGAGCAGCACCGGGCGGCCGCCTTGGCCAAGCCGGAGACCGAAACACTTAAAATCACTTGGAATCTTGAAGGACTGGTGGCCATCGGCCCCATCGGCGCCTGGGCCTTGGCCAACGAACTCTTCGGCTGGCGCACCTTTGCCAACGGCAAGCACTTGGCGTCTTTTCTTGGCCTTACGCCGACTCCGTAGGCCTCGGGCGACATGAATCGGGACCAGGGAATCAGCAAGGCGGGGCCTGGCCACATTCGAGCGCTGATGATGCACTGACAACCCTGCCGCACCCGCCCGATTTGCCTCCAGGTATTCGGCAGCGGCGGGTTTGCCGGAGCTGGCTCCGCTACCAGCCGCAGAGCCCGCTGAGCCTGTGGTTCAACGAGCGCTGGGCCAAAGGCGGCAAACGCAGCCGCAGGGTCGGCATCGTCGCGGTGGCGCGCAAACTCTGTGTCTTGCTTTGGCGCTACGTCACGCAGGGGGTGGTGCCCGACGGGGTGGCGACCAAAGCCGAGGACCGGCGGACGC
>CAIXGW010000284.1 GCA_903919145.1 uncultured Myxococcales bacterium
CTGCTGCAGGTCGCCCAGCTGGCTGGCGGTGAGTTCCTCTGGCCAATCCACTTCTAGCTGGATTCTGAGCGCGCCGCGGGTCTGCCCCACCGGCAGGCCGCGTCCGGCGATGCGCAAGACGTGACCTTGGCGCAAACCCGCAGGCAACGTCAGGATCTCTGGCCCTTCTAGCGTTGGCACGCCGATCCGACCGCCGTGCAAAGCCTGACTCCAGGTCAGGGGCACGCGGCAAGTCAGGTCATCGCCGTCAATGGCCAGCAGCGGATGGGGTTGCACGGCCACTTCGACGACCAGATCGCCGGCCTGGCTCTGGCTGGGCGTGCGCTCGCCGGCACCGCGCACCCGCAGCAGCGTGCCAGAGCGACAGCGGGCGGGGACTTGCACGGCCACCTGACGGCGCTCGGTCACGGTGCCGACGCCCGCACATTCGCTGCACGGGGCCAGCAGCACGGCCCCGCGACCGCTGCAGAATCCGCAGGAGTCGGTCTCTCTGCGCAGGCCATGCTTGACGGTGCCGGCGCCTTGGCAAACGTGGCAGACCGGGTTGGCGGCGGGGTCACAGGTGCCCTGGCCGCGACACGTCGGGCAGGGGCAGCCCAGGTGGGCCTCGACCTGCCACAGCCCGCCCATGGCGGCCACAGCAAACGGCAAGGCCTGCTGGACCCGCAGGTCGCGACCGCGGTGCGGCGCTGGCAGGGCCTCTGGCTTGCGGCGCAGCCGGCGGACCACCAAGTCCAGCACCTCTAGCGCCCGGTCGGCCCGCGGGTCGTCGACCATCCGCAGGGGGTCGCGCAGCGCCAGCATCCGATCGTAGTGGGCGCGCCGCGCCGGGTCGCTTAGCTCGGTCCACGCACCGGAAATCAGCTGAAAACTGTTGGTGGCATGGGCAGATCCACCGTGTCGGTCGGGGTGGTAGACCCGCGACAGCTTGCGGTAGGCCTCTCTCAGCGTCGCGGCGTCTGCCTGAACGGCAACGCCAAGCACGCGATAGTGGTCAGGCTGGTAGACTTGCATGGCTCTCGGCAAAGGCGTGGCAGAGGCGCGGCGCTAGAAGAGGCGCTGGAAGGCCGCGATAGGATCGGTCAGGCAAAGTCTTTGTACATGACTTCGGTGATGCGGAAGGCCGATTTTTCGAGCTCTTTGAGCACCTGCTGGATGCGGTAGAGGTCCGCCGAGTCGATCGAGCGGCGCGCATTCTCCAGATCTGCGCGGATTTGGCTGAGCTCGGTCTCGGTCAGGTAGTTGGCCGACTCGGCCAGCGAGCGCTCCGTTGTGTAGATAAGCCCTTGAATGCGCCGGCGCATGTCGGCCAGCTCGACGTTGATGCGGTCAGAGTCCTGGTACTGCTCTGCTTCCGCCAGCATCCTCTCGATCGCCGACTCCGTCAGACCAGAGGTGGCGCGCACCCGCACCTGCTGCTCGCGCCTGGTGCCCAGATCGCGGGCCGTTACCGACAGGATGCCGTTGGCGTCGATGTTGAACGTGACCTCGATCTTGGGCACGCCGCGCAGCGCCGGCGGAATGCCCACCAACTCAAAGCGCGCCAAGCTGGTGTTGTCGGCCGCCAAGGGGCGCTCTCCCTGCAGAATGTGCAGGTTGACCAGCGGCTGGTAGTCCTCTGACGTGGTAAAGATCTCGGTCAGGCTGCACGGCACGGTGGCGTTGCGCGGAATCAGCTTGGTCATCAAGCCGCCCGAAGTCTCCAAGCCAAGCGACAGCGGCACCACGTCTAGCAGCAGCACCTGGCCCACGTCGCCAGCCAAGATGCCGCCCTGGATTGCCGCGCCCACCGCCACCGCTTCGTCTGGATTGACCGAGCGGTTGGGCTGGCGCTGGAACAACCGCGCCACTTCGCGCTGCACCATCGGCATCTTGGTCATGCCACCGACCAGCAGCACGTCGGTGATCTGCTGGGGCTGCAGCCCGGCGGCCTGCATGGCGTCCTGGCAGTGGGCCAAGGTCGCCTCAATCAGGTCCTGGCAGATCGACTCGAGCTCGTCGCGGGTCAGGCGGCGACGCAAGTGGCGAGGCCCGCTGGCATCCGCGGTAAGAAAGGGCAGCGAGATCTCAGTCTCCTCAACGGTCGACAGCTCTACCTTGGCCCGCTCGGCTGCATCTTTGAGGCGCTGCAGGGCGACCGGATCGCTGTGCAGGTCGATGCCGGTCTCGGCCAAGAAGCCCTCAATGAGCACGTCCATCAGCCGAACGTCGATGTCTTCGCCGCCCAGGAACGTGTCGCCGTGGGTAGCCTTGACCTGAAAAACACCTTGCGAATACTCAAGGATCGAGATATCGAAGGTGCCGCCTCCCAAGTCGTACACCGCGATCGTGCCGGCGGCATCCGCGCCGATCCCGTAGGCCAGCGCCGCGGCGGTGGGCTCGTTGATGATGCGCAGCACGTTCAGACCGGCAAGCCGACCGGCGTCGCGGGTGGCTTGGCGCTGCGCGTCGTCAAAGTAGGCCGGAACGGTGATGACGGCGTCTTTGACCGACTGATCGAGGTATTCCTGAGCCGACTCGCGCAATTGCCGCAGCACAAACGCGCCAATTTCCTGCGGCGTATAGCGACGCCCATGCACGACCACGCAGGCGTCGCCGTTGTCGGCGGCGGCGATCTTGTAGGGGGCCGTCATCTGCATGCGCTGCACTTCAGAGGACTTCAGCTTGCGGCCGATCATGCGCTTGGTGGCAAAGACGGTGCTGGTCGGGTTGGCCACGGCCTGGCGCTTGGCAATGCTGCCCACCAGCCGCTGGCCATCTGGGGTAAAGGCCACCATCGACGGTGTCGTCCGCGAACCTTCTGGATTGGGAATGACTTGAGCAACGCCGCCTTCAAAGATGGCGAGGCAAGAGTTGGTGGTACCCAGATCGATGCCGATAACCTTGTCCATGCTTTCTCCGACCTCATGGCCAGCGGCGAATCCACCCTCAGCTCAGCTGAGCTGCGACTGCGGTTCCGCCTGTGACCGGCAATCTGCACTCGGTCAGCAGCATTGCCCAGATGCTCCGGTGCGGTCAACGCCCAGGGCGCAGCTTGCGCTGGACCTGAGGTGTGTGCCTCCCGACGGCCCTGAGTGCTGCCTACTTGGCCCCCTTGTCTCCCGGCTCTGGGCCTGGCCGGTCGGTTTCCACCGACTCATCGCCCTGCTCGTCGCCTTGATCCGGCTCGCGGCGGTACCGGTAGCGATAGCGATAGCGATAGCCGTAGCGCTGCTCGTCGCCGCCGCCGCCATAGGCAGATCCGCCGTAGTAGTAGTTGTATCCGCCAGTTAGGTGAGTAGACCGTGACAGCACCACGCCCAGGACTTCGGCGCCGACGCTGCGCAACGCACCCAAGGTGCCCTTGAGCGACTCGCGGCGGGTCTGGTCGGCATGGGCCACCACCACCACGCCATCGCACAAGGAGGCCAGCACCAACGGGTCAGTGACCAAGCCGACCGGCGAGGAGTCGAAGAGCACCACTTCGTAACGGGCCACCAGCTCTTCCCGCAGGGCGTGAAAACGCTCTGAGTGCATCAATTCTGCGGGATTGGGCGGCAGCGGACCGCAGGGCAAGAAGTCCAAGCCGGGCACGTCGGTCTTGCAGACAAAGTTCTCTAGCGGTTCGTGGCTCAGCAGGTAGCTGGTCAGACCACCTTGGCCACCGGGAATGCCAAACAACTTGTGAAGACGAGGCTTTCGCAGATCGGTGTCGACCAGAATCGCCCGACCGGTGGAGGCGGCCAGCGTGATCGCCAACGTTACGGAAGTCGATGATTTTCCCTCACGCGGCGACCCTGAAGTCACCAAGATGACGCGGGCCGGATTGTCGGGGCGCATAAAGAGCAGATTGGTGCGAACCGCCCGCGCCGCCTCGGCCGCCAGCGAGTTGGGCCGATAGTGGACGTAGAGATCGATGCGATCCTCTGGAACTGGCAGACCTTCTTTGGCATTGACCGCCTGGAAGGTGGGGATCGACCCCAGCCACGGCACGTGCAGCAGCCCCTCGACGTCTTCACGATTCTTGACAGTATTGTCTAGCGCATCGACGGCAAAAGCCGCGCCCACCCCCACCAGCAGGGCGAGCAGCGCCCCCAGCATCAGGCTGAGTCGCACGTTGGGCCGCACCGGCGACTTGGGGGTCACGGCAAGATCCAAGATATTGATATTATTGACACCTATGTCGCGCAGCAGGTCGGTTTCGGTGATGCGCTTGGCCACCTTCTCATAGAACATCTTGTCTTCGTCGCTGCGGGCCTTGAGGCTGTCGTACTCGATCTTGGCCTGGCGCACGACGCGATCTTCTTCGCGGGCCTTTTCGAGCTGCTCGCCGATATCGCGCTCCTCCGCCTCGGCAGCCCGATAGAGCTGGGCCGCTGCGTCGTAGACCGCCGTCACGTGACGAGCCGCCAAGGCCAGCAGCTGCTCTGACTGCTGATCAAGAGCCTGAATGCGCGGGTGATTGTCCAGGTAGGTAACGGCCAGTTCCTTGCGCTTGGTTGAGACATCCAGGTAGCGGCGCTTGAGGTCCACGACCAGTCCATCGCGGAGCAGCGCCGGCGCCGAGACGCTGAACACATCGCGCGACCCTCTGAATTTCTTAAGCTGACTCACTTCTTGCTGCGCCCGCAGCTTGACGGTGTGAACTTCTCGCTCCGCTTTGGCCAGGGTCAGGATCCGGTCGGCCAGCGCAGTGCGGCGGGTCTCAGAGAAGTCGTTCTCTTTCTCAAACTGGAACAGCGCGGTCTGGCTCTGGCTCTTCTCGGTCTCCAGGCGCTTGAAGATGGCGTTGAGGTCGGAGGACGCCTCTTTGACCACCCGCTTCTTCACGTCGATGTTGCGGTCGCGGTAGGCCTTGAGGACGGCATTGACGATGTCTCTGGCGTATTCGGGGTCGGGGTCTTCAATCGACAGCTTGATGACGCCAGAGTCGTCAGCCGCATCGACGATGATGCGCCCGGCCAGCATGCCCACGACATCGGCCGAAGCCATGATCGCGTCCTTCTGGGCCTGGGTCAGGGGCTTGGCGGCTTGGTCAAAGCCCAGGAATTTGGGGTCGCGGGCCAAGCCCAGGCGATTGGCCACAATGGCCGCCAAGTCGCGCGACTGCAGAATCTGCCGCTGGGCGGTGTAGAACGCGCGCGTGGCCGACGTCGACAAGGCACCCAGCGGGGCGATCTCCGTGTCCGATCCAAAGACGCGCGGGGCTGAGATCTCCACCGTCATGGTTCCGGTGGCTTTGAAGATGGGCGTTTGGCGCCGCACCGCCACCACCGAAAGGGTCATCAGCAGCAGGAACGTGGTGACCAGCCACCAGCGCCGGGTGCTGATGACCTGCAGCACATGCCGCAGCACGTCGTCGTTGGCCGACGCCGGTTGCTGACTGACTCGTGTTGGCAGGGTGAAGTTGGTCATCAACGCCTATAGGATGGTCTCTGGCACAAAGACAATATCGCCTGGTTGCAGCAGAAAGTTGGCTGCAAGGCCTTGCATGATCTTCTCTACCGGAATGGGAATGCGCTGCGTAGCCCCCGCCTCGGACCGGGTGACAATGACGTAGTTGCGCTCGGCCAGGGTGGTAAAGCCGCCGGCCAGGGTCACCGCATCGACAATGCTCAGCCGCTCGGTGTAGGTGAAGCGCCCGGGCGTCTTGACCTCGCCGAGCACCAGCACCTTCTTGGAGTTGAGGGTGCGGAACTGGACCACCACAAACGGGTTGCGCAGGTATTTTTCAGCCAGCTTGGCGCGGATCATCGCCGCCGCTTGAGACGCCAACAGCCCTTCGACGGTCAGCGAACCCAGCAGGGGAAAGTCGATGGTGCCGGCTTGAGAGATCACCCAGCCGCCGGAAAGCGTGGGCTCCTCGTGCACGCGCACCTCGATCTCATCGCCAGGGCCCAGGGCTGAAGCCTGCGCGCTGGCTCGCTGGTCGAGTTGCATGGCGGCATAGCCAGCCGGCGTCGTGGATGGGCAGCCGGTCAGGCCGCCAGCCAAGCAGGTCAGCAACAGCCAGCCGACTGTAGTCAGCCGCAAATGGGCATGGATCGTGCCAGCTTGTCTATGCATGGTTCCAAAGGGGCTGGCTTCCAAGTAGACCTTGCCAGCCAAAGCGCAGAACGGGCCGACTGCAAGCCAGTGTCGGCGCACCGTGCGCGGGGCTAGTACCGGAGCGTGACCGCGGCGAAGATTTCGTGACCCGTGAACGCGCCGGAGTCCAAGATGGTCTTCTTGTCGTTGGCCACCACTTTGAAATTGGTCTGCACCGAGCGCATCGTCCAGCCAATGTTCATGCCGATGAGGCGGGCCACGTCAAAGTTGGCAGCCACACCGCCTTCCAAGCCGGTGTCCTTGCGGCAGTTGCAGCTGGGATCCAGAGCGACCAGGCCGCCGATGGGCACAAAGGCGCCGTACTCGATGAAGCGGGTGGCAAACTGCGCGGTCACGTCCATAACCTGGCCAAAGCGCTGCTTGAGGCTGAAGCCAATGCGGTGGTAGGCGCCAAAGTTGCCAATAAACGAGTCGGAGTAGTCGCGGTCATAGCCCAGGAACAGCCGGGTGCTCTCTGAGGCCCGCAGTCCAAGGCCCACGCTGGCCAAGAAGCTACTGAAGCTGGTACCTTTGGCGTGGTTGGACAGACCCCAGCCCGCAAGACCGGTGGCCGTGAGCCGCTTGGTCAAGGCGCCGTTCAGGCCGACTTTGACGCGGAAGGGCTGGGAGTTGGCGGCCAGGTTCTGGTTGGCCAGCGCGGAGTTGGCGTAGTTGCGAAAGTCCCAGGTGGCGTCGAGAATTGCCGCCGTCTTGGGCAGAAAGCGCCAGGACCCGGCCAGCTTGCTGCGGATGGTCGAGCTGTCACCGCCCGGAAAGAAATCGAACAGGTCCACACCCCAAGAAGCGCCCAGGGCCAGGTTGAATGGCCGGCGCTCTGGAATGTCGCCCGGATGGAACTCTACGCGGGCGCCCACGTCATTGCTGACGCGGTCAAGCGTGGAGGTGATCTCCCAGTTGGGCGCGCGCAGGGCGCGGCTGAAGGTGTCAAACAGCGTGAGGGAGAACGCCCGGCGCTTGCCGAAGGTAACGTTCAAGCCCATGCCGCCGCCAACGCCGTCCTGGGTCGACACCGCGGTGTTGTCAGACAGGAACAGGCGCAAGTCGCCGTTGCCGGTAAACGAGAAGGCCACGTTGCTGTTGACGTCATTGCTGAGCGCCAACCGCGGCGCAAAACGCACCGAGGTCGCGCCGACTGGGCGGTTGTTCTCGTCGTTGTTGCCGTTGAAAAGGTTGGTGTCGTGGTGACCCGCGACGCCAAAAGACGGATACAGCGTGAATTCGCCTGTGCGAACACCGCGTTCCTGGGTCGCGGCCGGCAGAGGCTGCTCGGCGGTCTGGGCCCTAGCGGAAACGCTGCCGAGAGAAGCCAGAACTCCGACCGCCGCCAGCAGGCCGGCCCTGCCGGGGCGCCCCATGCGGCGCAAGCGCGACGGCAGGTCGGTTTGTGAAACTGCGTTCATGCACACCCTCATAAGCAAGCTACCGGTTCGCGGCCAGGCCTGCTAGAGTCTTTAGGAAAAGCTAGTTGCCCGAGTACTTGTAGAACGGGCTGGCGGAGGGCGGGTTCTCCAGCTTGGGCGCCAGATCGTTCAAGCCTTCGGTCGGATTCAGATCGGGGCTGTCGCTGTCCGACGTCTTCTCGATGACCGGGCGGCCGTCAATAGCTCCGTCGACCGCGGGACCGCCGCAGCCTTTGAGTTGACCGTCGAGCTCTTCGCACTTGTTGAAGGCGATGGAGATCTTGACGTACTCGTGATCGGCGCAGGCGGCATCGTTGCGCGAAGCGCACTCTTGCATCGACAGCAAGATGCCTTCCGACAGGCGCAGCAGGCCCTTCATGGTGCCCAGCGCGTCGCTGACGCAGTTGACGCGCGACACGTTCTGGGCCTTGCGCGCCTCTTCCAACTCATTGAAAGCGCCGCCGATCATCGTGCCCATGCGAGCAACGTAGGCCCGGGCCTGCTCCAGCTGCTTGGCCACTTGGGCCGGGTCAGCCGGCTTGGGCGCCTCCTGAGCGGACACCAGAAGCGCCGCTAGCAGGCACGCTACCCCAAACACCACGGCCACCAGCAGGCGCACTCCGCGCTCTGCCCATGCGCCACCAAGCGCCCCGACGGAAGCTGCGCCGAAGTGCGGCCAATCTGCCTGTCGAACTGGGTTAATCTCACGCATTCCGTTCGTCCTCATTGCCTATGGAGCTCTGCTGCGACTCTGATTCGCCTTGGAGGCTCAGCCCTATTGCTGTTCAACTTGCGCTGGACAGCTCTTGCCTTGACAGCCGTGGGGCTTTGCCAAATCCTCGCCGATTCCCGAATCCTACTGCAGCCTTGCCCATTGGGCGACCGCTACTTGCGCCCTGAATTTCCTGGCCTAGAGACCGTCTTCCTGACGAGCAACCTCTTGACCGGTGCCAAAGCAACCGGCATCGCGAAGATGCGCGCCGGACTGCCCGAGTGCACTACGGCCAATCGACCGCACTATAGGAGTCCAGGGGGGCAAATGTCAACCTGAGCGAGCCGACGACCGACGGTCGCCGAGCACTTTTCCTGGAGATCGCGTCTCCAGATTGGCGCTCTGCAATATAGGTTGCCGCGGGTCGGCAAAAGGTTCACGGCCCTGGTCAATGCCAAGCGGTGACCAGGGGGACCACCGAAGGATCGCTTTCAAAATGCGCAATTGTCCGATCGCCCTGGCGGATCGTCAAGCCCTGGTTGCCAATGCTCAGGTTGTCACCGCGCCGCAGAATGGGCATGAGGTGGGCGGCGAGCAGGCCTTGGATCGCGCGGGCCACCGGATCGGCAAAAACGTTGAAGAGGACGGCGCGGTAGCGCAGGACCGGCTCGCAGGGCGCCCCTGTATGGACGCCGCTGCTGGTGTTGCCTAAGGGGGAGGTCTGCCAGTGACCGTCGATCACGGCAAAGAACGGCACCCGCCAAAACAGGCACGGCCGGGCAAGCCTGGTCGCAGCGGCGGTGGCACTGGGCGGATCGCTCAGGCGCAGCTGCTCTAGCACGGCGGCAGCGCGGCGGGCGCTGGCTTCACAGCGCAGAGAGCAGGGGTAGTAGCCCAGCAACTCGGCGTCGCTCAATGGGTTGAGCTGCCACGGACCCGGGTCGCCCGCGGTGGCCTGACTCAGCAGGCGGCGGTTGGCATCGTCATTGAGGGCGTCTTGGTCTTGGCGCGACTTGGCAAAATCAGCGGCAAAGGCCCGCGAGCAGCAGTCGGGAATCGCCAAGATCCGCCCGGCCGCCTGGGCGTCCTCTCTGGCTTTGGCCTCAGTGGAGCGAAGATCGGCCACGGCTGCCGCCTGACCGGCGTACACGCAGACCAGGGCCTCGGGATCTGCGAGATCACACGGGGCCGAGCGCAAGAGCAGGTAGTCCTTTCGATAGGGCTCGCCGATTTCTGCAAAGATGCCATGGGGTAATTCGGCCAACCACTGTCGCGCCTGGGCCAGCGGGATGTCTTCCATCTTGACCACAGGCTTGATGCCGCCGCGCAGCATGGCCAGCTCGGCCGGCTTGAAGCCGCGGTAGGACAGCTGCCGGATGCAGTGATCCTTTAGCGCCTGGGCAATCTCTGCATGGCCGGGGCGTCCGGGCAGCTCAAACCCTAAGGCAGTGCCAAGCAATTCGCTGGCTTGTGGCCAGCGGCCTTGGCGGGCGGCTACGCGCAGGCTGGCGTAGATCTGTCCAAGCTGATAGCGTGCAAGCAAGCGGCGCCTCCGGAGGCGAAGGATGACGCAGGTGTCTCGTAATCGCCAGATCGAAGCCGCCCCTCCAAACGGTTCGCACGCCGCGGCTGCCGGCGAATCGGTGCGCACGGTGCTCGGCGAGTGGGCAGCGCTGGTGAGGCTGTTTGAGCGCGCCAGCCCGGTGTCGATGAGCCACTGGAACCCTCAGACCGGCAAGACCTTTGAGCTGCCCCGCGGCAAGCAGCGGCGCATCACCGGCGAGCGCTTTGAGCAGCGCTTGATGGGCGAAGACCGCGACGCCGCCGAGTGGGCCGAGATTCCTTGCGAAGAGAGCGACACCGAGTACCGCCGGGCCATCAGCTTTGCTGAAGAGCTGCGCCCGGGTGCGGGCCGCGCAGAGCTGTTGGCAGCCCTGCACGGGCCCAAGCCGTTTCGGGCATTTCGGGCGGTTCTGGCCCGCCATCCTGGGCTGGAGCGGCGCTGGGCCAGCGTATCAACCCAGGCGGCCGAAGAGAGACTGGCCGAATTCTGCCTGGCCCAGGGCTGGCGACTGGCCGATCCACGCTTTGACGCCGCGGTAGAACGCTGGCTGGATGCTCAGGAAACCGCCGATGGCAGCGCAGCAGTGGAGGAGTGGGTCCCTGCGCAGCTGGTCATGCGCACCGCTGGGCAGCTGTCGCTGGGCCGGCGCACTCCGACCGCCCCCTGACGGACTCGCTGGCCAAAGCCGCCGATGCGACCCGGATCGCACGCGGTTCTTGCTTGACAGTCCGCGGGTACTGCTGACGATTTTTTGCGCCCCAACCGCCCCGCCGCGGCGGACTCTGGCAACTGGAGTGGGGAGCAAGGGGCCAAGATGACGGGGATCGGCAGCTGGCTGAGGCTGGGCGCGGCGGTGCGGAGAGCGCCGGCCGTGGCGCTGGCGCTGCAGGCCTGCGCCGAGCCCGAACCACCCTCAATGCTGTGGGAATTGACTGTGCCCGCGGCGGTGCGCGTCGGTACTCCGGTGCAGGTGGTCGGCCGCGGTCTGGCCGGGCGGACGCTGCGGCTGGAGGGGGCCCCGGTCGACATCGCTTTGCTGGCGGCGGGCCAGCGCAGCGACGGCGCAGAGATCGCCTGGGGCCACCTGCCGGACCATCCAAGCTGGCGGGCGGGCATGGTGCTGGGCCAGGGCTGCTTGATCGGCGCCGATCTGGCCAATTGGCGGGCCTGCGCTGCGGCATCCTCGCAATTTCAGGCGCAGTGGCTGCCGCAGGTGCTGGCGCTGGCGGCCCCCAAAGGCTGGCGCTGGGGGCAGCTGGCGGTGCTGCACGGCAGCGATCTGCTGCTGCCGGGCGAGGGCACGCAGCACGCAGAGGTCGAGATCGACGGCGAGATTCGCAGCGCGCCGCTGATCACGCGCTTGGCAGATGGCCGCCAGCGCGGCGAGCTGGCGATTTCTTCGCAGTGGCTGGGCGCGCAGCCAGGAGCCAAGCAGTTCAGGGTGCGGGTCGCCGGTCAGGCGGGCGCCGTGGCGATCGCCGGGCCTTGGAGCCCGTGGCAGCAGGTGCTGATCCCAGCGCCCCAGCTGCAGCCGGCGGGGCCAGGGTGGCGGCGCGGCGATTTTGTACCGGCGGTGGCCGTCGATGTGCCGGGTCCAGAGAGCTGGTCGCTGCGCTGGAAGGGGCACTGGCTGGGACCCGCCGCGCCGGGCGCAGCCGCAAACAGCAGGGCGACCGAGTTCTTGACCCCGGGGGGCCCAGACGGTCGCAGCGCGGCCAGCAGCTGGTGGTGGGCGGAGCAGCTGCCTTCGCGCGCCCTGGCTTGGCAATTTCAGGGTCAGGTGCAGCTGGAGGTCCGGCGCGGCGCCGAGCTGTGGGCGGGCCCGGCGGTCGCGGTGACTGCGCCAGTGCTGCCAACGGTCCAGCGCGTCGAGCTGGTAGGCGGCGCGGGCTGGCGGTCGGCGCTGGCGCGCTTTGGGCTGGCGGCGCATGCGGCAAGCGTGCAATTCGAGCTTGTCACTGAGCTGCGCCGGCTTTTTGGCGGTTGGGCGGTGCAGTTTGAGCTGGTGGAATGGCCCCAGGTCGATGGGCGCGAGACGCTGCGGCTATGGCTGGGCGACGGCGACAGCAATGGCCTGCACCTGATCGGCGCCGACACCAGCTTGGCGGGGGCCGGCAAGGACTTGGGCAATCGGGTCTTGGACGAGCAGCTGGGCGGCTTTGACGGCGCGGCGTGGGCCGCCGGCAGCGCGCCCGTCGGAGGCGTGTTTGTGGGCGAGCTGCTGGCCTTCTCCGCGCGGCTGCACCCCAGCAGCCCTGCCGCAAGCGAAAAATTCGACATGATCTTTGGTCTATGGAGCCCGCAGTTGGGCGGCTCGGTCGCGCCCGCCAGTGCGGCGCAGCAAGTCCGGCCAGCCGTGCGCCAGCTGGCCGCCGCAGTGGCGGAAGCGTGCGCCCACGAGATCGGCCATGCCTTGGGAATGCCCGCGGGAACTGCAGATTTGCATCGGCCAGCCGACCAGCCGGGCTGGATCATGGACAGCGGCGGCGCAAGGCCGTGGGCAGAGAGGGCCGGCTTGGCTGGGGCTCCGCCAGCCCAGTGGGGGCCGCTGGACGCTGCCTATTTGGGGCAGATCCTGCCTAGATCCCAACAGGTTTACCCAAAGTGACCGGTGAATCGGCGGCCTCGCCATTCAGCTTGCGCGGCGGCGGCATTGCCACCACAATCGACAGACGGGCCGAGGTCGGCAGGGATTGGGCAATGAGGGCACGCCAGTACAACCGGTTCTGCTGGCGCCGCCAAGGTCTTTGGGCCGTCGCTGCGCTGACGCTGTGCTCTGGCGCAACCGCATGCACCCATCCGCCCTCAGGTCCGGCTGCCGTGGGACCGATCGCGGCAGAGTCGGCAGCCCCGGAGGGAGATCGCGCAGGTGCAAAAGGGGCGACTGCTGCACAAGGTCGCGGCGCCGCGGCCGAGCACCATGCCGCAGCGCTGCCCGCGTCCGAGGCCCTACCTGCCGGAGCGCTGCCGCCCCTGCCTGGACGCGGCGAGGTCCGGGTCGGCGACGCCTCAACGCCGCTGTTTCGCGTGGAATTGGCCAGAACAGCCCAGGAGCGCGCCCAAGGCCTGATGTACCGCCGCCATTTGGCAGAAGACGCCGGCATGGTTTTTGACATGGAGCGCACCGGCCGCTGGGCGTTCTGGATGAAGAACACCTTAATTCCATTGGACATGGTCTTTCTTGATCGCGCCTGGCGGGTGGTGTGCGTCATCGCAGAGGTGCCGCCGCTGACCCTGGAGTCGCGGGGCTGCGATGCGGACTCGCGCTGGGTGTTGGAGCTGGCCAGTGGCGTCGCTGCCCGCCACCAGATCGCCGCGGGAACA
>CAIXGW010000285.1 GCA_903919145.1 uncultured Myxococcales bacterium
AGTACCCAAGACCGTTAATTCGATCCGGGTTGCACCCGGTTCTTGTTCACAGGTCTTGGGTCCTACTGCTGGGTCTTCTTCCGTACCCCAAACCACGTCCGTTCCGGAACCCGGAACGAACTTGGGGTTTGGGGTACTAGGAGCCCGCCTGGGCCATCCCCAGCAGCCCAGCGGGCCATCGGTGCTTCTGCGCAACGGCCCGACTACGGGGCCAGGGCTGCCGAAAGCACCACCACGGCCAGGCCGCTGAGGCAGCCATAGGCCGCCATCTTGCGGTGCCTTTCGCCGGCAAGGCGCTGAAACTCCGTAGTGTAGCTGGCTACCCATCGCTCTGAGCGGCCCAGCATGCGCGATGGGGTTGGCGCCGGCTCGCTCAAGTAGGCCAGCGGCAGGCCGACCACGGCACAGCCCAGCAGGAACCACAGCGGGTTGGAGACCTCGGCGTCGACGTCCAGCGCGGCGGCGGCGGCACCGCGCTGCGCCTCGACCGTCTGAGCCCCGGCAGGGGGCGCGGCTGCGGGGCCGGCGGCTGGCTTGCTGGCGGCCGTCGGGGCGGGCAGCGCCGCTGGCTCGACGGAGCGGGCGGGCTCGCTCGCTGGAGCGTCGGCGCCGCCGTCGGCGCTGGTGGCCTTGGCCCGGCGCTCGCTGAGGAGGGCCAGCCGGCGACGCGCGTCGGCCTTGCCGGCGGCGTTGGCGTCTTTAAGGGTCAGATAGCGCTGGTAGAGGGCGATGGCTTCGTCCAGCGCGCTGGCCTCTTCGTAGGCGCGCGCTGCGTTGAACAGCAGGGTGGCCTTGGCAGCCACTGCATAGGCCTCAAGAAAAGCCTCCGCCGCTTTGATGAATTGGCCGCTCTTGAACAGGGCCTGGGCCTTGATCGCCTTGCCAGTGGCGCGCTCGGTCGCGTCGTCGGCCCACGCAGGGGCGGCAGGCGCGGCAGCCACCGCCACCTGGACGGTCAGCGCGCAGGCCATGACCCGCCCAACGGTGGCTCGGCAAAGGGCTGACGTAGGCAAAGAAGGCTTCATACGGGCAGAATCACCTGCCACCGCCAAGGCGTCAAGGCAAGGGCGCGGTCAACAGGCGGCAGCGGCCGAGCCCGGAAGGCAACTGGCGGTCTCCAGCTGATCAGCCGCTGGCCTGGCCCTTGTCAAAGCGGCGGCGGTCCGATTCCTTGAGGTAGCGCTTGCGGATGCGCAGGCTCTTGGGCGTGACCTCGACCAGCTCGTCGCCGGCGATGGTTTCCAAGGCTTCTTCTAGGCTCAGGCGCTTGGGCGGGGTGAGCAGCAGCTTCTCATCGGCACCGGCCGAGCGGATGTTGGTCAGCTTCTTCTCGCGGCCGGCGTTGATCACCAAGTCGTTTTCGCGGTTGTGGATGCCGATGACCTGGCCCTCGTACACATCCACGCCGGCGCTAAGATAGAAGATTCCGCGATCCTGCAGGTTGAACAGGCCGTACTGGGTGGTCGTGGTGTTTTCGACCGCCACCAGCGCGCCGTTGAGCCGCCGCTTGATGTCGCCGCGCCACGGGCCAAATTCGGCAAAGGTGTGGTAGATGACCCCGGTGCCGCGGGTATCGGTCATGTACTGGCTGCGGTAGCCAATCAGACCGCGGCTGGGGCAGCGGAACTCCAGGCGCACGGTGCCGTCGTCCTCTACGCTCATGTTGCGCAGATCGGCGCCGCGCTGAGACAGCTTCTCGATCACGCTGCCCGAGTAGGGCTCGGCGCACTCGCACACCACGTCTTCGATCGGCTCCAGCTTCTCGCCATCTTCGCCGCGCTTGACGATCACCCGCGGCTGGCTGACCTGCAGCTCATAGCCTTCGCGGCGCATCGTCTCGATCAGGATCGACAGGCTCAGCGTACCGCGGCCGTAGACCTTGATCACGTCGGGCGCATCGGTCTCTTCAATGCGCAGCGAGACGTTGGACTCCAGCTCTTTCATCAGCCGATCGCGCACGTGGCGCGTGGTGACAAACTTGCCTTCCTTACCGGCAAACGGCGAGTTGTTCACAATGAAGTCCATCGACAGCGTCGGCTCATCGACCGGAATCACTGGCATGGGGTCGACCTGCCCTTCGGGGCACAGGGTCTCGCCCACCGTCACGTCGCCCACGCCGGCCATGGCAATGATATCGCCGGCAAAGGCTTCCTCAATGTCCACGCGGTCGGTGCCCAAGAAGCCCATCAGCTTGGTGATGCGCAGCGGCTGGGTGGTGCCGTCCAGGCGCACCTGCACCATGCGGTCGCCCTTGCGAATGATGCCGCGGTAGAGCCGGCCAATGGCAATGCGGCCCAAGAAGTCGTTGCGGTCCAGGGTCGCCACCTGAAACTGCGCCGGCTGATCCAAAGGGAATTCGCAGGGCTTGACGTGCTCTAGGATCATGTCCATCAGCGGGCCCAAGGTCTTGCCCTTCTGCTTGGCGGCCATGGCCTCGGGATCGTCGTCCAGCACATCGGCGGAGTCGCGCACGGCAAAACCGGCGCGCCCGCTGGCGTAAATCACCGGGAAATCCAGCTGTTCGGGGCTGGCATCCAGCGCGCAGAACAGGTCGAACACGGCGTCGAGCACCTTGTCTGTCTGGCGGTCCGGCCGGTCGATCTTGTTGATCACCACAATCGGCCGCAGGCCCAGGGCCAGCGACTTCTTGAGCACGAAACGCGTTTGCGGCATCGGGCCTTCGCAGGCGTCCACCAGCAGCAGCACCGAGTCGACCATCCTGAGGATGCGCTCGACCTCGCCGCCAAAATCCGCGTGACCGGGCGTGTCTACAATGTTGACCGGCTGGCCGTGCCACATCACGGCCGTGTTCTTGGCCAGAATCGTGATACCGCGCTCGCGCTCCAAGTCGTTGGAGTCCATCACCCGCTCGTAGGCCAGGCCAGTACGGCCAACAGCACCACATTGCGTGAGAATTTGGTCGATCAGCGTAGTCTTGCCGTGGTCGACGTGGGCGATAATCCCGATGTTGCGCACGCGATCCATGGAACTCCTGAGGCAGCTGCGCGCAGGTACTGCGCGGAGGGGCGCAGTAGTGTGCCAGAAAATTCGCCGCTCTACCAGAGGCAAGCTGCACGGCGACCCTGCGACCCCCAGATCGCCGCCTGCGGTCAGCAGAATCCGTTGACCGGTCGCCTACAGGCGGGCACACTTGAACTTGGCGCCCGCTGCGCCGCGGCAGATGGCGAATGGCTTCCGCTGACTCCAGGCCCCAATTGTCTTTGTCATCCGCGCCGTTGTCTGGCGCCGGCAGCGCCGAGTCAGAGGCCCAGATCCAGGCCCTGGTGGCCGCGGTGTTGCGCCAGATGCTGGCCGTGCCGGCCCAGCCGAGCCCTCTGGCCGATGCCAGTTCTGCGCCCGCGCCCAGCCGCAGCGACGATGCGCCGATCCGCCCCGGCCGCATCGAGCGCGTTGTCGCCGAGGTCGTAGAAGAGCTGTGGCGCCAAGCGCCTTTGCCTACGGGTCGCCCTTTGCCGGGCCTCGATCGCCTGGCAGAGCCCGCCATGCTGCCAGCGTGGACCAAGAGCACGCCATCGCGAATTGCCGTGGGGCGCGCCGGGTTGCGCTATCCGACCTCGACCTATCTGCACCTGCGCGCCGATCACGGCGTGGCCAAAGAAGCCGTGGCCAGCGTGGCTTCGCCGGAATTTGTGCGCAGCCTGGGCGCGGTAGAGCTGCGGACCAAGGCCGCCGATCTCCAGACGTTTTTGCTGGAGCCCAACCAGGGGCGCCAGCTGGACGACGCTTCGCTGCAGCGCCTGCGCTCGGAGGCGACTCGCGGTGCCGACGTGCAGATCATCCTGGCTGACGGCCTGTCAGCGTGGGCGGCCGAGCACAACTCTGGGCTCCTTGGCGCTTTGCAAGCAGAATTGACGGCGGCCGGCTTCAGCTTTGGCAAGCCGATCTTTGTCCACCGTGCGCGGATCGCCGTGGCCGACCAGATCGGCGTCGAGCTGGGGGCCAAGGCCACGGTGATCGGCCTGGGCGAGCGGCCGGGCCTGGGCACGGGCGACTCGCTGTCGCTGTACCTGGCTTGGAACCCCAAGATGGGCCAAGACAATGCCGAGAAAAACTGCATCTCCAACGTCCGCCCTGCCGGGATCTCGGTGGGCGCAGCGGCCAAGCTGGCCGTGCAGATCCTAAGTCGAGCCAAGGAGTTGGGCCAAGGGGGGCTGGCGGTCGCTGCTCCCCAGCGCACGTACTGAATCCAAAGCAAGAGGCCAGCCAAGCCCTGGTGCTTGACCCAACGCCAAAACTGAGCCGACAGCCCTCAGCTCTGTCCTGTCTCAGGGAACCTCGCGGAGCCCGCCATGTCCCACCCCCATCCGCCCGCCTGGCTCCCCGCTGGCCTGCAACCGATACGGCCCAAGCTGCTGTCATGCCAGGTGATTCCCCACGCTGATCCCGCGCTGCGCGCTCAGTTTGGCGGCCGGCCAGAGTGGACCTCTCTGGGCCTGGTCACGGTGGATCAAGACGACTGCACCTATGCCGCGCTGGACCACGCCACCAAGTTTGCCGAAGTAGAAGTGGTCTATGCCAAGAGCTTCTATGCCGGCGCCGCCCATGCCAGCGGCCCCCTGTCTGGCGAAGTGTTGGGGGTGTTGGCCGGCCCAGATCCCGATGAGATCTATGAAGGTCTGGCGGCCCTGCGCGAGTTCTTGAGCACCGACACCTGCTTTTACCAGGTGCCTGGCCCCGGATCCCAGCCGGCGCTGTTTCCCCAGGTCATTGCCGAGACCGGCCTCTACCTCAGCGCCGCCGCCGGCATCCCCGCCGGGCAGCCGCTGGCCTATCTGATCGCCCCGCCCGTAGAAGCCATGATCGCGCTGGACGCTGCCCTCAAGGCCGCCGATGTGCGCCTGTGCCAGTTCTTTGGGCCGCCGACCGAGACCAACTACGCCGGTGCCTACCTGACCGGCACCCTGTACGCCTGCGAAGCTGCAGCCGCTGCCTTTGCCGAAGCGGTGATGGCCGTGGCGGCGCAACCCCTGTCGGCCGCCCGTCGCAGCTCTCGCCAACGCGGCTGATCCGCCGAGCTATCACCCATGCCTCCGCTTTCTGGCTGCAAGCCGCGCTCTGAAGGTTCCCCGGGCAGACCAGAACTGCACCAGGCGGGGGTGGCGGAGCTTGTGCTTGGCAACTCTGGAGTTACGCTAGAAGGGACCTCTGTGGCCGGCGTGGCGACGTGGCTCAGGGTGCCGCAGTGGGGGCTGGTCTTTGACATTGGCCTGGCCGCCGATCACGCGGTGCGCTGCGGTCGGCTGGCGATTACCCATGCCCACATGGACCACGCCGGTGGCCTGGCCAACTGGCTGGCGCTGCGGCGCATGTACAAGCTGGGGCACTCTTTGGTGTATGCGCCGGCCGCTGCCTGCGAGGATCTCAAGGCGATTGTGGCCATCTGGGAGCGTCTGCACGCCGCCCAGTTTGACTGGACGCTGGTGCCCATGGAGCCCGGCCAAGAAGAGCCGCTGGGTGGAGGGCGGCGCCTGCGGGCGTTTGCCGCCGATCACGTGGTCAGCACCAATGGCTATGCGGTGGTGGCCGAGGTCACGCGGCTGCGCCCGGGCCTGGAGGGCACGCCGCGGGCTGACCTCCGCCAGATGGCCGAGCGCGGCGACCCCATTGCCCAGCTGGAAGATCGCGTGTTGCTGGCCCTGACCGGCGACACCCGCCCCACCTTGATCGCCCGGGTGCCAGAGCTGCGCCAGGCGCAATTCGTCTTGCATGAGACGACTTTCTTGGACGAGCGCCGCTCACCGCAAGAGGCGCGCCTCAAGGGGCACACCCACCTGCAAGAGCTGACCGAGCAGTTGAGCGACCTGAGCGGGACGTTTTTGCCCTACCACATCAGCCAGATGTACACCGCTGCCGGCGCGCGGCGGACCCTGCGCCAAAAGCTGAGCGGCGCGCAGTGGGCTCGGACCCTGCCGCTGCTGCCCGGCGCGCGCTAGCAGCCCAAGGATTTCATGGCCGGAGGCTAGGTAGGTAGGCGCGGCCCATCCCAAAGGCGCACTACCCCCAGATCCCGGCACACAGAAGCAAACTCAAGCGACTGACGCCCTTGGGGCTCCGACGTGGCCCCGCTGCGGACCTCGGCCTCAGTCGGCCAGAGAGCCTGCATCCTGAGCTGGGCCATAGAACTGCTTGGCCCACTTGCGGTAAGCGCCAATCGGTCCGTCGCCGTCGGCCAAGGCTGGCCGGGTCAGGTGGACCTTGCCTTCCCAGAACGGCAGGTCTTGAGAGACGTCTTCGCGGTAGCTGCGTATCCCCTGGTCGGCGATGCGCTCGGCCAGCCAGCCGCGGGGCAGCCAAGAGAGCAGCGGATGGATCTTCTTGGGTATCAAGCGCTTGTCAACAGACATGGCGATGCGCAGCGCCACGCGGTCGTTGCCCAGGGGCACGCTCAGCACCAGCTGGCGGGTTCGCAGGCCCAGGGTGGCCAGGGTCACCTCGACGACGGCGTAGCCCAACCCCTTCTGATGGATCGTAATCTCAGCGCCGACCGCCGGACTGAAGGCGAAGGCCCGCGGCCGCACAAAGCCGTAGTGCGCCGCCAGCAGAGCCCCCTCGGTGCGAAGGGGGGCCAGCACCTGCAGGTCAAGGTAGCCGTGGACCGCGGCAAAATGCCCAAGGTCGACGCTGTTTTCGGCGATCTCCTGGGGATGGCCGCGCAGCTCAAAGACGTGCTCGCGCCACGCCGTCCAGTGGTCCAGCTCCAGCGGCTCGATCTCAAAGCTGGGCGGCTCGCCGGCCGCGCCGTACCAAGCCAGGACCAGGCCGTTGCGCTCCGCGACCGGGGTGACCTTGGCCTTTGCTGCTGGCGGCGCCTTCTTGCCGTAAGGGGTCGAGGTGCACTCGCCCGCACCGTTGAAGCAGAAGCCATGGAACCCACAGCGGATTGTTTCGCCTTCGACCCGCCCACCCACGCTGAGGTCAGAGCCAAGGTGGGGACACCAGGCGCTCAAGGCTGACACTGCCCCGCTTTCGCCGCGAAACACCACCAGCGCCTGCCCGGCCAAGCTGCGCCGCCACACTCCGCCAGCTTTGAGGTCGGCCGACAGGCCCAGACAGTACCACGCCGACGGGATAGGCAGGCCAATTGCCGGCGCAGCGAGGGCCAAGGGGTTAGTCGCTCTGTTCATTTCCGCGCCAATTGCTTGATCTTGCCAAACATCTCGTGCATGGCCGAGACCTGGCCGCGGCGGATCAGGCTGTCTGGCACGGCTACCTTGGGGATGGCGTGCAACTCGTAATCTACCAAGGTCTGGCTCGCGTCCGGGCCGCAGGGCGTGACGACCCAGCTCCCCTCGCTTTTGGTAAAATCGCCGCGCAGTTGCCGATAGGTTCGCGACCAGCGCCCGGCGACCACCGTATCGACAAACTCGGACTGAGAGTTGAGATTGGCAAACGGGAACGGCATGTGCACTTCCGTCTCGCACACGCTGCGCGCCCCAGCTCTGGAGATTTCCTTGGAGGCGATGGTGCGGGGCATCGAGTGCTTGTAGCCGTTGCAGTCGGTGATGACCCGCCAGACTTTCTCTGGCGCCGCGTCGATGACCACCGTCACGTGCAACTGGGGGACCCCGCTGCCCGCCACGGCCGTAGACACGACCCGCACCTGGCCGACCGGCAGATCGCAGGCCGCGGCGACCGGCGCCTGGCCGATGAGCCCCAAGAGAGCAACTACGCCCAGCCCATGCAGCTTTTGCTGCCACCTCTCGACCATGTCCTGCCCCCCTAAGTTGACCGCGGCGCCGAAACCCCCGTGGCGCAGCTTCGACCGGTCAAAGCTGCCAGCGCCGCGGGCCTTTGTAGCGCAGCCACCTGGGCCTGACAACGCCAATTTGTGTGAGCGGCGACCGGCGGGGGCATGGGTGGCCACTCCCGGCGGCTCCCGGCGGCACCCCGCACGCTCGGAACAACTCAGCATCACGGGCCCCTGTGTAGGACTAACCCGCCGCTACCTGGGCCTGGCCGCCCGCCGGATAGCGCCGCAGGTAACCGCGGGTCACCCAGGCGAAGCCCGCCGCTGCCAGAACCGTCGCCGCGGCGATTTGGATCGGCGGCAGGGTCACCGCCACCAGAGTCACCACAGTGGCGTGGGTCAAGGTGTCAAAGACCAGCCCGCCCTCTTTGAGCGCCCACATCACCGGCCGGCGCGCGCGGGTCGCCAGGGCCGAGCTCATGAGGAATTCATGGGCAAAGGCGTCGGTCACGGTGTAGCTCAAGTGGGTGGCGATGTGGGCGGCGACCGCCAGTTGGCCCAGGGTCGACAGGTACACCGGCGGCGCGAACAGCAGCCAGGCGCTGAACAGCAGGCACTCGCTGCCAAAGAACTGCCAGCGCGTGCCGCCGCGGATCGATGGCTCGTACCAAAAGCGCAGCATCGGCCCGGCGTGCAGCAGCAGGTACAGAACGCCCCAGGTAAAGACCAGAAACTGCAGCGCGGGGTGATCAATCACCTTGGCCTCCAGCGGGTTGGGTGTGGCTGAGCAGGGCTGGGTTTGGGGGCAGCGGTCTCATGGCCGGGTGCAGCCGCGGCGCCGCCAAGGCCGCAAGGCGCGGTGCCTGGGGATCCAGCGCCCGCACCGCCTGGATCGCCGAGACCACCGCGTCTTCGTGGCAGCCGATGTCGCGGGTCCAGTCGCCCACAAAGTACAGACCGTCGCTGCCCTGGCGCGCCGCCAGCTCATCCTGGGCGCGGTAGTGGCCCGGCGTGATGAGCGGCAGCTGGAAGGTGCTGAGGTTGTGGCAGTGCTCGGGCTCGCGGTTCTCGACATAGCTGGTAAAGACGTGGCCGCCGCGGTGGGCGTCGGTCCAGACCGTCAGGTTGGCGCGGTCGCCGTCGGCGCGGATGTTGGCGATCTGCCAGTCCTGCCGGCGCGGCGGCATGAAGCTGGGGTCGCTGTGGGTGGCGAGCTTGGCCGTGTAGTACTCAAAGCGGCCCAGCACCGCCTTGGTCTGCTCCAGACCGGCGGCGTCGCGCAGCAGGTTCTGGGCATCGCGCGACCCCATGGCGCAGACGATGCGGTCAAAGACGTGCTCGCGGCCGGTGGCATCGGTGACGTGCCACTCTAGGCCCTGGCGGCGAAGCTGCACCGCCGCCGCGTTGGTCAGCAGGGTGGTCTGCGGCAGCTGCGCCGCGACCTGGGCGATGTAGGAGGCCGCCCCGTCTCGCACCACGTGCCACTTGTAGCGGGCCAGCGAGCTTGGGCGGTGAAAGACCAGGTACTTCAT
This sequence comes from uncultured Myxococcales bacterium, assembly GCA_903919145.1. Classification (GTDB taxonomy): domain Bacteria; phylum Myxococcota_A; class UBA9042; order UBA9042; family UBA9042; genus SXRM01. The sequence goes on from CAIXGW010000285.1 coordinate 9,241, forward strand.
CAGCGTATAGGCAGAAAAATCCTCGATTCGCTCGTAGGGGCCGCCCCACACGCCGGCCACCATCGGCGTGAGCAGATCGCGGCAGAACGGCTCGGGGAATTGGTGCTTGCGGATGAATTCGCCCCAGCTCACCAGGCGGTCGTGGCCGTGCACCAGCGGCTCAGCCAAGCCGATGGCGCGGTTGAGCTGCAGCAGGTCGCGCAGCGTGGGCAGGTGCAAGACGGTGCGCAGCAGCCCGCCGACGCCGCGCGGCGGCAGCACCAGGGTACGGCTGCCGGTGCGCACCTGGGTAAAAGACGCGGACATCTTGACGATCCGCGTCGGTACCCCGGTCAGCTCCAGCAGCCGCATGTAGTTGGGGTACAGCACGTCGCTGAACCAAGAGAAGCCGTCGTCCGCGTAGTGGACCGCCCCGTCGATCTCCACCCGGGTGGTGTGGGCGTGGCCGCCCAGCACGGCGTTGCGCTCCAGGACTGTGACTTGGTGCCGGCCGTCCAGCAGCCAAGCCGCGGTGATGCCGGCGCCGCCCGACCCCAGGATTCCAATGCGCATGTTCGGGTCCCCCTACTCGCTGAGTGGCGTTATGCCACGGGTGGATGGGGTTGGGCTAGTGGTCAAAGGTTTGTGCTCGTTGCGGGGCGCATCCAGTCGTTGGTCAGTGGCTTGCGACCGTGCTTCTGCTGTCCAAGGTGCCGATGGGGCGCCCGCCGAGTCCAAGATCCTTGGCTGGCCAAGGGGTAGGGCTGCCAGCCGCCTTGCGAGCTGGGGGCCTTGCGTCGGCAGCCACGCCAAGCTCGGCTCGCCGCTCGGATCGACTTGGCGGGCCTTTTGCGGCAGGCTTGGCGGCGGTGAGCCAAGCGCAGCTGCGCGCGGGAGCGCTGCATGTAGCGTTGGAGGGGCACATGGCAAAGGTCCTGGTAACGGGTGGGTTTGGCACGATTGGTCGGTGGCTACTTGCGGCATTGCAGCATCAGGGTCATCAAGTATCTGTTTTGGAACTGGATACCCCACGCACGCGCAAGCAAGCCGCCAATTGGCCGGCCGTTCAGGCGCACTGGGCCGATCTCCGCGATCCCCAGGCCGTCGCAAAGGCGGTGGAAGGCCACGAAGTGGTGATTCACATGGCCTTTGTGCTGACTCCGTTTACGGAACGCGATCCCCAGGGCACCCACGCCGTCAATGTCGGCGGGACGCAAAATGTCCTGGCGGCCTGCGCGGTAGCGACCAGCTCGCCGCGGCTGCTGTTTTGCTCGTCGGTCGAGGTGTTTGGGCACAATCGCCACTTGCCGGGGCCTCGCTCTATACAGGATGCGCCAAAGGCGACCAGCCACTACACCGCCCAGAAGATCGAGTGCGAGCAGCGGGTGCGGGAGTCAGGGCTTGACTATGCCATCGTCCGCTTTGGGGCGGTCATCGACATCGCGCTCAACAGCTCGCACGAGCTGATGTTTGAATTCCCGCTAGACGTGCGGTTTGAGGTGCTGCATCCGGCAGACGCGGCACTGGCGGTGGCCAATTGCCTGACCGCGGATGGGGTGTGGGGCCGGGGCGCACTGCTGCTGCTAGCCGGCGGCCCGAGCTGCCAGACCACCTACGGCGCATTCCTGGACAAGATGCTGACTACTATGGGAGTGGGGCCTCTGCCCAAAGACGCGTTCACGACCAAGGACTACGCCTCTGACTGGATGGACACGGCAGAGTCGCAAAAACTGCTGCAATACCAAAACAACTCCCTCGACGATATCTGCCGCCAGGTCGAAGCGCTGCTGGGATGGCGCAAGCTCTTTCTGCCCTTGGCCAAGCCCTTTGTGCGCAAGGCGATTCTGGCCAAGTCGCCCTACTTGGGCTTTGCGCCAAAAAGTGCATAGAATCCGCGGGTGATCTCGCGACCGACCGGGCCGATCCAGCCAAAGACGGCGGAAAGCGCGCGGCCCACCCCGCCGGTCTTGTACGCCACAATGACCTTGAGGGTGGTGATGCCGTCATAGAGGTCCATCTGAGAGCTGATGAGCCTGCGGCTGTCATAGGTGATGACGCTCAGCCCGGGGAACTCGTACCAGCTGCCGTCGGGGCGCTGCTTGGGCAAGCGATTGAGCCAGTGGACCACCACGCGGCCCTCTTCAATGACCGTCGACTGCACCGGAAAGCTCCAGTCTTCGATACCTTTCATCGAGTCGAGCAGGAATTTGCGAATTGCAGGCTTGCCCTTCATCTGGCCGTAGAAGACGTCTGTGTAGGTGGCGTCGTCGGCAAATAGGTCGGCGAGGCTGTCCCACGCGCCAGAGTAATTGCCCTTGGCAACCAGGTGTTTCTCATAGGCTCGGGCGGTGTCGACGCGGCTCAGGCGCGCTTGGGCTGTGGTGTCCACTCAACTCTCCTTCTCAAGGGCCTGCCGCTGTCGCAGCACCCAAATGGCGCCACCAGAGAAGACCAGCTCAAAGCCGATGCCGCTCCAGTTGTAGCTGTCGATGGTGCCGGCGCTCATACACCCCAGGATGCGCCCAAGCCCATTGCCGGCAAACAGGACGGCAGCGGCGCGCAAGCCGGCGTCTGCCCACACCCGCGACCGCAATCCGGCCAGAAACAGCACGCCCATCGCGATCTGCAAACCGGCGTAGTAGCCGCGAAGCTCGCCCAGGGCCGCTGGCCGGGTAATCGCCAAGCCGCTCTCACCGGCCCAGTACAACGGCTGAGCCATGTAGGCACACCCAAAGCCCAATGTGGTGATGCCCATCGCGAGCAGCAAGACGCGAGCCGCACGGTCCACTGATGCCACAGATGCCGTCATGCCACAGATCCCTGTTGAAAACTGCGCAGAGACCCGCGGGTCATCCACGCCAAAGTGAGCCGTGCAGGGGGAGCGGAGGGCGCCACCCGTGGCCCTGCCGTCAGCGCCGAGCCTACGCCAGGCGCTCCTGCGCCGTCAACCGGGAAATCTCGCGTCAGTTCAGCTGCATTGGGGCCTGCGCTACTGCCACTTGCCGCCAAAGGCAGCCACTGGCTAAGGGCTTGCCCCAACGGCAGCGGCACCTGCTTGCGGGGCAGCAACTGGCACGCGTCGCGCGCCCTGTGCTACCGTTGCCGCTCTCTCCAAGCGCAAGAGGCCCAGATGAACAAAGGTGATTCCATGGAGCTCGACCTGTGGCTGCCGGCCACGCCGCAACAGGTTTTCCACGCATGGGTGGACGGACCCACCCACGCTCAGGTCACCGGCGGCGACGCGACTAGCGATCCGCGGGTCGGCGGGCAGTTCACAGCGTGGGACGGCTACATAGAAGGCACTTACCTTGAGCTTGCAGAGCCGCATCTGATTGTTCAGCACTGGCGCACCAGCGAGTTTCCCGAAGGTGCCCCAGACTCGCGCTTGGAGATTGCGTTGAGCGAAGAGAACGGCGGCACCCGGCTGGTTCTGCGCCATTCGGCCATTCCAGAGGGCGATGGGCCGCGTTACCAGCAGGGCTGGGTCGACTACTACTTCAAGCCGCTGAGCGAGTTTTTTGCGGGTGAGCATGGGGCTTGAGCGGCTAGTTTTGGACGCGGCGCCGTGTCGCTAGGGCGCCAGAAGGGCAGCTACTCTTCGTCGCCGTTGGCCAGCTCCGCCTCCAGTTCGGCCACTTTGGCCTTCAGAGCTTGCAGGGCGTCTGCCAGCTTGGTGCGCTGCGGGCCGCGCAGCTTGCTGGCATCTATTGAACGCCACGCCGCTTGCCACTCGCCCAGCTCGGCGGAGGCCTTCTGCAGCTGCGTCACCAGCCGGCCCGCCTGAAAGGGCTGCTTGGCTTCGGGCTTGGCCGGCGGCGGTTGGGTGCCGGCACGCTGCGCGTCGGTGTCGTAGTAGGTGCCAGCAGATTGCCTGTCGATGGCATCCTTCAACTGTTCGACATTCCAGCGGTTCAGCGTGGTGTCCATCGCCAGCCTGGCCCGGGCGCTGGGATCGCCGACGCGGCCCAGCTCGACCACATGGCTGAGCAGCAGCTGATCGCGCACGGCAGGTGGCAGCAGTTGCCACGTGATGTGGGCGACGATGCACTGGCGGGCCAGGCTTGGCGATAGGCCAATGTCAGCCAGTTCTTGGCGGCACGTTTGAGAAAACTGCGCGAAGCTGCTGTCCTTGGCAGGATGCTGGCTGCGGTAGACCGCGATTTGGCCGTCATAGAAGTGGTCGAGCAGGCGCTTGCCGGCAGCGAGGCGAAAAGCGAGCAACATGCCGGTAGAGAGCCGGCGGAGGTCGTTGAGCACCTCAGCATATTCATCAGAGTTTGCGCTGGGATGGGTGATGTTCGACATGGTTTGCCTGCCTCATGGTGCGAGCTTTGGAAGTTTTCAGATATCTGAAAAGTTCAAAAGCGTGCGGGGGCGGCGGTCGCTCTTGTGCGGCTGCCTGCAGGCTTGGAGCGTAATGCTTGGGGTAGATTTGGGGAAGGGGATAGTCACGGCTATCGCAGGAACCAAGGACCGGTTCACACTGTCATTCCCGCGAAGGCGGGAACCCAGGCGAATTGTGTGGTTTTGGCCTGGGCCCCCTCTATCGCTGGCGTGACACCGTTTTCCCGTTGGCCTCCGCAATGGTCTTGAGACTCCCGCTTCTTCTTGGTTGCGACTGCCCCGAGGCGGACACGCGCGGCGGCCACACCGGTTGGCGCGGATGGTCTAGGTGGGTTAGGCTCAGCCACGTCGCCTGACCGCCTTGGATTTCGGGAGTTCACAGCCCATGACTGACCGTGTTGCCCTTCACCCGCTCTGGCCGATGACCCAGTTGGGCGACCGTGAGTAGCCTGCGCGACCCCGCGTCGGCAGCGCTGGCATCACCCAATTTCAGCCACCTGGCGGCGATTGCCCCGCTGCTTGCCCTTGAGGGCGCCAAGGCTGAGCGCTATGTCTTTGCCGACCCCACCACGGCCCTGTTCAAGCTGCGGCGGTTTGGCGAAGTGCTGGCTCAGGAAGTCGCCGCCGCAGTCGGCCTCTACACGAGTTCTGAGGAAGCGCAGATCGACCTGCTGCGCCGCTTGAAGGACGGCGGGATCATCGACTTTGAGGTCGCCGACCTGTTCCACGCGCTGCGCAAGGCTGGCAATCTCGCCGTGCATGATGGCGTGGGCTCGCAGAGAGAGGCGCTCCACGGCCTGCGCTTGGCATGGAAGCTGGGGGTGTGGTTTCAACGCGCGTTCAAGGATGCCGCTTTCAAGGGCGGGGCGTTTTTGCCGCCTCCCGACCCTCGCCAGGCAGAGGCTGCACTCAAAGAGGAGCTCGCGCAGCTGCGTCAGGCCTTGGCCGATCAGCAGGCGCAGATGTCTGACCTGAAGGCGACGGCCAAAGAACAGGCGGAGTTGCGCGCCGGGGCCAAGGCAGAAGCCAAGGCTGCTTATGAAGACCTGGCCGTCGCCATGGATCTCGCTGGCGAGTCCGAGGCCAAAGCGGCCAAGCTGGAGGTTGAGTTCAAGGCACGTTTGGAGGCGGTACAGGCCGCAGCGACGGCAACCACCCCAGCTGTGGCTGCAGCCGTGGTCCAGCAGGCCAAGGTCGCCAGCAACCACCTCGATCTCGACGAGTCAGAGACGCGCCTGTTGATCGACGCCCAGCTGGTCGCCGCCGGTTGGGAAGCGGACACGCTGGCGCTGTCGTACAAGGCCGGCGCGCGGCCCACCAAGGGCTGCAATCGCGCGATCGCTGAATGGCCGACCGCCAACGGGCCGGCGGATTACGTGTTGTTTATCGGAGAGATGCCCATCGCCGTGGTCGAAGCCAAACGCCGGGCCAAGGACATCCCGGCGGCCATCGAGCAGGCCAAGCGCTACAGCCGCGGCTTCGATTTCAGCGGTGAGCCCGCGCCTGCCGGCTGCCCGTGGGGCGAGTTTCAACTGCCGTTCCTGTTCGCGACCAACGGCCGGCCGTTCTTGCGCCAACTCAAGACCCAGAGCGGCATCTGGTTTCTCGACGCCCGTCGCAGCACCAACCACGCGCGGCCGCTGCAGGATTGGTACAGCCCGCAGGGCCTGATCGAGCTGTTGGGGCAGGACCTGGGCAAGGCCGACGCCAAGCTCCAAGCGGAACCGTCCAGCTACCTGCCGCTGCGCGACTACCAGCACGCGGCGATCGCTGCCGTAGAGCGCGGGCTTGCCAACGGTCGGCAGGACATGCTGCTGGCGATGGCCACGGGCACGGGCAAGACCCGCTTGGCGCTGTGCTTGATCTACCGGCTGCTCAAAGCAGGTAGGTTCCGCCGCGTGCTCTTTCTGGTGGATCGGACGTCGCTTGGCGAGCAGGCCCTTGGCTCTTTTGCCGACGTGCGCCTAGAGAATCTGCAGGCGCTGACCGAGATCTATGAAGTCAAGGGCCTGGGCGACCTCAAGCCGGAAACGGACACCCGGCTGCATGTGGCGACGGTCCAGGGCATGGTCCAGCGGCTGCTCTATCCGGCCGATGGGCAGCCCTGGCTGCCGGTCGATACGTATGACTGCATTGTGGTCGACGAGTGCCACCGCGGCTATGCGCTGGACCAGGAGATGACGGAAAGCCAGCTGCTCTGGCGCAGTGAAGACGACTACATCGGCAAGTTCCGCCGGGTCATCGACCACTTTGACGCCGTGCGCATCGGCCTGACCGCGACACCAGCGTTGCACACTTCGCAGATCTTTGGCCCGCCCATCTACGAGTACGGTTACAGACAGGCGGTGATCGACGGCTACCTGATCGACCACGAGCCGCCGTTTCGACTGATGACCAAGCTCAATCAGAAGGGCATCCATTGGCGACGGGGCGAGGAAGTGGCTCTGTTCCACACGGCGACCGGGCAGCTGCAGTTGTTCAATACTCCGGACCCTATCGACTACGATGTGGAGGCCTTCAACACCAAGGTGCTGACAGAGAGCTTCAACCAAGCCGTCTGCGAGGCGCTGGCTCAAGAGATCGACCCGATGGCGCCCAATGCCGGCAAGACCATGATCTTTTGCGCCACCGATGCCCACGCCGACCAGGTGGTGGCGCTGCTCAAGACAGCGCTGGCCGAGCGGTATGGCGAGATCGAAGATGATGTGGTGATGAAGATCACCGGCGCCGCCGATCGACCGCTGGCCAAGCTGCGGCTGTTCAAGAACGAGCGGTTGCCCGCCATTGCCGTCACGGTGGACCTGCTGACCACTGGCATCGACGTGCCGGCCATCGTCAATCTGGTGTTTCTGCGGCGGGTGCGCAGTCGGATCCTCTACGAACAGATGCTGGGCCGGGCGACGCGGCTGTGCCCAGAGATCGGCAAGGAGACGTTTAGGATCTACGACGCCGTGGACCTGTACGCCGCGCTCCTGCCGTACACCGCGATGAGGCCTGTGGTGACGCGGCCGAGCATTCCGTTTGCCCAGCTGGCCCAAGAGCTGGCGAGCGTGCCCGACCCGGTGCACCAGCAAGCGGTGATCGATGAGTTTGTCGCCAAGCTCCAGGCCAAGCGCCAGCGCATCCACGGCGAACACCTGCAGGCCTTTGCCGATGTCGCAGGGATGACCCCGACGGAGCTGGTGGGGCTGCTGCGCCAGCGCGACGTGGCCAAAGCCCAGGCGTTCTTTACCGAGCATCCAGGAGTCGCGGAGTTCCTGGACCGCTTGCAGGTGCGCGAGGGCAGGGTGCTGTTGGTGTCGGAACACGAAGATGAGTTCTTGGGCAGCGAGCGCGGCTATGGAACGGCGACGCGACCTGAGGATTATCTGGCTGGCTTTCGCGCCTACCTAGAGCAGAACAAGAACGCGGTGGATGCGCTGATCATCGTCACCCAAAGGCCGCGGGATCTGACGCGCAAGCAGCTGCGCGAGCTGAAGCTGCTGCTTGATACCGCGGGGTATCCGGAATCGGCGCTGCGCACCGCCTGGGCTCAGGTGAGCAATCAGGACATTGCCGCGTCGATTGTGGGGTTCATTCGCCAGCAGGCGCTGGGATCGCCGTTGTTGCCGTATGCAGAGCGGGTCGACCGGGCTTTGCTGCGGGTGCTAGGCTCGCAGGCGTGGCTGCCGCCGCAGCGGCAGTGGCTGACGCGGATCGCTAGGCAGATCAAGGAAGAGACGGTGGTAGACCGCGAGGCGCTGGACCGCGGGCAGTTTCAGGCCGAGGGCGGGTATGCCCGGTTGAACCGGGTGTTTGACGGGCGGCTTGAGCAGGTGCTTGCGGCGCTGCACGAAGAGGTTTGGCGGGAGGCGGCGTAGGATTGACGTGCGGCCCTGGGCGAGTAAACCGTGGACCTGGAGGAAGGCGAGGCGATGACGAAGCGCAGTGCAAACGAACAGCAGCCCTGGCTGACCCTGTCGGTAGCCAACTTTCGCTCGATTGCCGAGCTGGAGCTGGCGTTACCGCGGTTCGCGGTGCTGGTCGGGCCGAATTCGGCCGGCAAGACCAATGTGATCGACGCGCTGAGTGCACTTGGGGAGATTGTCGACCGCAAGAGCGCACGGGCGATTCGCGACTTGGGCTGGCATGACGTGATTCGGCGGCAGGCGCGCGAGGCGCGCGAGCTGCGGTTGGGGGCTCGGGTTAGGTTGGAGCAACAGGCTAAGGGGGGCGCACGCAAAGTCGACAGCGAAGCAAAGGCTGGAGTTGAACCGACGGGCGTGGAGTTCAGCTTCACGATCCGTCGGGACCCAAAGCGCGACATCGTCGGATTTTGGCAGCAGCGCGTGGCCGTGCTCCGAGAAGACGGCGCCGAAGTACTTTGTTATGAGGTCAACAAGTCGGACATAGTCACCGTGAGGTATGGCGACTCCTACACAGCGAAAGTATACGCAAACCGCTTCCGACTAGTTCCTGCTTCCGTTCCTCAGGACTCTGAGCCAAAACCTGCAGCCAACGAACAGTTGCCTGAGGACGGGAAGTCATTATGGATGCTCGAAGGTTCTGTCGTTAGGGCAGCCAGAGACTTGATCCAAGTCCGCCGATTCCGCCTGGACGCCACGTCTCTCCGCAGCGACTCCGTCGCCGGCACGCGCGGCAGTGGCGAAGCCCTTGAGGGCACCGGCCGCGGCCTGGCCCTCGCACTCGAACGCCTGAAGGACGGTCCGGTCTACCAACGGGTCCTCCAAGCCCTGCGCGAAGTCTACCCGCGCATCGAAAGCGTCATCGCCAAGCGCATCAGCGCTGGCCGGGTAACCCTACAAATCAAAGAGCAGAACATCGCCGAGCCGCTCGACCAGGCTAACGTATCCGACGGTATCCTGCACGCGCTGGCCCTCTACATCGCGCTGTTCGAGCCGCGACCCGGGATCCTCGCCATCGAGGAACCCGAGAACGCCATCCACCCCTGGGCGATCCGCTCTCTGCTCGCCGTCGCCCAGGATTCGCCCAACTGCGTCATCCTGACCACGCATTCCGAGACCGTCGTCAACGCCATCCGCGACCCGTCGTCACTCTTCATCGTCGAACAGGGCGACAACGGCACCACAGTGACCCGCGCAACCACGCGCGAGTCGGCCTTGGCGACGATCCTGCGCGAGAGCGGTCAAAAGCTCGGCGAGGTGTGGATGGACGGGTCGCTGGGTGGAGTGCCGCGGTGACGGGCGCCCGCGCTCGCCGCAGCGGCGTTCAAGCAACCGTAGGCATGATCGTGGAAGGCGACGCCGAGTTCGCCACCTTTCCGCGCATGCACAAAGAGGTAGCCGCCAGCCTGTGGCCGCCGATCAAGGCCATCAACCTCGGTGGCGTGGGTTCGGACTTAGAGCCGCAAGGGATCGCCGCGCGGATCGTGCCCAAGATCATCCAACTGCACGTTGGAAAGGTCGAGCGCGTGGTCGTCTGCTTCGACCGCGAGCAGCGTGATCAGTGCGTCGTCGCGTTTGCCAACGCCGTGACGGCCGCCATTCACGCGAAACTCCGCGAAAAGGGCAGGCCCGACCTGCATTTCGCCGTGGTGATCGCCGATCGCTGTTTTGAAGCCTGGCTCTTGGCCGGCGCAGCCTCCCTGACCGCCAACGGCAGCTTCAAGTCGTTACCCAGCACGGTTTGCTTTGAGGGCAGCATGGGCGAGCGAAAGCGCAAAGGCGTGCTCGAGCTCAACAAGGCCCTTGGTCGGGACTACCGCATGACCACCGATGGGCCAAAGCTGTTCTTGGAGATGGACCACGTCGCCAGCGCCGACCACGGGCCTGGCAAGCGCGGGAGCCGCAGTCTCCGCAAGTTGCACAAGGAGCTGGGGGGTAGAGTTCCCTGTGACCCGCCAGTGAATTGGCGGGCTCGCGAGATAGATACCCTCGCTGTGACCCGCCAATGAATTGGCGGGCTCACGGTAAAGACGCCCGCCTCCGCGGGCTTAGGACGTGGCGGCCTCGGGGATGCGCGGCCGGGGCATCATCGGTCGCGTTGCCGACCGGGAAACTGTGCGGCGGCGATGCCGCCCGCGGGGACGATGAACCGCGGGTCGGCGGTGCCGACCGCGCAGATAGGTGACCCGCCAATGAATTGGCGGGCTCACG
>CAIXGW010000286.1 GCA_903919145.1 uncultured Myxococcales bacterium
CACGTGTCAACTGTCAGAAAGCTCGCAGCCGTGGCGGACGGCCGCGCAGGATTGCGCGGGCTTTAGCGTAAAGCTGGGTTGGAGGGAAGGCAAGCGGGGCTCGGCGCAGGGGTTGACGGGCGCTGGCCTGCCCTGGCCCGTTGACGGTGTGGCGGCGAGCGTGCAGGCTTGCCACGAACTTTGGCTCAGGGTGCTCGCGAGGGAGTCGCCGTTTCTGCCCATGCCTGCCGACCGGGTGGTTGCTGAGAATGCGCTGGCGTTTGCGATTCGCGACGGCTTTCCGGTGTCGCCGGGGCATACGCTGGTGATTACCAAGCGGTTGGTTCCGACGTGGTTTGACGCGACTCGCGAGGAGCAGTTGGCGATTCTGGAGCTGGTTGATGAGGTGAAGGCCCAGCTTGACGCGGAGCTGCAGTCCGCTTGCACGGGGCGCACGCGGATGGGACAATCCTAAGGCCCGGCGCCCGATATGGCTGGAGGGCCGATGCCTGTTATCTCGATGTTCCACGGGATTCTAGTGCTGATGCACTTTTTTGACGATGAACGCCACCACCTGCCTCATGTACACGTGCGCTACCAACGCCAGGAAGCCTCCTTCTCCCTTCCAGACGGCGAACTCATCGCCGGGTAACTGCCAAAGTCCAAGACGCGTCTAGTACAGGCCTGGATTGAACTCCGCCAACAAGAGCTACTGGCAGACTGGGAGCTCGCGGTCGCTGGCGAGTCCCTTTTCCGCATTGACCCCTTGCGTTAGGCTGGAGGCTTCATGGACCCGCGCATCCTGTCCGTTGAGCCGCTGGCCAACTACTACTTGAAGGTCTCGTTGAGCACCGGCGACGAGCGCTACTTTGACTGCAAGCCGTATCTCGACCGCGGCGTGTTCAAGCGGCTCAAGGACGTTGACAAGTTTCAGCAAGTGTATGTCGCATTTGGCACGGTCTGTTGGCCGGGTGACCTGGATATCGCACCGGAAACCGTTCTTGACCGGGCCACGGCAACTGGACCTGCCGGCCCTGCCCCTGCCCCACCTGTCGCGGAGCTGCGCTGAATTTGCCGGTGACGGTCGGGGCTGTACGCAAGCACAATTGCCTTGATTGGGCGCGTCGCCGCAGCGCCGACCAGGCTGCGACCGGCGAGGCGCCGGCGGCGTCGCACGCCGTCCTTCGGATTCGCATCCTTCGCGCGGAGGAAGGGCCCGCAGCGAAGCCCGGCACGTAAAACTGCAGCGGTGAAGCGAGGCTGACGGCGGAAACGTTCACGGACTCAGGGGGACGGAGTCGTCATACAGGGTCTCAGGCGCGACATCAATCTCGCCAGGCCACAAGACGCTGCCGTGCATGACCTTGACCTGCTCGAATTGCTGGTCCCGGGCAATGGCACTCCAGGGCCGCATGGCCAGCAGCGGGCGCATGTCAAATCGGCGTCGCTCGCCGTTCTTGTACACCAGGTCAAGGTGGAACTCGGGTAGGGGAGTGGCGCTAATCAAGTCGATGAGCATCGTTAGACCTCATGGGCCGGTTCACCCCGGGGGCGTGCCGACCAAGACGGCGGGCTGTGCGCGAATGCCGGTGGCCGAAAACCACCGGGCTACTGCAGTGGGGCAATGCGGAACGGCGTTTCACCTGCGACGGCAAGCTGCCAATCCACCATCAGGTCCTCTCTGTGGATTTCTATCCACGCCTGGACCAGCTTCAGCTGCCGCGGCGGGACATGGCTGTCAAGCACATCACCGCTTTCGATCGAGATTGCGGCCTCTTCGTCCTAATAGCGAACGTGGATGTGCGGCAGATGGTGGCGTCGATTGTCCCTAAAGTACATCAGGACCAGGATCCCGTAGAACATGCTGATGGTGGGCACGGTCACTCCTGCGTGCGCTGGCTGGGCACCCCGGCTGCGCTGCACTCTACCGTGGGCGCGCCCTGGGGGGCAAACGGTGTGCGGAACCAGCGACCAACGGTTGTACCTGGTGTGGATGGCGAATTTGGGCGCGTCGCCAAGGGCGACCAGGCTGCGACCGGCTGCGCCGGCGGCGTCGCACGCCGTCCTTCGGATTCGCATCCTGCGCGCAGCGGAGGGGCCGGCAGAGGGGGCCCGGCGACTGGAAGTCGCGGGCAACAACAGCAAAGCCTCGCCTTCGCGAGACTGGCTTGCGGCTGGTGGTGGGCCAGATCCGCTGGCCCGGGTTGGGGCGGCGCCTCTGGCCCGCCCGGTTCACGCCCGTGCAGGTAGGCAAATCCCTTGGATTTGCCGCCCGTCCCGGCCGGGGCAGGCCGTTGGCCTGCCGCCTGCTTGCGCGATAACGAAGCGTATAGACGTCTATACGCTTCGCTATCGCGCAGCCCCCGGCCCTTCTCATCGCCCCGGCGATGGGCTACTGTCGCGGCCTGCTTCCCCCCAGAGGGTCCCGTGTCGGTGTTTCTGCAGCGCCCCGAGGCTGACCATGTGGCGGCAAATGCGCTGGCGTTTGCGATTCGCGACGGCTTTCCGGTGTCGCCCGGGCACACGCTGGTCATCCCCAAGCGGTTGGTTCCGGCGTGGTTTGAGGCGACGCGCGAGGATCAGTTGGCGATTCTGGAGCTGGTCGACGAGGTCAAGGTCCAGCTCGACGCTGAGTTGCGGCCTGATGGCTACAACGTGGGGTTCAATGCCGGGGTGGCGGCTGGGCAGACAGTGATGCACCTGCACGTGCACCTGATCCCGCGGTACAGCGGCGATGTGGCTGATCCGCGCGGCGGGGTCAGGCACCTGATGCCGGGGAAGGGGAATTACCTGGCGGGCCCGCTTGGTTCAGCCAGCGGTCAGTCCTATACTGCGAGGGTGATGGGCGTCCTGACTTCGGCACGGTGGCGTAGCGGTTGGGCGTCGCAAGGAGGGTAAGGCATGCCGGTTATTTCAATGTTTTACGGCATCCTGGTGTACATGTACGCCTTTGACAACAGGCGCCATCACTTGCCACACTTCCACTGCGAGTACGGCGACGACAGTGCAGTCGTGAGCATCCTCGACGGCGAAGTCCTTGAAGGCTCGCTGCCAAAATCGAAGATGAAGCTCGTGCAGGCCTGGCTGGAAATCCACCGCGAAGACCTCCAGGCCGACTGGAAGCTCGCCATCGCCGGCCAACCCGTCATGCGCATCAAGCCCTTGGAGTAGATCATGCTGCGAATTTCCCGTGTCGAGCCCAGGGGCGAGTTGCAGCTTTTTGTCGAGTTTGAAGATGGTCGTCGCGGCACCTTTGATGTGCGGCCCTATGTGGGCTCCGCCTTCTTTGCGCAGCTGGCCCGACCTGACTACTTTGCCCAGGTTCGGCTGTTCTTCCGGGGTGTTGGATGGCCTGATGGTCAGGACTTTGGCCCAGATACCATCGCGGCCGAGTTGAGCCAGGTCAGCTAGCTTCGTGCGGTGCCGGGCCGGTATCTCAGGCGATGGCCTGGTCGTGTCCAAGAGCCTTGTGGCGCAACTGAGTTTGAATGAACACCTTTTGGGCGCGTCGCCATGGGCGACCAGGCTGCGACCGGCTGCGCCGGCGGCGTCGCACGCCGCCCTTCGGGTTCGCATCCTGCGCGCGGCGGAGGGGCCGGCAGAGGGGGCACGGCGGAGGGGCCCGGCGACTGGAAGTCGCGGGCAACAACAGCAAAGCCTCGCGTTCGCGAGGCTGGTTTGCGGCTGGTGGTGGGCGAGGTCCGCTGGCCCGGCTAGGGGCGGCGCCTCTGGCCCGCCCGGTTCGCACCCGCGCTGGTCGGTAAATCCCTTGGATTTATCCCCACTCCGGGTGCGAGCATGGCTCCGCGCCTGCGGCCTATGACTCCGGCAGCCAAGACCACCGCCAGCCAAAACCGTCACCCCCGGCTTGCAGCAGTGTTCACGAATTGGCATGCTGGCGGTCGGCGGCTGGCCTTGCCGTGAGCGACAAATTATGCCGATTATCGCTACCTTCTATGGTTAGCTCGTTCGGATGCACCATGGCGACCATGGCCCCCCGCATGTTCATGCAGAGTATCAAGGCCACAGAGCCATGATTTCCCTTGAAAATGGTTCGATCATGAACGGGAGCCTGCCGCCCACTGCCGCACGCTTGATGCGCGAGTGGATCCTCAGCCACCAAGCAGAACTGCAAAACGATTGGACATTGGCCCAAGCCTACCAGCCGCTGTTGCGCATTTCGGGAGACGACCATGATTGACATCCTAGCCGTCAAGATTGTCGGCCCACACAGCCTAAATCTCCAGTTTTCCGATGGAATTTGCGGCACTTGGGACGCAACCTCGCTGTTGACCAAAGGCGGGCCCTTGCTGGAACCACTCAGAGACCCAGCCGAATTTCGGCGTGTCTTTGTCGAAGCGGGCGCTCTGAGCTGGCCCAATGGGCTGACTCTGGATCCCGCAGTCGTGCGCCAGCAGATTGCGGCCCCTGGCCCCTCACCGTTGTCGCGCGCGGCCTAGATAGCCGTTAGGCTGCTCGCCGCCAGCCGCGGCCGGGGGCACAGGCGGCAGGAACACCGGTTCCAGCATATCCACGAGTGACTGCACCTTGACCGGGTAGGGCGGGTTTCCGCGCCTTCGACCCATGACCACTGGATGCGACCAGGCTGCGACCGGCTGCGCCGGCGGCGTCGCACGCCGCCCTTCGGGTTCGCATCCTGCGCGCGGAGGGGCGGGGCCAGCAGAGGGGGCCGGCAGAGGGGGCCGGCAGAGGGGGCCCGGCGACTGGTAGTCGCGGGCAACAACAGCAAAGCCTCGCCTTCGCGTGGCTGGCTTGCGGCTGGTGGTGGGCCAGATCCGCGGGCCCGGGTTGGGGCGGGTCTCTG
>CAIXGW010000287.1 GCA_903919145.1 uncultured Myxococcales bacterium
ACCCAGGGCCAGGGCCTGCGAATCCTCTGGCGCCACCTGCAGGACTGCGCTTAGGTCGGCCAACGCGCCGGGGCGATCGTGCAGTGCGTGCCAGCGGCATTGGGCGCGGGCCAGCTGGGCCGGCCACCAGCTCACCGCGGCGAGATAGCGATCCAGATCGGGCAACGCCTCTTGCCACCTGGCCAATTCCACCAGGGCCAGGCCGCGCTCAGCGCACAGGCGCAGCTCGTTGGGTGCGCGCGACGCCACCGTGGCCAAAACGGTCAGCGCTTGCGCGGGCTTTCCCTGCTGCCGCAGCAGGCCGCCGTACAGCAGGTGCGGCTCGACCTCCCACTCCAGGGCGAGCTTGCAGGCCTTTTTGGCGGCGTCCAGCGCATCGGCCAGCCGGCCATCCAGGCCTCTGAGCAGGCGGGCGCGCTCCAGCCACGGCCCCGCCTGAGTCGGTTGGCAGCGCGAGGCGGCGCTAAGGGCCGCCAGGGCCTCTTCCCACAGCTGTTGGGCAGCCAGGCAGCGGGCCCGGGCGAGGTGGATCTGGGCCTCGGCGGGCCGCTGGCTACCTGCCTCGGCGGGCGGCGCTGCCAGCCTCAGCTGCTCGGCGGCCTTGGAAAATTCACCGGCCTTTTCAAGCGCATAGGCAAGGGCCACCCGGATCGCTGGGTCGGCCGGCGAGCCCTGCAGCGCGCGCTCAAACGGCTCTACCGCCTCGGCCGCTCTGCCCAGAGAAACCAGCGCCCAGCCCTGCCCCACCCAAGCCGCCGCCAGCTGGGGCTGGGCAGCCGCTGCGCGCTGGCAGTCGGCCAAGGCCCCGGCAAAGTCTTCGTGCTCGCTGTGGCGGCGCGCGGCCCGCAGCAGCCAGCCATCGGCCCACTGCGGAGCCAGCGCAATGACGCGGTCATAGTCCTGCAGGTCAGCAGCCCTGGCGGCCTGGCGCACACTGTCGGCCACGTCGGCGCGCGGATTCCACAGCGAACAGCCGTTGGGGGCCCGCGGCGGCGGGGCAGAACAGCGGGTGCGCAGCTCTGCCGCCAGCCACTGCGCGGCCAGGTCGGGCCCCTGCGAGAGGTGATGGAGGTCCTGGGAAACTTGGTCAAAACGCTCCGCATCGCTGGTGCGCCAAGCACCGGCAAAGCACATCTCCAGGTCGGGATAGCGCTGCGACACCCAGCGCTCCTGGGCGACCGACGCCGCATAGGACTCAGGCCCGCGGTTGACAATGGGGATGGTCAGCGTGGCGCTCTGACCCGGCTGGGCGGGGCGGGAGAGGGTGAACGCGTAGCCGCCCTGCCCGGCTGCAGCGCTTCCGTCCCCCGCGGCCGAAAGGCCAGGTAAATCATGGATGGTCAGGGTGATCTCTGCCATGGTCACTCCGGGTCGCGGCGGCTGCCCGGCCATCTGTGGCCCAGCCCCCTGCCTACCAGATGACACAGGGGGCTGCGGCGTTCAAGGGGGTGACCTGCGCCAGCTGCGGCGGCGGCAGCGGGCCTTGGACAGCGTGCCTCCACGCGACAGCAGTTGTCGCATCCCGACCGGTTGCCCCCTTGGCCCCCCTAGGCAACCGCAGCATGCGCACCTTCCTTGAGTTCTGCGCAGCGCCGCATCCCCCATCCATGCTCGCCCCAAAGGGCACTGGAGGCCCCATGACCCCGCCCCTGGCCATCTACTACCGCGACGACATGGCGCCGGCCGACTCACCCACCAACTACTCGAAATCACCCACCAAGCCCCGGCGATTCCTGGAGTATTTGCACAACACCCCGCTTTGGCAGCACCTTGAGGTGCGAGCCGATTTTGCCCCGCTGACCCGCGACCAGCTGTTGCTCGCTCACAAGCCCGAGTATGTGGACGCTTTCTTGGCCGGCGAGCCGCGCTGGCAGGCAGAGAGCAATGGCTTGGCGTGGACACCGCCGTTCCGCGACTCGGTGCTGCTGACCAACGCGTGCCTGCTGGCGGCCATCGCGGCGGCGGTCGCCAACCCGCAGGTAATTGCCATGGCGCCAGTTTCCGGCTTTCACCACGCGCGGCCAAGCAGCGGCAGTGGCTTTTGCACCTTCAGCGGCCAGGTCATCGCGGGGCTGGAGCTGTACCGGCAGCGCGGCCTGCGCGGTGCGTGGATCGACCTGGACGGCCACTTTGGCAATTCGATCGAAGATTCGCGAGAGTTTGCCGCCGATCTCGACATAGCCATTGCCCGCGGCCTCAACATCAACCCTGGCGGCAGGCATGCCGACTACCTGGCGGATCTGCAGCAAAATTTGCTCTTTCTAACAGAAAGAGCAGCTGCCGGTGAGGTGGACTACATCTGCGTAGCCCACGGCGCCGACTCGCACGAGTGGGACCAGCTGGGCAACCAGTGCACCACCGCCGAGTGGCTGGAAGCAGCCAACCTGACCTACGCGGCCTTGGCAGAGATTCGCGCGTTGCAGCCCAGGGTTGGAGTGGCCCTGGCGTTGTTTGGCGGCTATCGCGATGACCATCCGCCATCGGTGCTGGGGCTGCACGCTATGGACACTGCCCGCGCGCTGGTGCTGCTGGGCGGCGTGCAGGAGCTGGAGGGGTTCATGGCGGAGGTTCGGCCGGCATAAGCGTGCAGGGCCTATTGGACTGGAGTCCTGTCTAGCTATCTTTCGACGACGGCCTGCGCTGGCAGCTCGTCGCCGGCCATTTCCGCCTCGTCAAATGCCGCCACGTCGCGCGCTGTGGCCGCCTGCGTTGCTGCTGCGAGTTCCCCCGCCACCCAGCCACCGCCGCGTCGCTGCAGCGCAACGTCGCCCACCGCCAGCCACAGCCCGGTAATTCGCTCGCCGTCGCGCACGCAGCGCAATTCGCGGGCGCGGCTGCCATCCAGAGTTTGGAGCGCCGCCACAAAGGGTCCGTGCGGATAGGCCTGCGGCAGCGCGACCTTCACAGCCTCCAGCGCTGCCGTGGCCGTCAACCCCTTGGCCAGCATGAGGTAGGCCGCTGCAAAGGACGGCGTGCGATTCTGGGCCTGCACGCAATGCAGCAGCACCCGCTCGCCGGCTTTGAGCCACTGGTCTATCTGGCGAGCCGTGTCCCACAGCTGGAACGCCAAGTTGGGATTGTCTGCGGCCTCAGCGGAGTCCAGGACCATCAGCTTCAGGTGATCCCCTGGCGCAAGCGCCCCTTCCGCGGTCCCGACCCGCGACAGCGACACCGCCTTGGAGTAGAGCCCCTGCCGTTCTTGCAGCGCTGCTTGGCCAGCGAGCAGTAAGTTGGGCTGTTGGGGCAGCACGCCAAAGGCAAAGCGCTCTGGCCACAGGCTGGTATCGACGGTCGCCGCGACGGGCCAGCCGCCGCTGGTCGCACGGCCGCCTCGGGTGATCATGACGGCCCGCTGCACCAGCTCTGCGGTGGTCGCCTGGTTCCAGCCGTGTAGCTTGAGCTTCCACTTCGCTGGAATCGCACTGGCGCCCCAGCGCGCCCCGACCAGCGAGCCGGCAATGGCAGCCACCGTGTCGGTGTCGCCGCCGCAGCGGGCCGCGCGCTCAATAGCGTTTTCTGCGTGCTGGGCCGCAAAGACGCCCGCGCCGGGCAGCTCTGCAGGAACCGCCGTGTGCGCAATCGCCGACCATGCCGCTTGCAGCGCCGCCACCACCCAGCCGTTGTTGGCAAAGCGCCATGACTGACGGGCCTCGGCCTGGTCGAGCCGCGCCGACCACAGAGCCTGTCGCTCGGCGGGTAGGCGCTGGACCGCCAGGCGGAGCCCGTCAAAGGTGCCGTGCAACACCGCGTGGCGAATCGCCAAACACCACAAGCCGCAGGCCTCTCGCGCATCTTGCTCCCAGTGGGTCAGCGCGCTGATGGCGTCGGCAGCTTGCCACAGCTCCTCTTCTTGGTTGGGGCCAAGATAGGCCAGCGCCACGGGAGCCGTGCGCATCAGCGAGCCATTGCCACCCGAACGCCCCTGCGCCAGCAGGTGATGCTGCTCTGAGGCGGCGCGCAATCCCTTGGCCGTGCCATCGGCCCGCGCCGAGCGCAGCACACTGCGGGTCTGCGCGCCGATGTCGACGGCGGTTTCTGCCCAGCGCCACCAGCCCTGGGCGATTTGGTCCTGGGCTTGGTCGCTGCGGAGGTCTGCCCCCGTGGCGGCAACCTCGGCGATGGCATAGGCCATGGCGGTGTCGTCGGTCCAGGAGCCTGGGCGCCAGCCAAAGACGCCTCCGCCGGTCATGGCCAGGGCCTTGGTATAGGGCACCCGCGGCTCGAATTCGCAGCCAGCACCAAGGGCATCGCCGCTGGCAAGGCCCACCAGGGCGCCGACAGCGCGGTCAGTTTGGGCAAAGGTCAGTGGACTCAAGAGGGGCCTCCGGGGTGGGTTGGGGGGCGACTGCGGACCCTACAGTATCGCTTTTCAGGAAACTGGACAGGGCTTGGGCGAGATTTTTCAAGAGCGCTGATCGCTGTTTGGGGGGCCTTGGCAGCGGGCTGACGGACTCGGGCGCGCAACCGTCTGCATCGCCAAGGGCTAGGTCGCCGCCACTTGAATCCAGGGCCACCGGAGCGCAGAGTAGCCGCACGGTCGACCCGCACGAACCCAAGCAGCCCAAGCTCTGGACATGCTGGACCCCGGCGCCTGTCAGCGCCTAGCATGCCCTTCATTCCGCCCCCGGAATGAAACCCTTCCACGCTAGCGAAAAGTAGCCCCCAGCTCGCCGGTGCGGCCGCTCTGTAAACAAAATCGAAGCATCTCGTCCGTGGGTAAACGTTTTCCGCAAAGTCGAAACGTTTTCCGCGCACCGTCGCCTGCTGGCACTCATCGACAAGTGTACCGACGACATTGTGTGTTTTGCCGACGAAGCCGGCGCGTGGCAGGTGGGCGTCGACTGGTTCGAGGAGCGGTAGACGCGTCGACACGTCTGCGCTGACTACCCCAACACCCGCCCAAGCACCTGCGCCACAAAGCTCGCCGGGCCACCCTGGACCACCACCTGCCGAATCCGCGCCTTCACGGCCGCGACGTTGCCCATCGCCTCGGCGGTCTTGCCCTGGGCGGCCAGCGCTCGGATACCCCATACGTGCCAATGCCATAGGACAAACGGCGCGCGCTGTTGCGGCGAAAGCGGGACTTCCACTGCCAAATGGGTTGGGGCATTGGTTGGACCTTGGGCTAGGGCGTGGTGCCCAATGGCCTTGGAGGCGCGTGGTGCGCGGGCGCATCGTGGTCTTCATAGTCAAGTGTGGATACCCCGGAGCGCAGGACCTTGCAATTGTTCAAGGTACGCGGTATCCGGGGCTCGGCCGTCGATCCTGTGATTCGAAGCGCTCATCAGATTGACGTCGCGACATTAGCAATTTCATTCAGGTAATCCGACAACCCAAGGCCATGCGCCTCAGCCAGCTTCGTCAGCGTCTCGACGCGCGGAAAGAACTCGCCGGATTCGATTCGCCGCAGCTGTCGGTCCGACACGCCGTTCACGCTGGCCTTTCGCACACCATGGGCCACGCGGACGGCTCGCACGCGCTGGCCGAGGTCGAGTAGGTGTCTGGCGTGCTCGACCATCGCGGTCGCCCGATGTCCGGGGTCCACGACCACGCGGAGAGCGTCTACGTCCAGATGCACGTCGCCGTCTGGCCAGTAGACGTAGTTGCCATCCGCTGCGACTTCGAAGTGCTGGCGCTGTGCCGGCGAGAGCCGCTTCAAGGCTGGAATCGAAGCCATCGGCACTTCAATTCGGTCCATGGCACAGGTCAGCGCGAACAGCGTTTCGTTGGACACGGTCACGTCCGCCAACAGGTCGTCTTGTGCGCCCACCCGCCACGCTTCGACGACCCGGCGCGGCAGCACGGCCCCGTGGTGCGACAAACAGTTTCGCAATGTTCGCAGGTTCGCTCTGTCCAGCATCTGCGGCAGCCACGTCGCCATGGCAGCGTTGTCCAAGAGCACCAGCAAGCCCTTCAGGCGATGCCGATGGTTAGCGGCGGTCACGAACTCCGCAATTTCAGGCAGCCTGGATGCCAGCGCCAAGACCAGGAACGAGCCCGCACTCCGCAAGAGTTCCGCATCCATTCGCCGCACCACGTGCACATGGCCGCCCGAACGGAGCCACGCCGTACTGGCAGCGTCCTGCGCAAAGACAGTCACTTCAGCAGCCGTGTTCATCAGACTTCCTCCGCCGGAACGACCTTTTGCTCCCATTCCACCAGCAGCGCAGCCCGGTTGGCGACGATTGCATTGCGCAATGTGCGCTGGATCGCGGCGGACGGGCCTGCGCCGGCCTTCTTGGGCCATTTCAAGTCGAAGGCGAGAGCAAGCTCGGTAGTTGTAAGCAGGTACACGCGAATCTCCCAGTGCCCCGGCTTCGTGGCGTGCAGGTGCGGCGGCAGGTGGTCCGACGAGTTGAACCACAGTTCCAGGCCGGCGATGAAGACGGCCGTGACCTTGCCCAACCGGACCTCCCGAATGCCAGCCTACGCCGAATCGGACGTTTGTCAAACGCGCGCGATCACAACATGTCCGACCCAACGGCGGTGGCCAAGCGACGGTCGACAGTAACCATAATCATGTCAGCGCTGATGTTCATCGCGACACCGACTCCAAATACGGACGCATCACGTTGGCGACGCGGCAGTGGACGGCTTCGCGCCACAGGTCATCCGCGGTTCCCTTGCGGTCTCGAATGTAGCTTTGCAGCGCCGCCAGAGCCACGTCGATGCCGATCTTGCTGCGGTACTTGAAGCAGTCGGCCACGGTGCGCGCCGGCGAGGGCGTAAAGGCCGCGGCCCAGCTTGGTCAGGCGACCGTGCTGTACTAGAAGCTGAAGGACTGTGTGTCCAGTGATTGGCTTGCCGGCGCGGCCGACCCTCCAGCCACCGCAACTGCCAACGGCGCCACCTGTCAGATCCGTGCCGAACCGTTCGTCAACTGCCAGGACGGCGTGAAGCGCGCCACCCTGCCCCGCGTTCGGACGCCTAGCCAGCAAATCCCAGGAGATCCGCATGACTGCCGCTACCACGGTTGCCGTTCCCGTTGCCGTCAACTTTCACCTGTGGCCCAAGTGCAACCTCCGCTGCACCTTCTGCTACGCCGGCTTTCCGGAGGCGCGCACGGTCCTGGACCTCGACGACGCAATCGCCGTCATCCAGGCGCTGGGCCAGGCCGGAACCGACAAGATCACGTTCGTCGGCGGCGAGCCCACGCTCCATCCGCATCTGGCCCAACTGGTCCGCCATGCCCACGGCCTCGGGCTCACCACTTGCGTCGTGACCAATGGCGCTCGCTTGCCCAAGCTGCTGGACGACTGCGCCGGTCAGCTGGACTGGGTGGGCCTCTCTGTCGATTCCAGATTGGAGGCCGTGCAGGCCAAGCTCGGTCGCGGTGCGGGTGGCCACATCGGCAATTCCATCGCCCACGCTGACGAGCTGCGCCGGCGCGGCATCCGCATCAAGCTCAACACAGTGGTGACGGCGCTGAACTGGCAAGAGGACGTGTCCGAGCTGGTGCGGCGGATTCGCCCGGACCGCTGGAAAGCGTTTCAGGTGCTGGAGATTCAGGGCGAGAACGAGGGCAAGGTCGGGCCGCTGCTGATCAGTGCCGACCAGAACGCGCAGTTTGTCGCGCGCCATCAGCATCTGGCGGCCGAGGGGCTTGGACTGGTGCCAGAGGACAACGACGCGATGCGCGGTTCCTACGT
>CAIXGW010000288.1 GCA_903919145.1 uncultured Myxococcales bacterium
CTTGAAGGCCTGACCAAAGAGTACCGCTGTGCCATTTTGTGCGGTCCGCGCGTGCCCGAACTGGCAGGTGATGCCTTTGTTTTCAGAGAGATCGACTACGTCAGGGTCAAGGGTCGCGGCGGCGCCCTGCGGGTCTACGAGCTGGTCGGCCACCGCGACACAAGCCGCTTGGATACGGTCAGCCTGAGTCTGTATGCACAGGCGCTGGACGATTTTCGTCAGCGGAACTGGCATGCTGCAGAGACCCGGCTTGGCGAGTTGCTGGCAGTTCACCCTGGCGACGGTCCAGCCCAGGTGCTGGCAGAGCGAACCAAAGCCATGGCCGTCGATCCACCGTCGGCCGACTGGGATGGGGTCTATGATCAACGCCACAAGTGAGATCCACCGGGCTGCGGCCCATGGCGCGACCGCGCGGGCCCCATGGGCCCCTGCCAGCTCCGGCTGGGCTTGGGTTTGCGGGGCTCCAAAGGGCAAGGCAAGAGAGCCCAAGGAACGCGCCCACCAGCCAGGAGTAACCAGTTTGAGTTTCAAGCCTTTGACTGCCCTTCTGCTGGCGGTGTGCACTGGCCTGGCGCTGTGGGGCTGCGATAAACCACCGCCGCAAAGTGCGCCAGACGCTCCAGCTGGCCAGGTCCAGGCCGTAGAGGGTCTGGTCACAGCCACCCGTGCTGTCGCGGGCGCCCAGGCCCGCGCCCTGGCCGTCGCCGGCCCGGTCTTTGCCGATGACACCGTGGTGACCCCGCCAGAAGCCAGCGTCTCGATCCGCCTGCTGCACAATCAGGCGCTGTGGCGGCTAGACGGCGGCCAAAGCAAGCGGGTCGACCAGACCGCTGCCTGGCGGGCGAGCCAAGAGTCCGCACCCCAGGCGCTGGCGCCCCAGGCCCAGGAGGTTGCCACGGCATCGGCCGGCCGCCACAGCGAGCGAGAGGCCGCCGCATCGGCAGAGAGTGCCGTGCGCACTGCAGAAAGCTCGCCAGCCCCAGCTCGGGCTGAGCCCGCGCCCGCGCCGGCTCAGGCCGCCCCCCGCCCCAGGGTTGATCTGGCCCGCAAGCAGGCAGCCCGCGCGGAGCCGGTCAGTCGGCCGGCCAAGGGCGCCAGCGGCGCGGCCGTCAGCAGCCGGCGCGCCGCGCTCGGAGGCCAGGCCGACGACTTGGACCTGGGGCTCGGCCAGCAGGGCGGCAGCGGCCAGGGCAGCGGCGGCTACAAGAAGGAGGAGGCCATGGCTCCCTCGCCGCCGGGGACTGCGGGCAGCGGCTCGGCGGCCAAAGACTACGCCGGCCATCGCCTAGAAATCGCATCTATCTTGATAACTTGTGCCGATGACGAGCTCAAGGCAACTCTGCTCACCGCCCTGCACCGCCTCAAGAGCGGGCTGCTGCAGTGCCAGCGCACCGCCCTCCGGGTCAACCCGGTCCTGGTCGAGCAGCTCCAGGCCGAGCTAACGGTCGATCCCCAAGGCAAACTCAACGAGTTGAGCGTCACGCCCTCTACCCAGCCCCTTGCAGCGTGTGTGCAGAGCAGGTTGAAGAGCATGGGTGGGCTGCCGCCGCGCCCGGCCCCAACGAAGGTCCAGATCGTGCTGAAGTTCATCGCCAAATAGCGGTGGGCCGGGCAGGTGTGTCCAGAGCATTGCCCCTGGTGCCGGTGGGGCCGTCTCCCCGTGCCGAAGGGCGCTCAGCCCAGCCCGCAGCTCTGGCACCTCAAGACTGCCCCGCCGTTGCCACTTCTGCCTGCGAGCCCTGGGGCGACTTGCGCACCCGTATCCCTCATCGGACATTGCCTACCGGACTGTCCGGGACTGTCCGAGCGCGCCGTCCCGCCACCACCGCGCTGGCCCACAGCCCCCGCGTACCCCATCGGACATTGCCTACCGGACTGTCCGAGCGCGCAGCCCCGCCACCACCGCGCCGGCCCACAGCCCCTGCGTACCCCATCGGACATTGCCTACCGGACTGTCCGAGCTGCTCGGCACGCCGTCGTCGACAATCGCCAGCACCCGCCCAAAGCCGCGCAGGCTGCCCTGCCGCTGCGCCGCCGTTACCGTCCGGACCTGCTGGCGCAGCTGCAACGGCGCCCCTTGGCCGGCCGCCACGCCGCGCAGGTCCGCGGATTGGCCATAGAAGAACAGGCTGAGAATGACCTTTTGGCCCTCCAACACCTGGGCGCCCAGGTGGCGCGCTGAGGTCATCGGCTGGCCATCAGGCCGCACATTCAGCCAGGCCACCACCTGCCCCGGCCGGTGCTCGACCTGCAGCGGGCCGTCGCCGCCATCCAAGAACACGGTCTGGCCGCCGACGCGCGGCGCGTGAACGCAGAGGATGGCCGTCGCCAGCAGCTGCTGCCCGGCAATCTCATAGACGTCCAGGTGCGGCGGGTGCCCCTGCCCCGGTCCGTAGCGACGCATCCGCAGCGTGCCGCCCAAGCGATTGGTCAGCCCCAACAGCGCCTGCAGCCGCCGCTCGACGGTCGCCAGCAGCGGGTGCTGCGCCGTGGGCAGCTCCCCTGAGGTGCCGGTGGAATCGCGGTTCAGCGGCCCCAAAGCCGTCTCCAGCCCGGGCTCATCGTCAACAAAAGATTGCAGATCAACAAGTTCCGCAGTGGTCACCCCCTGTTCGGCCAGCCCGGTGCACTGGTCGGTGCCCACGCAAAGGCCGCCAGCGCAGTGATCGCCGCTGGTGCAGGGCTCGCCGTCGCTGCAGGCGCTGCCATCGGGGGCCTTGTCTGGCTTGCACGCGCCGGCGATGCACAGAGGGATGAGGCAGACCCCGGTCTTGGCGGCGCAGTCCTTGTCAACCGTGCACTCGGCGGGCACATCGGTGGCAGCGTCGGTGGCGGCGTCGGCTCCGTCCCCGCCATCGCTCAAGGCATCGCCATCCGGCAGTGCTGCGCCATCGACCGCGTCAGAGCCGGCCTGCTGGTCGGTCTCGACCTCCGCCGCGTCGGCCGCATCCACGCCGGGCTGGCCGTCGGCGGTCGCGTCCATCTCCAGGACCACCGCGTCTGGCTTGAGCGCAGCAGGCTGACAGCCAACGGCCGCCGCCACCGCCAGCCCACTGCCACTGCCCCCATCGTCTGCCATTTCGAGTTCGCCATGTCAAAATAGTGACGGTTTGCGCAGCCGTGCGCAAGGTCCCGCTGGCCGCCGCCGGGCAAGTGCAGCGCCGTTGCCGGAGTTTGGCCGCGCCGGCTCTTTCTGCTAGCTTGGCAGCCCCTGCGTTGCCGCCGTGGAGAGCTGCCTTGACCCCTCCAGAAACCGCCCCCGCTGCCGCTGCCCCCGCCGTTGCTTGGATCGACAGCGGCAGTCCATGTCCCCATCCGTGGTCGCCGGCCGTGTGCCCGGTGTGTTCGCCGTGGACCGAAGGCGCGGCGGAGCCCTTTGACCGGGCGGGCGCCCAGACCGCCCAGCTGACCGCCGCCCAGGTGCTGCAGGCCCTGCCCGCAGAGGCCAGCAAGATTGTGCTGCGCGGCGGCGAGCTGCTGCAGCGCCCAGAGGCCCTGGAGCTGCTGACGGCAGCCCGGCGCATTGCCCCCCAGGTCGAGCTATGGAGCAATGGTGCGGCACTCGCCCGCCCCGGCGTCGTCCAGGCCATCCGCCGCGCTGGCGCCACCGCCGTGGCCATCGGTCTGTGGGGAGACAGCCCAGAGAGCCACGACTACGCCACCGGCGTCCCCGGTTCGTTTGCCCGCGCCATCGCCGGCCTCAAGGCGGCCCGCCAAGGCGGCCTGCGCACCGCAGTGATCGCCGTGCTGCTGCGCCCCACCTACCGCGGCTTGCCGTCACTGCTGCAAAAATCACTGCCGCTTGGCATCGATGCCGCGCTGCTGTGGGCTCCCCCCGGCCCTGACCGCACCGCCCACCCGCTGCTTGCGCCCATGGCCGCGATCGGTCCCTACGTCGACGCGGGTGTGCGGATCCTCGCTGCCGCCGGCAAGGGCTGCGCGGTGCTGGGCATCGCGCCGTGCGCTCTGGCCACAGCGGCGGCGGCGGCGGAAATCAGCCCTCTGGCCCAACCCGATCGCCGTGCCGCCCGCGGCGCGCCCTGCGCGGCATGCACGTGGCGCGACCACTGCGCTGGCCAGCCGCCCCTGCGGGCCCAGCTGCATGGCTGGACCGGCCTCGTCGCCCGCAAGGATGCGCCCGTGCTGACCGGCCGCTGGTAGACGCGCCCCAAAGGCCCAATGCGGCTGCCACCCCGCCGACACCTCCCGGCTGGACCTCGTCTTTGCCGCGGCGGGCTCGGCACAGGCTCTTGGCGCTTGACCGCGCTGCCGCCCAGGCATAGCCTTCCTCTTGGATCGGCAGGGGAGTAACACCCAGCCGCCGCTACGGGTGTTGATGCCGCAAGCAGCGCCAACCCGATGTGCCAGGTCCTATCGCCAGCCCCAAGCTATCCTGTGGGCGGCGTAGATGGCCGAGGCAACTCCAAACACCTATGTCGTCTCCCGCCGCCCACATGGCTGGGCCGCAGCCGCCGTGGCCCTTGTGTGGCTGGCCTGCGCCTGCACGCCGCAGCCAGCAGAGAAGCCGCTGGTGTAGTCGCAGACCCCTGCCAGCGCGACCGTGCCGACCTACAGCTTGGCGGTTCACCCCCTGCACAATCCGCAAAAGCTGGCCGACGCCTACCAGCCTTTGGTCGATGAGCTGAACCGCCGCCTGCCCCATGCCCGCATTGAGCTGCTGGCCTCCCGCGATTATCCCACCTATAACAGTCGGTTTCGCAGCCGCGAGCCTGGGCTGCTGCTGGCCAATCCCTGGCAGACCCTAGAAGCGATCAAGGTGGGCTACCGCGTGGTGGCCATGGCAGGCGACGCGCAGGACTTCAAGGGCATCTTCATCGCCCGCAAAGACAGCCCCATCCAACAAGTGTCAGACCTGAAGGGAAAGGTGGTGAGCTATCCGGCCGCCACCGCCCTGGCAGCCTGCATCATGCCGCAGAACTATCTGTATCAGAACGGCATTGACGTCAACCGCGACATCACCAACGCCTACGTCGGCTCGCAAGAGTCTTCGATTTTGCAGGCCTACCTCGGCCAGGCCGCCGTGGCCGCCACCTGGCCGCCGCCCTGGCGGATGTTCCAGCGCGACCATCCCCAACAGGCCAGCGAGCTCAAGGTGCTGTGGCAGACGCCGCCGCTGGTCAACAACTCGGTGATGCTGCGCAATGACCTGCCGGCCGAGGCAGCGGCGGTGGTCAGCCAGACCCTCTTGGACCTACCCAACAGCGCCAAAGGGCGGGAGATCCTGCAAGGCATGGCCACGGCGGGCTTCCACGCCGCCACTGACGACACCTACGGCCCGGTGCGCAGCTACATCGCCGACTTTGAAAAGAACGTCCGCAAAGTAGAGGGCCCATGAGCCTGAATGCTCTGCGACGGCTGGTGACCGGCACGGTGCGCCGCCGCCTGACGTTTGGCATGGCCATGGTGGTGGCGGCGATGATGACGCTGGCTGTCGTCGAGCTGACCCGCCGCGCCGAAGCGATGGCCAAGCGCCAACAAGTCGAGCAAGCGGCGGCACTGGCCCAGGCTGTGGCCAAGTCGGCCAGCGTGTGGCTCGCTTCGCGCGACTATGCGGGATTGCGAGAAATCGTCCAGGGGCTGACCAGCTATCCTGACCTACGCCACGCCATTGTCACCGATGCCAGGGGCCAAATCCTGGCGCACACAGACATGGCGCGCGTGGGCCTCTACCTCTGCGATTTTCCAGCAAAAATCCAGCCGCAGATCCTGAAGCAGTCCCAGGGACTGGTCGATGCTGCCTGCCCGGTCCAGGTCAACCACAAGCCAATCGGCTGGGTGCGGGTCGGCCTTGGCGGCCAGGCGCTGATGGCCGAGCTGAATCTGGTGCGCAGCAACGGCCTGCTTTACGGCCTGGTGGCGATAGCGCTAAGCAGCTTGGCAGCGGCGCTGACGGGGCGCGCCCTGACCCGCCGGCTCTACGCCATCCAGCACGTGACCAACGCCGTCGAGACCGGTGAGTTCGGACTGCGGGTGCAATTGGATGGCGAAGACGAGCCCGCCCAGCTGGCGCGCCAGTTCAACCTGATGCTGGACAGCCTGGACCGCCAGCGCAGAGAACTGATGGATAGCGAGCAGCTTTTTCGCTCCGCGACCGATAGCTCGCCGCTGGCCGTCTACATGTCCGCAGGGCCACAGCGCCGCGGGGTGTACGTAAACCCCACGTTCATGCGGCTGTTCGGCTACGGCTTGACAGAGTTGCCGACTGCCAACGCGCTGCAGCAGCTCGCCTTTCCCGACCTCGACTACCCAGGGGGTGAGGGTGCGTCGCGGCAGCCGCCGCTGGGCCAGGCCATGGCGACCGTCGCCAGCGCAGATCACGTAGAGCGCCAGATCACCTGCAAAGACGGCTCAGTCCGCTGTGTGTCCTGGGGCATGGTCAGCAACGGCTTGCAGCATTGGGCTTTTGGCCTGGACATGACCGAGCGCCGCCAGGCCGAAGCAGCCCTGCGCGAGCACCAGCAGCTGCTAGGAGCCTGTCGGAGTAATGCCGTCGCCTAGGGATAACTCTTTAAAACTATTGAATCAGCCGCAGCATCCGACAGGGTCCTAGGGCGATCGTCTTGCGAGCGCCCAGGCGGGCGAAATATTGGAATTCACTTCTAATATTTCTTGCCCGACTGAAAAAAACGCAAAATGGCACGGAGCCTGGCGGGGATTATCCCGACAGGC